>NZ_JBEOZT010000025.1:0-180504 GCF_040298265.1 Nonomuraea sp. NPDC001636
CGTCTACCAGGGGTTTCGCCATGTCATCAGGCGAACGTCAACCTCGCGATGATGCTGTGATCAGCAACTCACCGCACGGGGATGAAAACGGCTCAGTGAGTCAATCGCCCGGCGGCGAGCCACTGGGCTCGCACCTGAACCGTTCGGCGAATCGCCGCTGAGCGATCTCCATGAGCTGAACGAGATCGTGGTCCTGGTCCCGTGCCGGATTCCTCTTGACGGTAATGGTGATGAGCGAGTTGTTGGAACCACAGCGGAACCAGGCTTCCACCGTCCGGTACGGATTGGCCCGGATCTCGAAGTCGGCGATCAACCCCTTGCCCAGCTTCTCGGGGAGTTCGGCCGGATCACTCTCCTGCGCCCATTTGAGATACTGCTCGATGGTCTTCCGAGGGCGTGTGACATCGTAACTGGTGATGAACAGGCTCTGCTCTTCGTTCGAGATGACGCAGTCGTACCCAACCGCGTCGCGTTTGTCGTCACCCGCTTTGTACGGACCTGTGTAGCCCGTCAGGTCGGCCACCGCCGTCTGCGGGATGAAATAGCAGAGATAGGGGGCCCGGTCAGCCACGGTGCCACGCGTGGGCACTGGATCAGGCGTCGGGGTGGCCACGGGCTTGTCCGGCGCGCACCCGGCGATCAAGGCGGCCGCGGCGACCCCCCAGAGCCATCCTGGCAGCCTGCTCATTTCTCCGCGGCCTCGAGTTTCTTCTCGAGAGCCTTGATGTTGTCGTGAAAGGCCTTGACTCCTGTGGAGGCGCCTTCCTTTGCTTCGGTGAAGTCGGCCGGCACCGAGGTGTTGTCGGCCATCCAGCGCAGGAAGCTTTCGTACTCGTCCTGGTTCATGTCACGCGGGTCCTTTACCCGTGGTGGATCGCCGATCACAAAGGATCTCTTGAGATCCTTATGGTCATAAGCTTCATGAGCCACGGTGGACGATGCGAGCATCTGTTTCACCAGCTCTTGGGCAGCCAAGTCGTTCGTTGCGGCCTCGCTGAATGCCTTGGACGCTTGGCCGCCGGAGGAGCCTGTGCTTTTCACGAGCCAGTCCCCGGCCTTCTTGTATCCGTCCTGCACGAAACTCTCATAGATGGTGCCGACCGCTTTGACCCCCACCTTGCCGACCTTATCGGCGAAGGGAACCGGGACGAGGCCGATTCCGGCCTCGATCAGCTTCCGAAACTGCTCATCAGCCGCGTCCGCCTCCTTGCCTCGGCTGACAAGTGCCATCTTGCGTGCCTCCAGCAAATGCCCTAGAGCTGTGGAGTTGAGCTTGATCGCGTTTTCCAGGGCTGTTCCGTTACCTGTCGCCAGCGCTTCATCAATCTTGCCCCGCATGTCCGCGATCTGCCCGTGCAGCAGAGCCTCGTAGCCCTGGGCATCGGCGGCCACGTCGAGCATGACGAGATCGAGGTCGGTCGGGTTGAAGCGCGCCGTGATCCTTCCCTCGTCACTGCCCGTCGGCCTGCCTTCATCTCTTTTCGGGGCGATGAAGTAGGAGAACACGACGTCGTCGGAGTGCTCGGTCAGGATGCGGCCCATGTTGTCGCGGATGCCGGAGAGCTGGTCGAACTCCGATGGATCTTTGATCTCGAGATCCCCCGTGTCGTTGACCGACACCCCCGACATCACCTGGTCGGCGAGTATTTGAGTAGCCCAGGTGACCAGTCGCTTGGAATCGGCATCGTGCCCCGCCATGGCGGCTTCCATGGCGTTGCCCAGCGATTCGCCGAGGTCGCCCATTTCCCATTGCGGGCGCCGCTCACTCAACAGGTATTTCATCAGGTCCCTGTCGTCGAGCAATGCCTGGGCACGCTCTCGCGACGAGCCCGCGACCTTCATCAACGCGGCGATCGGATCGACGGCGCCCACGACGGAGGATTCCCGGAACGGCCGTGTGTCAATGGGAGCGGGCAGGTTGTAGACGTCGGTGTCCTTGGGCAGGAACCGCGTGCCATGCGCCTTCAGGTAGTCGCGATCCCAGCGGATCATGTCCTGGCCGATGGTTTTCATGAACCACTCGCTGTAGACCTGGCCGGGTGCCGCCGCGAGGATCTGCCCGAGCGACCAATATCCCGGGTTGGTCAGCCCTCCCATGTCAGGAGCCGGGATCTCCGTGCGCCCCTGCCGCTTCAACTCCTCCGTGAACTTCCGGCCGACGTGCACAGTGTTGGCTACGTCGGTGGCTGTGGCGAGCGCCCTGCTCAGCATGGACAGGACATCGCGGTTCTGGCGCCGGATACCGTCCGCCGAGTCGGGATCGGCATCGAGTGCCTTGCGCACTCGCGTCCCCATGACAGCGGGGATCTCGAAGAGGCCGCGCGGGCCGAGTTGTTCGATGAGAGCCGCGGCGAACTGCGGGTCGGACACTCGCCCCTCATAGGCGGCGAGCTTTTCCCGCGCGTCCGCTTCTCCGCGTGCGGCGGCGGGGACCAGTGAGGCCGCCTGCGCCGCCTCGGCTCGGACCTTGGCCGGGATCACTCTCGACTCATCGATCCGGGTCATGCCGGGAGGAACGACCTTGCCAGGGAGTGGGTTGCCGAACACGTCCACGTCGACTTTCTCAGCCTCGTACGCGAGGTCACGCCGTCGGTAGAGGTCAGGCGCCTGCTCCGTCAGCCACTGCCCTATCTGGCCGAGTGACGCCACTGCAGGGTGCGTAAGTTCGACTTCGTTCAGAATCGCTCGGAGCTGTGCGGCACACTCGGCCAGCCCTTTTCCTGCGTTTTGCACGCCAAATCCAAGCTGATGCATCTCCCTGGGATCGATCGAGGAGAAAGTCATTCGTCTCTCGACCTCATCACGGTCAAGGTGGAGATCGTCTCGTTCAGGTGATCGATGATCCCACGAAGCCCCCGCCACATCTCCGCACGCTGATGAGCCAGGTCTTCGGCGAACCTGTCGGCGGCCGGCCCCGTCCACGTACGCCCGCTCGACATTTGCGACATCGGCCGATCCAGGGAATGCCAGTGCTGGTCCGATACTTCCTGCGCGCGGCGCAACGCGTTCACCAACTCGGCACGAGTAGCCATGAAGACCTCCCATCGACGTGGTACGCATGCCATGCCCGGCAAGGCTCACATTCTTTCTGATTCACACTGCCACGCCGCTGTCCCTGGCGTCATGCTTCCGGATGGAAGCGGTATCCCGGTCGACCAAGATCCGATGCCCCACCGGGAGCCTCGTTGCCGTCTCGCCGTTCCTCGATCCCGCTGTCCGCTCAATCCCTCATCCTCCCGGCCGAGCTCATCCGCATCCAGCGAGTTGGGAAAAGGGCCCACTACATCATTCGGATCCCGCCGACGTCCTCAGACAGCAGAACAAGGACATGGATTCCGGTGAGAACGCCGCCCACCCGCAACCTCTGACGAACCATTACAACCTTTACGGCACCGGCCGATCAGCTGTATTACTTGCTCAAGCATCACGGAGTTGAAGTAACCACCACAATGTTCAAAATAGAAGGCGTAATGATCGACACCGACTTCTCCGCAGGATGTGACGGCCAGCTTGGCCGGGGCCGACAGCTAGTACACCCCCGCTTCAGCCACGGCGGAGACTGCCACATGCCGCAGCTCGTAGGGTCGGCCTGCCCGGGGATGAGGTGGCACGCACCATCCGCTTGCGATTGGTGGAGTTGCTCGGCGAATTGCTGGCCTGCGCGCGCTGAACGACGGGCTCCCCTGGATGCGGCTGTTGCCCTGCTCACGCGTTGTTGACATTCGCCGCATAGGCGACAGAATACACATATGAACAGTTCTTCAGCTGAGAATGTGTTGATGGTGGACGGGTGTGCCGTCAAGGTGGTGGATGCCGACCGGGTGTCCGCGGTGTGCGAGCGGATGCCCGCTGCCGAGGACCTCACCGACACGGCTGACATCTTCGGCCTGCTGTCCGACCCCAACCGGCTGAAGCTGCTGGTCGCCCTGCTGGACGGCGAGCTGTGCGTGTGCGACCTGGCGGCGGTGACCGGGCAGAGCGAGTCGGCCGTCTCCCACGCGCTGCGCCTGCTGCGTGCCCATCGCATCGTGGCCGCCCGCCGTTCGGGCCGGATGGCCTACTACCGGCTGGAGGATCCGCACGTACGGATGCTGCTGGACCTGGCGCTGGCCCACACCGAGCACACCGAGGCCATCCACCCGGAGCGGGAGGGCGAACGCTGATGGGCGTGGGTCACGGGCATGGGCACGCCGGGGCCCGGCACCGCTGGCGGCTGGCGGTCTCGTTCGTCCTGATCGGCGCGTTCTTCCTGGTCGAGCTGGCCTACGGGCTGATCTCCGGGTCGCTGGCCCTGATGTCGGACGCCGGGCACATGGCCGCCGACGTCGTCACGCTCGGCGCGGCGCTGGTCGCCACCAGGATCGCCGCTCGCCCCGACACCACCGGCCGGCGCAGCTACGGCTCCTACCGGGCCGAGGTGTTCGCGTCGCTGCTGGCCGTGATCCTCATGCTGGGCGTCGCCGTGTACGTGGTCGCCGAGGCGATCGGCAGGATCGGCGGCCCGGCCGAGGTGTCCTCCGGGCCGATGCTCGTGGTGGGCGCGCTCGGGCTGGTGGTCAACCTGATCGCCCTGGTCCTGCTGCGGTCCGGCGCCAGTGAGAGCCTCAACGTCAAGGGCGCGTACCTGGAGGTGGTGGCCGACACGGCGGGCTCGGTGGGCGTCATCGCGGCGGGGTGGCTGATCACGGCGACCGGCCAGGTGTTCTGGGACACGGTCATCGCGCTGGCCATCGGCGTGTTCGTCGCCGTGCGGGCGATCTCGCTCGGCCGGCAGGTGTTCGCGGTGCTCGGCCAGCACGTGCCCGAGGGCATGGACGCCTCCGTCGTGGCGGCCGACCTGGCGGCCATCGAGGGCGTGCGCGACGTGCACGACCTGCACCTGTGGACGCTGACCTCCGGCATGAACGTGGCCACCGCCCACCTCGTCACGGGCGACCAGAGCGACAACCACTCCGTCCTCGACCAGGCCCGTGACCTGCTGCGCACCCGTCATGGCGTCGCGCACGCGACCCTGCAGGTGGAGCCGGAGGGCCACACCGGCTGCGACGAGGTCGGCTGGTAGCCGGCGGCTCCTTGGCCGGCCGGCGGTGGAGCCAGGTCAGGCGGGGTTCGAGCGCCCACCTGAACAGGCCGCGGGTCTGCGGCAGGCAAAGCACGATGGCCGAGGCGAAGCAGCTCGACAGGATGGCGAGGGCGTGCCCGCCAGGACGGCGACGGCGACCCGGCCTGCCCCAGCGCCGTCCCGGCCGCGCCGCGGGCGGTGAGCATGGCGCGCATCAGCTCGATCTCCGCCTTCTGGGCGGCGAGTATCGACTTCGCCATGCGTCTCACCTGCGGCTGGTCGCTCGCCTGCGCCGCCTGAGCCATCTGCACGCCGCCCTGGTGATGCGGGATCATCAGGCGCAGGAAGAGGGTCTCCGCTTCCTTGCCGTTCGCCTGTTCCAGCTGCTTGAGCTGGTCGCGGGTGGCCATGCCGGGCATCTGGGCGGACTGCTGTCCCATTCCGGGCATGTTCCGGTGGCCCTGGCGCATCCAGGCCATGCGGGGTTCCAGCGACGCCTGGGGCAGGCCCCACAGGTCCAGCCAGGCGTACATCTGCCCGATCTGCTGCTGCTGGGTGGTCGCGATGTCGTAGGCGAGGGTCCTGACCTCGCGGTCGGTGGTGCGGTCGCGGACGATCAGTGCCATCTGTACGGCCTGCGCGTGGTGGGCCTGCATGTCACGGGCGAATCCGGCCTCCAGCGACGCGTCCCCGGGCGGGCCCGCGTACCAGAGGCGCAGGCCGAGGGCGGACAGCGCGAGCGTCAGCACGGCGGTCACCGCCACCAGGACCCCGCGCCGCCGCAGGAACGCCGGGAACCTCATGCCGACGGCTCCCCGATCCCGCCGCTGCAGGACGCGCCCGGCTCGGGCGTCCCGGGGCCGTTGATGTTGGCGCGCAGGAACGCCGTCAGCCGCGGGTCGCCGGCGTCGTCCAGCTTGAGCTGTTTGCCCCAGGCGCTGAGCACGACCGGCGCGGACAACCCCGGGTACGGCGACAGCACGACGAAGTCGCGTCCCTGGGCCTGCTTGTAGAGGATGTCCAGTTGGTCCTTCGGCAGCCCCGGCCGGAAGGCGATCCAGACGGCTCCGTGCTCCTGGCTGTGGACGACGTTCTCGTTGCGCAGGGGCTTGCCGTAGATGCCGCAGTTCTGCCACTCCGGCGCGTGGTCGCCGCCGACCGGCGGGGCCTGCGGGTAGCTGACGACCTTGTCGGTGTGGTTGCGGCTGGTCACGTTGATCGTCTGGACCGCGTCCAGCGATCGTCCGGCCCGGTCGTCCAGGACGAACGCCGTGGCCGCCGTGGCCATCCCGGCGGCCACGACCACTGTGGCGCTGATCATGACGACCCGCCGCCGGCGCTCCGCGCGCCGCTGCTCGGCCTGCAGCGCGGAGAGCCGCTCCTTCAGCGTGCCCTCGGCGTTCTTGCCCATCCGCCACCTCCGACCCACGTGCTTCTACAAGTCGTAGAACTTCTACAGCACGTAGAATATGGATGCCGTAAGCGGGCCCTGTCTCACTCATCCGAGGGGGCGCGCGTAGAGGGAGAAGGACTTGTCCCCTACCGGCCCTCGAGTCAGGCCCATGCACAGCAGCGGCCCGAGGCCGGACGACGCGAGAACGGCGAGTCCTTCGGGCTCGCGGGGGACGAGGTTCCTGGCCGTGCGGTCCAGGATCTGCTGCTCCACCTTTCCGCTGGGCAGGTGGATGCGGTAGAGGCGGATGTTCCCCGGCGAGGACACGGGGTTGGCCGGGCCGTAGGCGCTGCCGAGCAGCTGGTAGGCGTGGTCGGCGTGCAGGGCCATGCCCTGGAACGGCAGCCCGAGGGCGGCGCCGGGCTGCGGCAGGTCGGCGAGCGGGCGAAGGTGGCCCGGGGCCGTGCAACGCAGGTCCACGAGCCGGAGGCGCGGCTCGCCGGCGAGCTTGTAGCGCAGCAGCAACCGGCCGGAGTCGGGATCGAGGGCCGGAGCGTTGCTCGTCGAGCCGGGCAGTGGCCGCCAGGTGGTCAGGCACCGGCTGTCCGGGGTCAGGACGGCGTCGTCGATGAAGGGGAAACGGCAGATGCCGCGGCCGTAGCCGGAGGCCGGGCTGGCGTCCCACTCGGTCCACAACATGGTGCCGCGGCCCGCGGTCCGCTGCACGCCCAGGGCGCCGCCGTGCCCGAAACCCAGCAGGTGCATCGCTCCAGTGCGGGTGCCGTCCAGGGACAGGCGGTTGAGGCACAGATCGCCGCGCCGGACGCGCTCGGCGTGGGTGCGGGCGTGGCGTTCTCCGTCCAGGCGGACGCCGCCCTGCATGAGCTGGAGGGCGTACAGGTGCCTGTCGCGTTCGTCGAAGGCGAAGGACTGCAGCACGGTGCCGTGCAGCAGGCGTCCGCCGCGCAGCAGGATCCGGCCGGTCGGGGCGAGGCTTCGCGAGTCGGCCGTCGAGGGGGACGCCAGGGCGGCAGGCGGTCCGGCGAGCGCGAGATCCAGCGCGGCGGCCAGCGCGGCGATCGCGCCCGTACGCAGTGCCTCGCGACGGGTCGGCGGGGGCGGCCGGGGAGTCATCGGGTCATCCCCGGGCGGAGGTGGCGGGCGGGACGGCCCCGACGAGGGCCGCGGCCGTGCCTTCGCTCACGTGACGTGGTCGCCGTCATGGCAGGTCGCGGCCCAGTTCGCGGCCGTGTGGTCGGCTGCGACGGAGGCGGTTGCCGCGACCGGGGCGTCGTCGGGCCGTGGTGAGTGATGCGTGGGGCCGTGCGGGTCGGGACAGTGCGGCGTCAGGCGTCGCGGGGCGCCGCTCTCGTCGAAGGCGTGGCCGCCGGGCGTGACGTGGTCGACCTGCAGCGTGGTGTGCCCGATGTCGTGGCACTCGCGCAGCAGCCGTTCGACGGCCAGGCGGGCCGCGTGGCAGTCGGCGCCCGGAACGACCAGCACGTGTGCCGACAGCGCGGGATAGCCGGAGGTGACCTCCCAGATGTGCAGGTCATGCACCTCGACCACGGTGTCGGTCGCGGCGATCTGGCGGCCCACCTCGGCCGGGTCCAGCCGGGCGGGAGCGGCCTCCATGAACACCCGTCCGGCGTCGCGGACCAGGCCCCAGCCGGCCTTCAGCATCAGGGCGGCGACCACGAGGGCGGCGATGGCGTCGGCGCGGTTCCAGCCGGTCAGCCAGACGACCAGGCCGGCGATGGTGGTGCCGATGAAGGCGTACAGGTCGTTGAGTATGTGCTGGAAGGCGCCCTCGACGTTGAGGCTCGACCGGTTGGCCTTCGACAGCAGCCAGGCGGCGGCCACGTTCACGGCGATGCCGGCCAGCCCGGTCGCCACCACGTACAGGCCCTCGACCGCGGGCGGCTCGACCAGGCGGCGCACGCCCTCGACGGTGAAGTACGCCGCGAGCAGCAGCAAGGTGATGCCGTTGACCTGGGCGGAGATGATTTCGGCGCGTTTGAGGCCATAGGTGAAGCCGCCGCGCGGCGGCCGGGCCGCGATCCGCATCGCGACCAGCGCCAGCACGATCGCCATGGCGTCGGTGAGCATGTGCCCGGCGTCGGAGATCAACGCCAGCGAACCCGCGATCACGCCGATCACCACCTCAACGGCCATGAAGCCGGCGATCAGCGCGAGCGCGCCGCGCAGGTAGCGCCGGTCGGCGTCCGCGCTCACCCCGTGTCCGTGTCCGTGTCCATGACCGTGTCCGCGGGGGTCGTCGTCGTGACGGTGGTCGTGACCCTGCTGCTCAGACATGCCTGGAGCTCCTCGGAGGGTGGGTGACGTGGGCGATGGCCAGACGCAGCGGGGACCCGCACTCCGTAACATCTGACTGAATGTTCATATGCACAGATGCTGGACGCCAGAACTCCGAAGGTCAAGGTCTCTTTGGTAGTGATCGCCGGAATCAGGCTTTACTCATGAACATCTGATCAGATGTTTAAACTTTCGGTAATGCGTCAACTACACAACGTGGAAGTTCGCCGGTCAGAATCCCAGGACCTGGTGGCGCTCTACAGGTTCCCCTGCACCGGTGCAGCCACACGCACCCACCGAGTGAAAGGAACACCGATGACCGACCCCCACGACCACCCCACGGCTCCCTGCCTCCCCGGCACTGAGAACGACTGCGCCGACGATCACACCTCGGCGACCGTGCAGGACCAGGGCTGCGGCGCCGGTCACTGCCACGACGACCACGGCACGACCGCGTCCTAGCCGCCACGGCGGCCCGCCCCTCGGCGGTCAGGCCGTCACCTCGCCCGCGCGGCCGATCCCGCTCCGGCTCGTCCATGGAACGACGCCGGAGCGCCCCCGCGCCCGCCGAGTCACGACATCGAGACGACGGTGAAAGGCTGGACCAGTTCCCCATGCACGCCGAGCACGAAGACCACGACCATCCCCACGACCATGACCATGACCGTGGCCTCCACCTCCCCCACAGCCACGCCGCCCTCGACGGCGCCACCACACCGCCGCTCCAGGCGGGCACGCCCGGCCGGCTCGCCCTGCTGACCGCCTCCGCGGTGCACCATCAGGTCTTCACGGTCGTCCGCCTGCGCTCCGGTTACGACCTGGCCGAGGTGGACGCCTTCCTCGCCCAGGTGGAGACCACGCTCAGCCTGCTCTGGCAGGACAACGCCCAGCTTCGCGAACGCCTCGGCGCCGCCCCTCCCGCGAGCACGCCCACCGACGCCGGCGTGCTCGCGGCGGCACACCGCAGCGCCCAGGAAACCCTTGAGTCCGCCCAGCAGGAAGCCGGCCAGATCCTCGCCGACGCCCGTACCGACGCCGAACGACTGCGGCGCGAGGCCGCGTCAGCCGCCGACGCGCTGACCCGGGCCGCCCACCAGGCCCTTGACGAACAGCTCGACCGGCTCGAACGCGCCATCACCGACCAGGGCCGGAACCTGCAGCACCACCTGCACACCCAGCTCGGCCACCTGCGCGCCGCGCTGGCCGACCTGGACACCCACGGCCGCACGCCCGGCCACGGCGCCGATGACGCGGCCTCGCAGCGGCCGATCACCGTACATTCGCCCGCCTTCACCCGCGACCCGGCCGCCGGTCACTGACGGACGGTCCGGCTCGTCGGCTCGTGCCGTCCGTCGTCGCGGTGTCACGACGCGACGACCGCCTCCACCAATCCCGCACCCTCGCCGGAAAGGCCGTGTCATGCTCGTGCCGCTCGGGGGATCGACGCCGCCATCAGTGTCCCTGCACACCCTGTCCGCCCTGCACGTGGAAGCCTCCGCCCTCGACACTGCCCCGCCCGCCTGGACGACCTGGGCCGCCGTCGTGCTGGTGGCACTGTCCACGCTGGTCGGCGCCTCCCTGGCCCGCCGCAGGAATGCCACGATCAGCGTCTGGCTGGCCGTCGCCTCGGCGCTGATGCTCATCACCGCCCTGGTCGACCTGCTGCCCGACGCCTGGCACGAAGCCGACGCCACCGGCGTGCCGCTGTGGGTGGTGGGTGTGGCCGGCGCGTTCGGCTTCCTGGTCATCACCTTCTTCACCCGTAAGGGCTGCGGGCACAGGCACGGCGACAAGGCCGGTGGCGGGCGGCACGCGCCCGGCCTGCACCGCCGGGTCCAGCAGGCGGTCAGCGCCGCCGTCTACGGCGGTGTGGGCACCGCGGCCGCCCTGTCGCTGCACCGCATGATCGAGGGGGCGACCCTGGCGCTGGCCGCGTCCGCCGTCGTGGTGGCCGCCCTGGTGATCCACTCGGCCAGCGAAGGGCTCGCCCTGACCGCCATGCTCGACCTGGCACGCAGACCGGCCGCCCCCTGGCTCACCCTGTCCTGCCTGGCTCCCGCGGCCGGCGTCGTGCTGGCGACGGTGGCGCCGCTGCCCGCCCAGAGCGTGCCGGTGCTGCTCGGCATGGTGACCGGCGTACTGCTGCGTACCGGCCTCATCGGACTCACCATCACCCGCGACAGCCGCCGGCTGACCCGCCGCCACCTCGTCCTCGCCGCCACCGCCGTGGCCGCCATCGGCGGCCTGCTGGTCGCCACCCAGACCCTGCTCGCCGACCGTCCGCCGGCATCCTCCTCACCGGTCGCCGCCGCCCGGGGCCTCGCCACCGCGCCGAACCCTCGGACCGTCGAAGCCGCACCGCCCCTCGACCCGTTGCCTCGGCAGATGTCCGAGGCCCAGCTACGCGCCGCCGTCACCGCCAGGCGGCTCACCCTCGAACAACTCCTGGCGCGCAGGGACGCCACCACCATCACCGCCGACGCCACCGCCCTCCTGCGCGCCCTGCCCGAGCACACCCCCGACCAGATCACGCAGACCCTGCGCCAGGCCAAGATCGATCCCGGCACCAGCGTCGGTGACCTCACCCTGTTGCAGCGCCACCTCCTGCTCACCTCCCTCAGCGACGCCCTCCCCACCCCGCGTCCCTGAGACGGCACCTCCGGCTCACCGGTTCGGCCGGTCAGGTTCGACAACATGTAGAAATCGATATCGAGGACGCACACCCGCCCCGACCTGGATCGATAAGGCCGCCATGAGGAGCGGGCCCGGTTCCGGGATCAAGGGCTTAGCCGGGTCTTACGCCGGAGTTGGCACCGTGAGGCAGCAGAACTTGAGGGAGATGACAGATGAACGCGCACGAGCCTCACGAGCAGGACCCTGGAGCGCAGGGAAACGGCGGGTGGAG
The DNA here is from genome assembly GCF_040298265.1 of Nonomuraea sp. NPDC001636. Taxonomy (NCBI): domain Bacteria; kingdom Bacillati; phylum Actinomycetota; class Actinomycetes; order Streptosporangiales; family Streptosporangiaceae; genus Nonomuraea; species Nonomuraea sp. NPDC001636. The sequence continues at coordinate 11,677 of NZ_JBEOZT010000025.1, forward strand.
CCAGTTCGGCACCACGCCACCGACCGTCGGAGGCTTCCCCCGCCGTGACCCGATCGTCACGGAGCAGCCGCCGCCCCCGCCTCCGCCGGCGCCCACCCTGAAGGCGCGTTTCACCGCCGGCCAGAAGGCGGTGGCCGGGCTCGCGCTGGCGGCGATGGCGATCGTCGGCGGGGTGGTCGGCGCCGTCGCGGTGACCTCCTTCCGGCCCGCGCCCGTCGCCATCACCAGCCACGCCCCCAGTCCCGTCCTCAAGCCGGCCTCCGGACCGCTCACCGTGGCCGACGTCGCGGCCAAGGTTCAGCCGACCGTGGTGATGATCCAGGGGCAGAGCGGCGAGGGCTCGGGCGTCGTGCTGTCGGAGGACGGCCTCATCCTCACCAACAACCACGTGGTCGAGGGGGCGAGCCAGGGCGGCGGCCAGATGAGCGTGAAGTTCAGCGACGGCAAGACCGCCAAGGCGAGCATCGTCGGCACCGATCCGGCCACCGACCTGGCCGTCATCAGGGCCGAGGGCGTGTCCGGGCTGACCAAGGCGACACTCGGCGACAGCGACGCACTCAAGGTCGGTGAAGCCGTACTGGCCATCGGCAGCCCCCTCGGCCTCGACGGATCCGTGACGGCGGGGATCGTCAGCGCGCTCGACCGTACCCTCACCACCGGCCCTGACCAGCGGCAGCAGCTCCCTCCCGGCTGGGGACAGGAGCAGAGCCAGCAGAGCGCCGGCACGACGATCGGCGGCGCCATCCAGACCGACGCCTCGATCAACCCCGGCAACTCCGGCGGCGCGCTGGTCAACGCCGCGGGCGAGCTGGTCGGCATCAACACCGCCATCGCCTCGAACGCCGCCGGCGGCGGCGTGGGCTTCGCCATCCCGGTCAACACCGCCAAGCAGGTCTCCGACCAGCTCATCGCCACCGGCAAGGTCCGTCACGCGGTCCTCGGGGTGAGCGTCACCGACGCGACCGGCGATGTGCCCGGCGCCCTGATCAGCCAGGTCATCGCGGGAAGCCCGGCGGAGAAGGCCGGACTGAAGCAGGGCGACCTGATCACGAAGATCGGCAACACGCCGGTCGACGCGGGCGAGACCGTCGTCGGACAGGTCAGAGGCGCCAAGCCGGGCCAACAGGTCAAGATCACTTATCTGCGGGACGGCCAGTCGCGCGAGGTCAACGTCACCCTCCAGGAGAAGACCTGACACAACGACGGCGCCGGCGACCACGGTGACCAAGCCCGCCTCGCCGGCGCCACCCCCCGCAACCATCGGAACACGACAGGACATCTTCGACGACACTGCCCTGACGCCGCGGGCGCGCGTGGTGCCGGCACCGATCCTTCCGAAGATCACGGCGTGGACTTCGAAACGTGCTCAACCCCGGATGAGCGGACTTCGACGAGCACTGGGACGCCAGCCCTGAGCCACTTGGACACGCGGGCGTGACCAAGATCCCAGGCCGAACGTACGGCCTGTACGCCTCCACCGAGTACAGCGCGCCCGCGGGCTGGCTGGAGACCACCGACGAGCAGGGCGGACTCACCGGAAACAACCCGCTGCCGCTGAACCAGTGGAGCCACCTGGCGACCACCTACGACGGCAGCACGTTCCGCCTGTACATCAACGGCGCCCAAGTCGCACAGGCGCCGATAGCCGGCGTCGTCCTCGACGACGGCGAACCGCTGCGCTTCGGCGGAAACTCCTTCTGGGGTGAGTTCTTCAGCGGCCTGATCGACGAGGTGCGCATCTACAACCGCGTCCAGACTGCAACCGAGATCCAGAGCGACATGAGCACCCCCGTCGGCACCGCGGCGACGAGCATCGCCGCACAGAGGTCGGGCACGGGTGCCGCGTCCGGCCCCGCCGCGGCGATCGAGAAAATGGCGGTGACCGGCAGCCGCACGGTGGAGGGCGTCGCCGTCACCTCCACTGCCACCCCCCCGCCTGACCGCCTGGCTGACGGCCGGGCGCGAAGGCGAGGCGAAGGTGGACATGGAAGTCGCCCGCACGCCCGTCAAGTCCGGCAAGTTAGCCAAGACCGACAAGGCAGCCGAGAGCAGGCATCTGATCTGGATAGGTCAGACCACTGCGAAATCCGCTGATTCCCGGGTGACCCTGCAGGTCCCCAAGGGTGAGCTGCGCGACGGCGAGAAGGTGAGATGGCGAGCCCGAATTGCCACAGGCCAACAGTCAGGCCCTTGGTCCTCCTGGCAACCACTCACCGTGGACCTGTCCGCAAAGGCCCTCACGGCCGAGCCTGACAAGGCTGCGACGACCACGTCGGCCCAGGCCATGGCCAGTGATCCGGCCGCGATCCGCGACATGTTGCCGGAGCAGGCCGTGAACGCCTCCCGGATGACGCTGTCCGACTGTCTTGAGCTCGGATACCAGGATCTCGAGACGTACTACGAATTCCGCCAGAACAGGTTCGACCACTGCAGGCGCATCCCGTTCCGCGCCACCCAGTATCGGCTGTTCTCCAAGGCCGGAGAAGTTACCGGCGTGACCTTCTACCGGCTCACCACCAACCAGAACGATCGCACGTTCAAGCTGCAGGAACACGTGGTCATTCTGTCAGCTTGGGGAACCCTCGCGGACGCTCCCATCTGGGTCGATCGCATCACCGTCGACCCCAAGGGCGGGACCGACTGCGCCCCCACCAAGAGCGGGGGGATGACGGGCTGGCACCGTGTCAGCGAATGGAAGGCGGCGTCCCGCAACGACTGGCACATCACCGGCGAGCATCGCTCCAGCAGGACGGAGGGAGTGGACAAGGAAGGATCGTGCTCGACGACCCCCGTCATCAAGGTCAAGATGCCTCGCCCGATCCTCCCTGGCGAGAGAATCTACAGCGCGACGGCCAAGGCGCGCAGCATACGGTGTGACAACTCGCAACTCATCGGCTGGTACCCCGGCGGAGGATGCGTGATCGAGAGCGGCGTACTCGCGCTCTACATGTCCGAGGACGACGAGGCGTACAACGCCAAGAACAACCGGCGGACACCGTTCCCGGAGATCTACCGCCACATCAAGAAGGCTCTGCAACTCCCGACACTGACCAAGCCGGGCAGAAAGACCTTCTACGACCTCGACCCCAACAACAAGAATATTCCAGGGAATTGGGGCAAATGGCTTTCCAGGGCCAAGTACAGCGCCGACATCGGTGGCACGCGGGGCATCGTGGAGGTGGCGTGCAATCTCGAATTCACCCCCGCCCAGCGCCAAGGCAAGCAGTGCGACGAGTTCCCGTTCGCCAGCACCCTGCAGGGGGCCCGGTACGCCAAACCGGCGAACAACTTCTCCATACTGCCGGTTGATCCGGGCCAGAACAGAGCACACGGAAACGTGGTCGGCGCCTGGTACCAGAACAACCGGGTGATCCGTAGCGACCGCTTCTACATCCACTTGTTCGAGTGACCTCGACGCCCCGGCGCCTACGTCCTCGACACGCGCCGGGGCCTTCCCCCCAGAACAGGAAGGCACATCCTCATGGCAGTCCTCCGCAGGAGCGCGCACGACAGCCTGCGCATTCACCAGGGCTCGGAATTCCTCGTCACAGAGGTGGAGGACGGCCTCCCCACAGGCAGCCCGCGCCCAGGGCAGGATCTGGGATGGGCGCTCCCCAGGATCGGAGCAGGGCCCAACGGCGTCGACATCACCAGCGCCGTGCCTCCCGGCGGCCCGATCCACGTCCGCTACGAGCTCTGGGACGCCGAGCCGGGCCCGTTGCCCGCCTGGGATCGTCTGTGGGAAGGCCGTCTCCACCTGCGAACCGGCCTCATCGGCGTCGCTCAGCATTTCGCGGAGGAGTGGGACGCGTACGCCGAGTTCGACACGGGCGAGCGTGACAGCTCCTGGTCGGCTCGGGTGCTGAACCGGGTTCTGTCCAACACCGAGGAGCCCGACTTCCCCGCCGACATCGTCGAGGTGGATCTCTACCGGGTGCAACTCTGGCCGCTCGCCACAGCCTGAGCAGTGGATGTCGGCGGTGCAGAGTTCTCAGTACAGTGTCGGGGTGGTGGGTGAGCAGCTGAGTGTGCGGGTGGACAGCTGGATCTGGTCGGTACGGCTCACCAAGACCCGTTCGATCGCGGCCGACGCCTGCCGGGGCGGTCACGTCCGGGTCAACGGGGTGCGGGTCAAGCCTGCGCACGCCGTACGGGTCGGGGACGAGATCCGGCTGCGGCACGATGGGCGCGAACGCATCGTGGTGGTCTCCCGTGCCATCACCAAGCGCGTCGGCGCCGCCGTGGCCGCCGAGTGCTACGTCGACAAGAGCCCTCCGCCTCCTCCCCGCGAGGAGACCGTGACGGTGGCCGTCCGGGCTCGTGGCGCGGGGCGTCCCACCAAACGCGAGCGCCGCAGCCTCGACAAGCTGCTCGCGCGCCCGGTGGTGGAGGAGCGGCGGGGCGGCCGGGCACGCCCGGACTGACCAGGCAGGTCGGCCGCACCGGAGGCGCGGAGGCGGCGCCGGGCGAAAATCGGTTGCCTGGGGTGGCGGGGGTTCGAGAGCGTGATCCCCATGAGGCTCTGACGAGAGACACCCCGCCTTCGAGATGCCGCGACGCCGGTTCGCGTCGTGATGCCGCCTGTCCATGATGCGCTTCTGCAGGGAAGAGAACGTCGTTGTCTCAGCAACAGTCTCATCAACACCCGGCCCCGTCGGCTCCGGTCACGGGGGCCACCGTCACCGTGTTCGCCTCCCCCACCAGCTGGATCGAGTCCGACGCCGTCGCGCAGTGCCGTCAGGTGGCCGCCCTCGACGGCATGACGCACGTCGCCGCCATGCCCGACCTGCACCCCGGCAAGGGCGCGCCCGTCGGGGCCGCCATGGCGTCGACCGTCCTGTATCCGTTCCTGGTGGGCTCCGACATCGGATGCGGCATCGCCGTGTTCCCGGTCAGGCTCAAGCGGGTCGTACCGGAAAGGCTCGCCGGCCGCTTTCCCGACCTCGATCGTGCGCTGGATCCCGAACGTGATGCCGACGATCCCGCCTGGGCCGTCATGAAGGACGACATCCCCGCCGGTCACGTCGAGAGCCTCGGGACGGTCGGCCGCGGCAACCACTTCGTCGAGCTGGCCCGGATCGGGGCCGTCTTCGAACCGGCCCACGCCGCTCGGCTCGGCCTCGACGCCGGTGACCTGGTCCTCGTCGTCCACAGCGGTTCACGGGGGCTGGGCGAACGGATCCTGCGCGAGCACACCGAGGTCCACGGCGCGGGTCCCGCCCCTGATCCCGCCGCCTACCTGGCCCGGCACGACCAGGCCGTACGGTGGGGGTCGCTCAACCGGCGGCTGCTGGCCGCCCGGGTCGCGCACGCGCTGGGGTTCGAGCCCGCCGAGCCGATCCTCGACCAGTGCCACAACCTGGTCGAACTTCGCGACGGCGGCTACCTGCACCGCAAGGGAGCGGCGCCGGGCGACGGCCGGGACGTGCTCATCGCCGGCACCCGCGGCACCCCGTCCTATCTCGTGGCCGCCCACGCCGGTCCGGACGCCTGCCACTCCGTGGCGCACGGCGCGGGCCGCAAGATGTCGCGCGCGGACGCCCTGCGCCGCGGCCGGGCCAAGCACACCGTCGAAGAGCTGCGGCGCACGCCGGTGGGGTCGGTGGTGGTGTGCGGCGACCGCCAGCTCCTCTTCGAGGAGGCGCCCACGGCCTACAAGCGCATCGAGCAGGTGATTAACGACCTCGTCGACCACGGCCTGGCCACGCCCGTGGCCACCACGATCCCCGTGGTGACCTACAAGACCCCCGACCTCGGACCGGACTCCCGGAAGGACCGCCGCAAGCAGGGCCGGACGTGAACGTCGTCCGCCTGCCGCACCGCCTCGAAAACCTCTCGGTGAGCAGGTCCGGCTGCGGGAGTTCGAGTGGAAGGGGCGGTCAGCGCTCGGGAGGCGTCAGACGCCGGACGTGCGCCCCGTGCAGCGCAGTGTGTCGCCCTTCTTCACGAACGTGGCGTCCACGGCGAGGTAGAGCTTCTTCCCGGCCGGGACCTTGAGGTCGACGATGATGTCGTAGGAGACGGCGTCGAATGCCTTCTTCTCGTGCAGGGTCTCCCTGTGAACCTTTTCATCCTTGCCGCGGCGTTCGACCATCAGGTTGAGGTGTGCGCTCTTCAGGCGGATCGGCGCCTCGGAGCTCCAGCGGTAGAGGATGTCGGAAACGCGGTGGTAGCCGCCGCTCGTCCGGTACTTCATCTCGAAGTACGCCTTCCCGCCATCGCTCATCGTGCAGCTCGACCTGACGCTGTGCGCGGGTGCGGCCGTGGTGGCGTGCGTGGTGGCGTGCGTGGTGGCGTGCGCGGTGGAGGTCAGCAGGGCGAGTGCCAGGCCGGCCCCGGCGAGCGTGGCCGGGGCGTTCCCGAGGATGTGCGTCATGTGCGCGTCTCCCTTCGCATGGCTCGGTCTGTGGTCGAGCCTGACGGCGACGGCGTTGAGGATCGGTTGAGGATCTGTTCAGGCGGGCGGACACGGAGGGGGCGGCTCCGGTGCCGACGTGTGGAATACGGGGTCAGCGTCCGATGAGGGTGGCGCCGGGGAGTGACTGCTTGACCGCCTCCGGCGTGCCCACCACGACCGTCAGTTTTTCGCCGGTCTTCTTTGCCGCCGCGTTTCCGTAGAGCTGCACCTTTCCGAGGTTTTTTGCCTGGACGGTGACGAACATCCGGGTCGGTGTGCACCACAGGGTCACGGTGCTCTCCGAGCTGGTGCCGACCATGGGTTCCTTGGGCCCGGCGAAGCCCTCTTCCGCGGTGACGACATTGCCCTCGGACTTGGTCAGATCCTGGCTCATGTTGAACAGGACGCTGGAGGGCCCCTGGTCGGCGAGCCCGCACACGCCCTTGCTGTTGATCCAGGGGACCATGTCGTAATTCCCGACCTGGATCCGCGCCAGCACCTTGTCCGCCCCGTCCGGCATGCCCGACTTGGAGGCCGCGGCCGGCAAAGACGCCAGCGGCCAGCGGCTCGGATCCTTGAGCACCCAGTCCTTCGGCTCGTTCGTCGAACAGCCGGTCAACAATAAGACCGCAAGTATCACGATTTTTCCCCGCATAGGTCGATCATCATAAGGTCGAAACCTCGCGACGTACGGGCGTACGCGATGACATTCCGGGGGCGGGTTACCGTTGGAGTAGGTGTCGAATCGGCGTTGGGGGTACGCATGAAGCGACGCTCCGCGAAGACAGCGATGGCCGCAGGGGCATTCCTGGCCGCCATCACCACCGGATCAGCCGCGACGGCCATGGCATCTTCGCCGATGCCGTCCCCGAGCCCTGCAGGAACGCAGCCCACGTGCCCAGGCATGGGGCAGATGCATGCCGTGACCAGCGAGTACGACTACCTGTCGCAGATGGTCCCGCACCACGAGGACGCCATCGCCGCGGCCCGGCAGCTGCAGCGGTCCAGCAGGCCGGAGATGCGGCGGCTCGGGCAGTCGATCGTCACGACGCAGACCGCCGAGGTCGCCCAGATGAAGGGCTGGCTGCGGCAGTGGTACCCGCAGAGCCCGGCGCCGAGCCCGAGAGGGACCACGATGCCCGATCTGTCGGGGCTCTCGGGGAATCAGCTCGACAAGGCGTTCCTGCAGCACATGATCCCGCACCACATGATGGCGATCATGATGTCGCAACAGCTCCTCGTGCAGGGTGAGGCGGTGCATCCGGAGGTCGCCGCCTTCGCCCGCAAGGTACGGGACGACCAGCGGGCCGAGGTCGACACGATGCGGCGGTACCTGGTCCAGTGGTTCGGGGAGCAGAGCATGCCCTGCATCCCACACATGCCCGACATGACGCCAGGGCCACACATGTCCGAGACACCAGAGCCGCCCCCGTCCAAGACACCAGAGCCCCCCACGTCCAACATGACACCAGAGCCGCACATGTCCGACATGACGCCGGGGCCGCACATGTCCGACATGACACCCACCACCGAAACGTCCTGACGACATCCCGGCCGCTCGGCCCGTGCGGGGAAGGAACGGCGCGGGCCGCGAAGAAGGCGAGGATCGCCCAGCCCGAAGGGCGAAAGGGCGCGGACCGTGGAACGCGAGGAACGCCGAGCCCGACCGGCAGAAGGGCACGGACCGTCAGAAGGGCACGGACCGTCAGAAGGCCGGGAACGCCCAGCCCGATGGGTGGAAGGGCGCGCGCTCCCCGCGGAAGGCGAGCGAGGCGGCGGTGACCGCGCCGGGCCGCAGTTCCTCGACCCGGCCCGCCGCCGCCAGCGACGACAGCGTGGTGCCGCCCAGGTAGGCCGCCCCCAGCTCGGCGGACGTCAGCCGCAGGTCGGGCTGGGCCCGGGTGCGTTCGCAGGTGACGGAGGCGCCGTCGGCCCGCAGGCGGCGGCGTCCGGCGTTCCAGGGGCAGAACGGGTCCTGGACCTCCAGGACCAGGTCCAGCGGGGTCGAGTAGCGGCGGGCCGCCAGCGCCCGGTCGACGTCCACCAGGCGCACCCAGAGGTTGTCGATCGTGGTGGCGCGGGCCGCGCGCGGGTCGGTCAGCAGGTGCGTCAGCGGTTCGTCGACGGCGCCGTCGTAGGCGAGGCCGGCGTGCGCGTCGAGGTCGATGAGGAAGCGCCACAGAGCGGCGTAGGACTGCCTGGTGGTGGCCGCGACCTCGATGACCTGCACCAGCCCTGGCCTGGAGCGGTAGAGGACGTACCCGGTGGCCTCGCCGCCGGGCTCGGTGTGCACGGCGAAGCGCAGCTCCGTCCCGCCGCCGCGGACGCGTTCGCCGTCCGCCAGGCGGGCCTGCCAGAACTTCTCCGTACGGTCCACCCAGCCGACCGCGCCGCGGCGGACGGTGTCGTAGACCTTCTCCAGCAGCGGCCGGGCGTCCTGACGGGCGAGCAGGCGGATCGTGCCGTCGCCGAGGTCGGTGCCGGGCCGCAGGGCCATGAGCTTCTTGTCCGCCTGGATCTCGGCCACGTGGCTGGCGACGCCGTACCCGAAACGACCGTAGATGGTGGCCTCGGCGGCGTTGAGCGCGGTGATCGGCTCGCCGCCCGACTCGTGCAGGTCGGTGAGCTGCTTGCGCATCATCGCGGTGAGGATGCCGCGACGCCGGTGCGTGGGCAGGACGGCGACGAGCGTGATGCCGGCGACGGGGACGGCCGCGCCGGGGACCGTCATGACCCGGCCGTAGATCGAGGCGCCGCCGACGATCTCCGGGCCGTCGCAGGCGGCGATCGTGCGTTCGGGCTCGATGGAGGTGGCCGCGTTGCGCAGGCCGCCCTCGTACCAGTCCTGGCCGTAGGTGGTGGTGATCATGCGGGCCCAGGCGTCGAGCTCGTGGGCGTGGATGGTCCGCAGGGGGTAGGTGGTCGTCATGCTTCGAGCCTGGCCGGGTAAACACGTGCCGCACATCGGGTGATCTCAGTATTTATATGCTGACGCCGTGGTGGCGGAGCGCGTGGTCAGCCCGGTGTTCGTCGGCCGGGGCGAGGAGCTGTCGGCCCTGGCCGCGGCCCTGGACCGGGCGGTCGCGGAGGGACCGGCGGTGGCGCTGGTGGCCGGGGAGGCCGGGATCGGCAAGTCGCGGCTGCTGGCGGAGTTCGCGCGGTCGCTGGGCCCCGGGGTTCGGGTGGTCGAGGGCGCCTGCGCCGAGCTGGGCAGCGACGGCCTGCCGTACGCGCCGTTCGTGACGGTGCTGCGCCGGCTGCTCCGCGTCGAAGGGGTGCTGCCCGGACCGTACCGCCAGCTGGCCCGCTGGTTCCCCGAGCTCGGCGGGACGGACGAGGCGGAAGGCGGCAGGCACCGGCTGTACGAGGAGGTCCTGACGCTGGTCGAGCGGGTGGCCGCGGACCAGCCGGTGGTCGTCGCGATCGAGGATCTGCACTGGGCCGACGCCGCCACCCGCGAGCTGCTCGGTTTCCTGGCCAGGAACCTGACCCAGCCCGGCGTGCTGCTGCTGGTCACGTACCGGCCGCACGAGACCGGCGACGGGCTGCTGCTGTCCGAGCTCGCCCGCCGCCCGCGCACCACCACGTTGCGCCTGGACCGGCTGGATCGGCAGGGCGTGGGCCGCCAGCTGGCCGCGATCCTCGGCACGGAACCGGACGCGGCCGACGTCCTGCGCGTGCACGAACGCAGCGACGGCAATCCGCTGTTCGTCGAGGCGCTCGCCCGCGCGGGTGAGCGGACCCCGGACAGCCTGCGTGACCTGCTGCTGCACGGCCCGCGCTCGCTGCCCGGCCCGGCTCGTGAGCTGCTGCGCCTCGCCTCGGTGGCGGGCGGCCGGGTCGCCCACCGGCTGCTGGCGAAGGTGGCCGGGCAGGACGGGGCCGCCCTGGACGCCCTCCTGCGCGAGCTCGTCGACCGCAGCCTGCTCGTCACGGCAGGGGACGGCTACGACTTCCGCCACGCGCTGATCCGGCACGCCGTCTACGAGGACCTGCTGCCCGGTGAGCGGGCCCGTCTGCACGCGCGCTACGCCGAGGCCCTGCGCGACGGCGACGCCCATGCGGAGCTGGCCGCGCACGCCTACGCCGCCGGGCAGCGCGGGCCGGCCCTGACCGCCGCCTACCTGGCCGCCGCGCAGGCCCGCCGGTCCTACGCCTACGAGGAGCAGGTCCGCATGCTCGACCAGGTCCTCGAACTGTGGGATCCGCAGGCGCGGCTGGGGGCCGACAGGATCGACGTCCTGACCCGAGCGGCTGAGGCGAGCATGCTCAGCGGCGACTACGCCCGCGGCGTCGACCACGCCACGGCGGGCCTGGCCGAGGTGGACGAGCGGCGCGAGCCCGAGCGGGCCGCCCAGCTGCTGGAGCACCGGGGCAGGCTGCGGCACCGGCTGGACGGCACGGGCGTCTCCGACTGGGAGCACGCCCTCGACCTGCTGGCCGCCGCTCCCGACAGCGTCCAGCGGGGGCGGCTGCTCGGGGTGCTGGCCATGGGCCTGCTGCCGGAGGTGGACCGGGCCCGCGACCTGTTCGTGGAGGCGCTGGCCGTCGGCCGGCGCACCGGCGACGCCACGGTCACGATCCGCGGGCTGCTCGGCGTCGGGTCCATGACGGCCGACCTCGCGATGCTGGCCGAGGCGCGCACGCTGGCCGAGCGGCTGGACAGCCACGACCTGCTCATGACCGTCCCGATGTACGAGGCCACGCTGCACACCAAGGCCGGCGACCAGCACCGCGCCGTGGAGGCGGCCGGCGGCGGCATCCGCCACGCCCGCCGGTACGGGCTGGGCCGCAGCCGTGGCGCCGAGCTGGCCCGCTACGCCGCGCGCGGCCTGATCCTGGCCGGGCGATGGGACGAGGCCGCCGCCCTGCTGGAGGAGAGCCTCCAGCAGGATCCGCCGCCGCGGTCGCGCCTGGCCCTGCGCGTCCTGGCCGGCTATCTGGCGCTGCTGCGCGGGGACCTGGCCACCGCCGCCGACGCCGCCGCCGCGGCGGCCGGGCACACCGGGAGCGGCGACCTGTTCTCCCGCCACCAGTTGTTCTGCCTGCTCGCCGTCGCCCAGGGCGACCCGGAGCGGGCCGACCTGCTGCTGGAGCGGGCGCTGGCCGATCCGGCGCTCACCCGGATCTACAGCAGCGACGCCCGGCCGGTCCTGGTCGCCGGCGCCCTGGTGCAGCAGGTGCGGCTGGCCCGCGGCGCGCCTCGCGAGCGGGTCGCGGCCCGGCGGGCCGAGCTCGCCGCGGTCGATGCGATGCTCGGCGTGGACGGGCCGTTCGACCGGGCCTGGCAGGCCATGCTGCGCGCGCTGGTCGAGGACGCCGGCTGGGACGACGGCTGGGACGGCGTGGCGGCTGCCTGGCGGGATCTGGGGCAGCCGTACGAGCTGGCGCTGAGCCTGTTCCACGGCGCGCAGGCCGCGCTGGCGGCGGGCGACCGGCCCGGCGGGACGGCCCGACTCAGGGAGGCCGCGCGGCTGGCCGACGAGCTGGGCGCCGCGCCGCTCGCCAGGGAGATCGCCCTGCTCGGACGGCCCCGACCGGCGCAGGACGGGCTCACCGAGCGCGAGCGCGACGTGCTCGTCCTGATCGCCGACGGGTTGAGCAACCGGCAGATCGCCGCCCGGCTGCACATCTCGCCCAGCACGGCGGGCGTGCACGTCTCCCACATCCTGGCGAAACTGGGCGCGGCCACCCGTACCGAGGCGGCGGCCATCGCGTTCCGCGAGGGACTGGCGGGATCCTCCACGCCCCGGCCGTGATCTGGGAGCGGCCCCGGGGTCAGGTCAGGGTGTCCTCGACCTTGATCTGGCCGCCCTGGACGACCCACTTCTGGTTGGGGTGGTTCAGGCAGGTCCACAGCCGAACCACGGTGTTGTTGGCGCGGCTGTTGGTGGTGTCCAGGCAGACCTCGCGACCGGTGCCGACGGTGTCCTCGACCTTGATCTGGCCGCCCTGGATCACCCACTTCTGGTTGGGATGGTTCAGGCACGTCCACAGGCGCACCTTGGTGTTGTCGGCGCGGCTGTTGGTGGCGTCCAGGCAGACTTCCCGGCCGCTGCCGACGGTGTCCTCGACCTTGATCTGGCCGCCCTGGATCACCCACTTCTGGTTGGGGTGGTCCAGGCACGTCCACAGGCGCACGTTGGTGTTGTCGGCGCGGCTGTTGGTGGCGTCCAGGCACACCGGCGGGCCGGCCTGGGCGGCGTGGGCCGTCGAGGCGGGGGCGACGGCGGCGGCCACCAGGGCGACGGCGGACGCGGCCGTCAGGCGGGCGACGGGGCTGGCGGGCATGGGTTACCTCCACTGATGCGGTGGGCGGGCGGGCGCCGGCCTTGGACAGCGGGCGAGCCCACACGAGACGGTCGGCCGGCTCGGGTACCGGCGACGACCATGAGCAATGCATGCAGAAAGTAATCACACGACTGCGTAAAGTGATCTAGCGGAAAGGTGACGCATCACTGGCCGGCGTCGAAAGCCTCCGAATAGGCCCGGAAGCGGGTCAGGAGGCTCGCTGCGGAGCGGCGGGGCTGGAGATGGAACCCTCCAGGGAGAAGAACCGATCGTCCACGTGGTCCAGCGCCAGGCAGGCTCCGCCCAATGCGACGCACTCCTCGCCGAGCGTCGAGGGGCGGATGTCGGGAACGCGTACGCAGTGCGGTTCGAGCGCCCGGCGCAGCGCGGGCAGCAGGACGTCGGCCGAGCGGGAGAACCCGCCGCCGAGCACGACCAGTTCGGGGTCGAGCGTCAGCACCATCGCGGCGGTGCCGAGCGCGAGATGGCGGGCGTAGGCGTCGACCGCCGCCTGGGCCTCCAGGTCGCCGGCCCGGGCCGCGCCGAAGACCTGCCGGGCGGCCTCCTCGGGCGCGGCCCCCTTGGCCGCCGGGCCGCTCTCCAGCCGCCCGGCCATGGTGCTCCAGCCCGTGATCTCCATGAGCCCGACCTCGCCGGTGGCCCCGCTGAACCCGTGGTACAGGCGCCCGTCGATGATCAGCGCGGCGCCGGGCCGGCGGCCGACGTGCAGGTAGACGAGGTGCTGGACGCCCGCGGCCACCCCGAGCCGCTGCTCGGCGAGCGCGGCGAGCTTGCTGTCGTTCTCGATGGTGATCGGGCAGGCCAGCCGCTGCCCGAGGTGACCGACGAGGTCGACGCCTGGCCAGTCGGGCAGGTCGTTGACCATGGTGACGAGCCCTTCGCGGTTGACGACGCCGGTGCTGCCCGCGGTGACGCCCCACATGTCGGACGCGCCCAGCCCGGCGGCGACGAGCGCGGCGTCGACGGCCCGCCACACCGCCTCCAGCCGCTCCCGCTGGGCGGTGTGCCGGTCGACGGCGACCCGCCCGCTGGCCACGATCCGGCCGGCCAGGTCGGTGATCACGGCCAGCACCTTGTGCACGCCCACGTCGATGCCGAGCACGTGCCCCGCGTCGCTGCGGAACCGGTAGCGCTTGGCGGGCCGGCCCATGGCGCCCGGCGCGGGCGGCACCTCGGCGATCCAGCCGCGCTGCTCCAGATCCGTGACGACGTCCACGACGGAGGCCCGCGACAACCCGGTGCGGGCGGACAGCTCGGTGAGCGTCAGTGGCTCGCGCGCCTCCCGCAGGGCACGGATGCTGCTCAGGGAGTTCAGCTGGCGTAGCCGCTGAAGGTCGCCACCACTGACCTGCACGGTCACACTCCTCACTATCGCTGGTCTCTGAACTATATCCCTTTGGCCAATCCCCACTTCTAGCTGCACGTGCCCTGCGGGAGGAGGCTTGACGGCAAGGTCATTCTCGTGACTATCTATGGAGACCTTCATAAAGGAGTTTGCGAAATGACAGTGACCATCGCCATCGTCGGGGCCGGATCGCGCGGCCAGATCTACGCCAGGGCCGCCGCCGCGGACGGCCGGGCCCGCATCGTGGCAGTGGCCGACCCGGACCCGGCCCGCCGGGCCAAGGTGGCCGCCGAACACGGCCTGCCGGACAGCGCCTGCTTCACCGGATGGGACGAACTGGCCGCCGTGCCGAAGCTCGCGGACGCCGTGGTCATCGCGACCCAGGACCGGTTGCACGCCGATCCGGCCGTGGCCTTCGCCGACCTCGGTTACGCCATCCTGCTGGAGAAGCCCATGGCGCCGACGGAGCCGGAGGCCCGCCGGATCGTCGAGGCGGTCGAGCGCAACGGCGTGCTGTTCGCGGTCTGTCACGTGCTCCGTTACACGGCCTACACCAGGGCGTTCAAGGAGCTGCTGGACAGCGGCAGGCTGGGCACGGTCTCCAGCGTGCAGCACCTGGAGCCGGTGGGCTGGTGGCACATGGCCCACTCCTTCGTGCGGGGCTCCTGGCGGAACGCGGCCGAATCGGGGCCGATGCTGCTGACCAAGTCCTGTCATGACATCGACTGGTTGCTCCACATCCTCGGCGAGCAGCCGGTCGCGGTGTCGTCCTTCGGCTCGCTGACGCACTTCCGGCCGGAGAACCGGCCCGAGGGGGCGAGCACGCGTTGCGTGAGCTGCGCCGTCGAGCCGGAGTGCGCCTACTCCGCCAAGCGTCTCTACCTGAGCTGCCTCGGCAACCCGCGCCGGGAGTTCTGGCCGCTCGGCGCCGTCACGTCCGACGCCACCGTGGCGGGCGTCACGCACGCGCTGGAGACCGGCCCGTACGGCCGCTGTGTCTACGACTGCGACAACGACGTGGTCGACCAGCAGGTGGTCACGCTGGAGTTCGCGAAGGGCACGACCGTGTCGTTCACCATGACGGCGTTCACGCCGCTGGAGCACCGCAGGACCCGGATCTTCGGCACCCGCGGGTACGCCGAGGGCGACGGGCGCGAGATCAGGGTCGTCGACTTCGTGACCGGCGCCGAGGAGCGGATCGACACCCAGACGACGGCGGGCGCGTCGCTCGCCGACGGCCACGGCGGCGGCGACGGGGGCCTCACCAAGGCGTTCATCGACGCCGTCGCCGCCGGGGACCAGGCGCCGCTGGGCGCCGGCCCGGCCGAGGCCCTGGCCGGGCACCTGGTCGTCTGGGCCGCCGAGCGCGCCCGCGAGACCCGTACCGTGCAGGCCCTGTGAACGCGACGATCCCGGCGCCCGCCCGCCGCGCGCCCGGCGAAGGCCGGTTCACCTTCACCGCCACGACCCCGCTGTCCGCCGACCCGGCGCTGGCCAGGGCCGCGGAATGGCTGCGCGGGGCCCTCACCCCGGCCACCGGCCTGCCGCTCCAGGAGGGGCCCGGCGGGGTGGAATTCCGGCTCGTCGCGGGCCTCGGGCCCGAGGAGTACCGGCTCACCGCCACGACCGGGTCGGTGCTGATCGAGGCGACGGGCCCGGCCGGCGCCTTCTACGGGGCGCAGACGCTGCGCCAGCTGCTCGACCCCGCCGCCTTCCGGGCCGGACGCACCGGGGACAGGTCGTGGAGCATCCCCGCGGTCGAGATCGCCGACGCTCCGCAGTACGGCTGGCGCGGCTGCCTCATCGACGTGGCCAGGCACTTCCTGCCGAAGAACGACCTGCTGCGGTACATCGACCTGCTGGCCGCGCACAAGCTCAACGTCCTGCACCTGCACCTGACCGACGACCAGGGCTGGCGGCTGGAGATCAGGAAGTACCCCAAACTCACGGAGATCGGCGCCTGGCGGCGCGAGTCACCGGTGGGCGCCGCGCGGCATCAGCGATTCGACGGGCGCCCGCACGGCGGCTTCTACAGCCAGGACGACATCCGCGAGATCGTCTCCTACGCCGCCGACCGGTTCGTCACGGTCGTGCCGGAGATCGACCTGCCCGGCCACACGCAGGCCGCCATCGCCGCCTACCCCGAGCTCGGCAACCTCGACGACCGCCTGCCGGTCCGCACCGAGTGGGGGGTCGGCGAGAACGTGCTCAACGTCGCCGACGGCACGATCGCCTTCTTCACCGACGTCCTGGACGAGGTCCTGGAGCTCTTCCCCGGCCGGTACGTCTGCGTCGGCGGCGACGAGGTGCCGAAGACCCAGTGGAACGAGAGCGTCCCGGCCAAGGAGCGCATCCGGGAGCTCGGCCTGCACGACGCCGACGAGCTGCAGACCTGGCTCATGCGCCACTTCACCGACTACCTGTTGGCCCGCGGGCGCAGGCCGCTCGGCTGGGACGAGCTCCTGGAAGGCGGCCTGCCGCCCGGCGTCACCGTCGCGGCCTGGCGCGGCGCCAAGTGCGCGGTGCTGGCCGTGCGGGCCGGTCACGACGTGGTCGTCTCGCCGTTCAGCGAGACGTACCTGGACTTCCGCCAGGCCGACGGCGACGAGGAGCCGGTGCCGATCGGCAGCGTGACGTCCCTGCGGGCGGTGCACGCCTTCGACCCCGTCCCGGGCGGTCTGGGCGAAGGGGAGCGCGACCGGATCCTCGGCGCGCAGGCCGCTCTGTGGACCGAGCACATCGACTCCCCCCGGCTGCTCGACTACATGGCCTTCCCGCGGCTGGCCGCCTTCGCCGAGGCGATGTGGAGCGGCGAGCGCGACTTCGAGGACTTCCTGGCGCGGCTCGCCGTGCACGAGAGACGTCTTGACGCGCTGGGCGTGGAGTACCGGCCGGCCGCCGGGCCGCACCCCTGGCAGCGCCGTCCGGACGCCCCCGGTCACCCCCGGACCAGGGCGGAGATCGACGCCCAGCTCGCCCGCTGGACGTCGAACCTGCGCCTCTGAACCCCGCGTCCCCGTGCCGGGAGCGGCGCCGGCCTCAGCGCAGGGCCAGGAGCTGCGCGGTGTGGGCGGGCAGCTCCACGTCGGCGAGGCCGGTGAGGAGGTCCCTCAGGGGCACGGCCTGATCGACCAGGACCGTGCCGTTGGACAGCAGCAGGGTGGGCACCGGCGTGTCGAGTTCGGCCTCGCTCAGCGCCGGCCCGCCGAGCGCGCAGAGGGCGTCCCCCTGGCGGCGGACGCGCTCCCGGAGCCCCGCGTTGCCGCCGGCGCGGGCGATGACGCGCTCGATGGTCCAGGTGTCCTGGGCGGTGCGGTTGTCGTAGGTGGTGTTCGTCCCCGAGGCCACCGAGGAGGCGGCGGCGATGGTGGTCGCGGTGACGATGGCGACGTGCGCCAGGATCTGGTCGGCGGTCCACTCGCCGGCCGGTGGGACGGTGCCGCCGTCGCCGGAGCCGGCCACCGTGGCGGCGGCGTCCAGCAGGGCACGGTAGGCGTCCCTGAGCGGGATGGTGTCCAGCACGTTCTCCTCTTTCTGCGGTCGTGTCGGCCGGGGCGTCAGGCGTGTGCCCGGTGCATCTCCCACGGCGCCTGCGGGAGGACCTCGCCGGTCTCCAGCAGCGACTTGAGGTTGGCCAGCACGGCCGGCCATCCCTGCGCGATGCCGTCGTGCATCGCCTGGTTGGGCAGGTCCTCGTGGGTCACGGTGAGCCGGACGATGTCCTGGTGCGGCTCGATGAGGAAGGTGACGACCGACGCCTTCCGCGCCGGTTCCGTGCCGGCGGCGTCGTCGAACGTGACGACCAGGCGGGCCGGGGGCTCGGCCTCGATCACCTCGCCGACGACGTCGACGACGTCCGACCCGTCGGCGCGCCGGTGCTCCCAGGGCGATCCCGGCTGCCAGTCCGAGACGTTGGCGTGTCCCCAGTAGCGCGCCGTCAGGTCCGCGTCCGTCAGGGCGCGCCAGACCTGCTCGGCGCTCGCGCGGATGTAGGTGACGTAGACGTAGGTCGGCACGGTCGTGGGTGCGTCGCTCATGGCGTACTCCTCTGCCTGGTTCTTGATGGCGTTGATCGCTTGCAGCCGGGGCCGGTCGAACTCCGAGATCCAGCGCTCCTGGATCTCGTGGATGGGCGCCGGGTTGAGGTAGTGGAGCCGTTCCCGTCCGCGCCGGACGACGGTGACGAGGGCGGCCTGCTCAAGCACGTTCAGATGCTGGGTCGCCGATTGGCGGGCCATGTCCAGGCGTTCGCACAGTTCGCGCAGCGTCTGGCCGTTGTGCTCGCGCAGTCGGTCGAGCAGGAGGCGCCGGGTGGGGTCGGCCAGCGCCTTGAAGACGAGATCCACGGCTGTCGCTTCGAGGCTCACACCGTCCATTATGCAGGTATTTACCTGCCTATTGTCAAAGCGCGCGTGACCAGGCCGAACGCGCTGCCACCGCGCCCCGGAATCCCTGTAGTCATTCCTGGTTGATCATTTGCTATGTCGATCGGGCTGTTCACAAGTGCGCATGGTTACCTTCGGTATTCGTGAAGATACGATCTGGCCCTGCGGGGCCGGGAAACAGCTCATCTGGTCCTAAACGTGCGGCCATTTCCACCATGCTCCTTCTGAGCGCGGTGTCTGTCGCGCTTCAACCTGCCCGTCCAGCAGCCGCGCAGCCGGTTCCGCTGGTCGAGGAGGACTTCACCGGGGCCACCGCGATCCCGCAGTTCATCGGGGTGGGATCGGCCTGTCTGACCGGCGCGCCGGCGGCTCCGCCCGCCGGGCCCGGCGACCATCCGCTCGGGGGCTGCCCCGCCAACGCGACGGGCCCCGTCCCGCCGACCGGAGCAGCCCCGTACGGCTATCTCCAGCTCACCAGCGCCGATCTGGACCAGACGGCGGCCGCCCTCTACAACGAGCCGATCCCGGCCGAAGAGGGCCTGGACGTGACGTTCGAGCAGTGGCAGTACGGCAACACCACGGCGGTGCCCGCTGACGGCATCTCCTTCTTCCTGATCGACGGCGCGGCCACGCTGGACCGTCCCGGCGCGTTCGGCGGCAGCCTCGGCTACGCCCAGAAGCTGCCCGACGACGACCCGGCGAACCCGTTCGAGCCCGGGGTCAACCGCGGCTACATCGGCATCGGCCTGGACGTCCTCGGCAACTACTTCGGGGACTGGGAGCAGCGCGGCCGCACCTGCGCCGAGCGCTCACCGGCCGGCACCGGGTTCCGCGTCCCGGCTCCCGGGCCGAACATGGTGACGGTGCGCGGGCCCGGCAACGGCACCGCGGGCTACTGCTTCGTGACCGCCACCACCAGCAACTTCAGCACGACCGGGCCGTGGCCCTCGACGCTGCCGGGCAGCCTGCAGGGGCCCACGCGGACCGTGCCCAACGACCCGCGGGCGGCCCAGGCCGTGCTGGAGGAGTCGAAGCGCACGGTCAACGTCCGGATCACTCCGGCGCCGAACCCCGAGGTCACCATCTCGATCGACTTCAACGACGGCAACGGGATGCAGGAGGTGCTGTCCCTGCCCGCGCCGCAGCCGGTCCCGGAGACCTACAAGTTCGGTTTCGGTGCGTCCACCGGTCTGTTCACCGATGTGCACCTGATCCGGAACGTGGTCGTCCGTCCGGTGGCCGAGCGGCCCGAGCTGTCGCTCACCAAGCGCGTCGCCGAGGACGCCGACCTGCCCGACCCGGTGCCGGTGGGCACGGAGGTGCCCTACGAGTACGTGGTCACCAACACCGGCAACATGAACATCACCGACCTGATGGTGGACGACGACGTCGTCGAAGAGGTCACCTGCCCGCAGACCACCTTGAACGTGGGCGAGCGGGTCATCTGCCGCGGCTCGTACACGGTCACGGAGGAGGACGCCGAGCGCGGCTCGGTCACCAACACCGCCACCGCGCTGGGCCGGGCCGACGGTGAGGAGGTCAGCTCGCCGCCGTCCGAGGTCACCATCGGTGTCACGGACGAGCGCGGGATGCTGGAGCTGGACAAGCGCGTGGACGACTCCCGCACGTACCGCCCCGGCGACCGGGTCACCTACCGCTACGTCGTGCGGAACACGTTCGACGAGATCGTGACCGACCTGCGGATCGACGACAACCGGGTGTCGGACATCGTCTGCGAGACCACCACCCTGGAGCCCGGCGAGTCCACGATCTGCACGGGCACCTACACGGTCACCGAGGAGGACGCCGCCCACGGCTCGGTCACCAACACCGCCACCGCGGTGGGCCTGATCGACGACACGGAGGTGAGCTCGCCGCCGTCGGAGGCCACCATCGACGTCATGGGCGAGCGCGGGACGCTGCTGCTGGACAAGAGCGTGGACGACACCCGCACGTACCGGCCCGGCGACCGGGTCACCTACCGCTACGAGGTCAGGAACAACTCCGACGAGACGCTGCGGAACCTGCGGATCGAGGACGACCGGGTGACGAACATCGTCTGCCGGACGACCACCCTGGAGCCGGGCGAGACCACCACGTGCACGGGCGTCTTCGTCGTGCCGAGCCGTCCCGGCGGCAAGAAGGACTGCCGCAAGGGCTGCCGCTTCACCGTCACCAACACCGCGGTGGCCAGGGCGGACGGCCTGACGTCCGGTCCGGCCAGGGCGACGATCCGGGTCGTGCAGAAGTCGAAGAACCCGCACCACCCGTGCCGGCCGGGCAAGGACCGCCACTGCCGGCCCGGCAAGAAGCCGCATCACCACCACGGCCACGGCCACGGCCGTCACCACGGTGACGACCACGGGTACGACCACAGGTACGACCACGGCTACGACCACCAGTGCCCGCCGGGCAAGAAGCCGTACGACGGCAGGACCGCCGAATCGGGATGTGTCTCCGAGGACGCGGACAAGGACGAGCGGGACATGGGCCGCCCCATGGACGAGTCCTACGAGCCTCAGCCTGAGGACATGATGGACGACCCGTACATGGAACGTTCCTACCGGGAGATGGGCGACATGCCGATGCCCTGGGAGACCTCCGAGTAGGTCGTCCCTCTTCCCATCCGCGTCAACCTGATGGTCCCTCCCCGCGGGGAGGGACCATCGTGCTGTCCGCCCCAGGACGGTCACCCCCAGGCGCCGACCTGCTTGAGGAAGACGACGCCGTCGATCGCGCCGAGGTGGGAGGGGTCCAGCGGGAAGTAGGCGAAATCCTGGGACACGCGCCGCGCCGGGCCGGCGACGATCCCGGCCAGGCGGCGGGCGTCGATCACCGCGTGGTCCCACGGCAGCGCGGACAACACGCCCTCGACGGTGTCCGGCGGCGGGGTGTCGTCGCCGGTCGTGCCGAAGGCGGAGGCCAGGTAGGCGTACCGGTCGCCCAGGTGGGCGGCGGCGATCGCCCCCGCGCTCCACCACTCCAGCCGCTGGTCGCCGAACGGCATGAACGTCTTGTCGCGCTGGAGGTGCAGGTTGGAGGAGAAGACCAGGGTCGGGCCGTGCTCGGCGACGGCACGCAGGTTGGCCGCCATCATCGCGTCCCGCAGGGCCGACAGCCGGGTCCAGCGTGCCGGGGAGGCGTCGGCCATCCAGTGGTGGTAGCGCAGCAGGCCGGTGGCGGTGCGCGCGTACAAGTGCGCGCGTTCCCTGTCGCGCGCGGTGAGCTGCGGCGTCTGCGTGTCGAGCAGCGCCGCCAGGTCGTCGGCGATCACCCGGAGCCGCTGGGCGTCGGCGGACTGGCCGATCGACTTCGCCGGGTCCATGGCCGTGGCCTCGTCGGACCACCGGTCGTCCGGGCCCAGCAGCGTGTCGAGGGTCTCCCTGGTCGCCACCGCGGCGGGGAGCGGGCCGTCGAGCAGGTCGTACAGGCCGGTGAGCGCCTCGCGCGGGCTCGCCGCCCAGTACTCCAGCGGGCCGTCGATCCCGAAGAAGCGCAGCTTCTCGTCGTGCTCCTCGTTGTGGGCGCGCATCCAGCGGACGAGCTCGCGGTTGGCCGGCAGGGCGCCGAAACCGTGGCTGAAGCCGCGGTCCATGACGTCGTCGAGGGTGCCGGCGCCGGTCGTGACGTAGTCGTCCACCAGGAGGCCCTTGAGGCAGTCGCTCTCGATGGCGAACGACCGGTAGCCCTCGTTCTCGACGAGGTGCCGGAAGATCTCGTTGCGCAGCTCGCCCAGTTCTCCCACGAAGTGCCGGGCCTCGCCGAGGCCGAGCAGCAGCGGCCTGGCGGGGAGCGTCCCCAGGAACGCCGAGACACCCGCGCCATCGACCGGCCAGGCGATGTCCTTGATATCCATGCCTTCAACGCTATCGTTGAACTTTCGGTGTAATCCTTGCCGCTGAAATCCTTGGACGACCCTCTGAAACCTTCAAACGACACTTCATCTGTTGAACAGTTCGTTCAAAACAAGCTGTTGACATCAATCGGTTCCCACGACATCGTTGCCTCCATGTCGATCGATCACCCCTTCTCCCCGCCGGACCCCGAGCAGGCGCGCGCCCAGCGGGTGCACGCGTCCCTGTTCCGGATCGCCGAGCGGCACGCGGCCACCGACGAGCAGCGGCTCAGGCAGGCGCACCCGTCGGTCATCGGGCCGCACGAGGCCGTCAGGCTGGTGTCGTTCCTGCTCAGCGGGGCCGCGCAGCTCGACGACGGCGAGCCCGAGGTGGACCAGGCCGACATCACCGCGGCGTTGAGCCTCGTCCCGCTGGTCCGCGGAGAGCTGGACGCGCTGGAGGCCGGGCTGCTGGCGATGGCCCGTGGGCGCGGCATGACCTGGCAGGGGATCGCCTTCGGGCTCGGCCTCGGCACCGCGCAGGCCGCCCGGCAGCGCCACGAACGGCTGGCCGAACGGTCGGCGACGGCTCTCGACTAGGCCGCCCGCCGCGGGTCAGGCGCGGCGCGGGCGGTTCCACCAGAGGGAGAGCGACAGCGCCGCGACCACGAGCAGGGCGCCGGCCCCGGCGAAGGCGGCGGCCGTGTCCACCCGTTCGCGGACGACCGTGAAGGTGCCGGGAAGGGCGTCGAGGGCGGTCGCGAGCTGGTCGGCGTTCTCGGCCCGGTGGTAGGAGCCGCCGGTCGTACGGGCGATCTGCCGGAGTGCCGGCTCGTCGATGACCCGGGGGTTGCGGCCCCGGTCGAAGCCCCCGCCGAACCCGCCGCCCCAGTCGCCGAAGCCGCGGCCGTCGAACTGCGAGTTGTCGCACACCATCGGCACCACCTTCGTGGTGCCGAAGCCGATGGTGAACACGCGTACGCGGCGCGACGCCGCCTCCTGGGCGGCCCGCTGCGGGTCGACGCCCTGGGTGTTGGCGCCGTCGGTGAGCACGACGATCGCGGCGCCGGCGTACCCGGGGGCCGCGGCGGGCGGCGTGGCGGCGGTGGCGGCGACCGAGGGGTCCACCTCGGCGACCGCGTCGATCGAGGTGAGCATGGCCTGGCCGATCGCGGTGCCGCGGGCGACGGTGAGCCCGTCCAGGGCCGCGATCAGGGCGTCGGTGTCGTCGGTGGGCGGGACGAGCAGGCCCGCGGTGCCGGCGAAGGTGACCAGGCCGATGCGCGGCCCGCCGCGCTGCGACTCGATGAACCCGGCGGCGGCCTTCCTGGCGGCGGTGAGGCGGTTGGGATCGACGTCGGTGGAGCACATGGAGCCGGAGGTGTCGAGCGCGAGCAGGATCGTCGCCGACCGCATCGGCACCGGCACCGACGCCTGCGGCCGCGCCGCCCCCACCGCGAGCAGCGCCAGCCCGGCGACGAAGAGCGCCACGGGGATGCGCCGCGTCCAGCGCGTACGCCCGGGAAGCGCGGCCCGTACGAGCGCGATCGAGGTGACGCGCACGACCGCCCGCCGCCGCCGGCGGCCCGCCCACCAGCGGATCGCGAAGATCAACGGGATGACCAGCGCCGACAGCAGCGCCCACGGCCAGGACAACGACATTTAGATCACCCGCCCGGACCGGAACACGGTGACCGCCGCGCCCGCGGCGAGCAGCGCGAGCGCGAGCCCGATCAGCCCGCCGGCGAGCGGCAGCGGCTCGTCGGAGACGGTGAGCCGCAGGTCGATCAAGTCGGCGACGCCGTCGAGCCGCGCGGCGTCGGCGGCCGGGTGGTAGGCGCCGCCGGTGGTCCGCGCGATCGTGGTGAGGGTGTCCTCGTCGAGCGAGGTCTGCAGGTGGTAGCCGTCGACCCGGACCGCCGCCCCGGCCGCGGTGCCGACCCCCACGGTGTGGACCCGCACGCCCGCCTTCTGGGCCACGGCGGCGGCCCGTTCGACGTCGCCGCCCTGGTTCTGGCCGTCGGAGAACATCACGATCGTGGCCGACGGCCAGTAGCCGAGGTCGGGCGGCGTCCCGTCGCGGCCGATGACCACCTGCCGGCCGGTGATGGCCGTCAGCGAGGCCGTGATGGCCGCCCCGAGCGAGGTGCCGCCGGTGATCCGCAGGCGGTCGATGGCCCTGAGCGCGACGGAATGGTCCGCGTCGGGCCGCGCGGTGGTGAGCGCGCCGCGTTCGAACGCGACGACCCCGATGTCCACGCTGTCGGGCTGCGCCGCCACGAACGCGCGGGCCGCCCGCTGCGCGGCGGCCAGCCTGGTCGGCGCGACGTCGCCGGCGCCCATGCTGTTGGAGACGTCGACGGCGAGGATGACGGTGCCCGCAGTGCGCGGCACCGGCACCATCGCCGCCGGTCCCGCGGCGGCGACCGCGAGCACGCCGACCCCGGCGATCGTCAGGCCGGTCCCGAGGTACGCGCCGCGCCCGCCCGGCCCGGCGACCCCGGCCGCGGCCAGCGCCTCCCTCCGGCGGCGGGCCGAGACGACGACCGCCCAGGCCAGCGCCGCCGTGACGAGCAGCCCCGCGGCCAGCAACAACGGGGACGACAGTGTCATGGCCACCGCTCCCCTGTGCGGGCGGCGAGTTCGACGAGGGTGTCGGTCAGGTCGTGGTCGGTGGCGACGCGGTGGACCGGGACCCCCGCCCGGCGCATGCCCGCCGCGAGCCGGGCGTCGCGGGCGTCCACGGCCTCGCGGAAGCGGACCCGCAGCAGCGGGTCGGCGGAGTCGACGACGAGCTGCTCGCCCGTCTCGGCGTCCTCGACCACGATCAGCCCGGCCTCGGGCAGCACGTCGTCGGCCGCGTCCACGATGCGCAGGGCGACGACCTCGTGCCGCCGGGCCAGGCGCTGGAGCGAGCGCTCCCAGTCGCCCTCGCCGATGAAGTCCGACAGGACGACGACGAGCGCGCGGCGGCGCGCCAGCCGTCCGGCCGCGTCGAGCATGTGGGCCAGGTCGGTGGTGGCGCCGGCGCGCGGGCCGGCGGTGCGCTCCAGCTCGGCGCCGATCCGCAGCGCGTGCCGACGAGACGTGCCCGGCGGCACGACCCGCGCCATCCCGGTGTCGAACAGCAGCGCCCCGACCCGGTCGCCGCCCCGCCCGAACAGCCGGGCGAGGACGAGCGCCAGCTCGGCCAGGACGTCGTGCTTGGCGCGTCCCGGCCGCCCGGCCGTCATCGAGGCCGACCGGTCGAGCACCAGCCACACCGTCAGCTCGCGATCCTCGGTGAACACGCGCAGATGGGGCTCGTCCAGGCGGGCGGTGACGTTCCAGTCGATGTGCCGGGCGTCGTCGCCGTCGGCGTAGCGGCGCAGGCCGGTGAAGTCGACGCCGGAGCCGCGGTGCGCGGTGCGGTGGGCGCCCTGGAGGCGGCCGTCCAGCCTGCGGACGACCTTCCACTCCAGGCGGAGCAGCAGTTTCTCGGGGGCGGTGGCCATGACGGCTCAGCGGTTCCGCAGGACGACGTCGGGCACCCGGACGGCCCCGAGCACCCTGCTGATGATCGTGTCGGCGTCGACGTCGTCCGCCAGGGCCTCGTAGGACAGGACGAGACGGTGGCGCAGCACGTCGAGCGCGAGTTCGGACAGGTCGTCCGGCAGGACGTAGTCGCGGCCGCGCAGGAACGCCAGCGCGCGGGCGCCGGTGACGAGCGCGATGGACGCGCGCGGGCTGGCCCCGTACGTGACGTACCGCTCCAGCTCCCCCAGCCCGGCCGTGCCCGGCGAACGGGTCACGGCGACCACGCGTACGGCGTAGTCGACGATCGACGGATCGACGTACACCTGCCGGGCGCGGGCCCGCATCTCCATCAGCTCGGCGGTCGTGACCGTCGGCTGCGGCGGGTCCGGCGGACGCAGCGCGCGTTCGACGATCGCCTGCTCCTCGTTCTGGGCGGGATAGCCGACGACCACCTTCATCATGAACCGGTCCACCTGGGCCTCGGGCAGCGGGTACGTGCCCTCCGACTCGATCGGGTTCTCCGTCGCCATCACCAGGAACGGCTCCGGCACCTGGAACGTCTCGCGGCCGATCGTCACCTGGTGCTCCTGCATCACCTCCAGCAGGGCGCTCTGCACCTTGGCGGGGGCGCGGTTGATCTCGTCGGCGAGCAGCAGGTTCGTGAACACCGGGCCGAGCTCCGTCCTGAACTCGCCGGAGTGCTGGTGGTAGACCCGGGTGCCGACGAGGTCGGCGGGGACCAGGTCGGGGGTGAACTGCACGCGCTGGAAGCCGCCGGTGATCGCCGCGGCCAGCGACCGGACGGCCAGGGTCTTGGCCAGGCCCGGCACGCCTTCCACCAGCAGGTGACCGTCGGCGATCAGCGCGACGGCCATGCGTTCGAGCAGCACGTCCTGGCCGACGATGGTGCGTTTGACCTCGAAGAGGACCTGTTCGAGCGGATGAGCCTGGGCCGGGGGCATGATGTCCCTTCTGTGGGCGCTGTGGGCAGTGGCGGTCAGATCTGGGGTCCGTCGCCTGGTGGGCCGTCGCCGTCGTCGCCGCCCAGGGCCGCGCCGATCGGCACCGCGAACGCGATGCCGGCGAACGCATCGTCGCCGCCCGGGTCGGCGATCGAGACGACGATCCCGACGACCAGCCCGCGGGCGTCCAGCAGGGGGCCGCCGGAGCTGCCCGGGTTGACGGAGGCGTCGAACTGGATCAGCCCCTTCAGGCCGGCGTCCTTGCCGGTCCGGCCGGCGGTCCGGTCGAGGCCCGACACCACCCCGGTGGAGACGCTGTAGGTCAGGCCCAGCGGATTGCCGATCGCCACGACCGGCGCTCCCACGGCCACGGCGCCGCCGAGCGTCGCGGGCACGACGATCTCCGGCAGCTTCACCGGCTTGAGCACGGCGACGTCCCTCTGGGGATTCGCGGCGGCGACGACGGCCTTCGCCCTGGTCCCGTCGGCGAACGTGAGGTTGATGTCCTTGGTGGCCTTGACCACGTGATGTGCCGTCAGGATCGTCCCGTCCTCGGCCGCGATCACGCCCGTGCCGAGCGACTTGCCCGCCTGGATGACCACGACCGACGGGCCGACTCTGCGGAAGACGTCCGGCACCGTGAGCGTCGCGGTGGGCGTCGGCGTGGCGCCCGGCCCTCCCGCGGCCGTCCCGCCGCTGCCGCCGCCGCCCAGCCAGTACGCCAGCACCGCCACGACGACCAGCACCCCGCCCCCGGCGGCGACCCGCCGAACCTTCTCGGCCCTGGCCCGCCCGGCTTCCCGAGCCCCGGCCGCACCGTCCTCCTGCGGCACGCGCTCCATGCCCCTCATACTCAGCAATCGCCCCGAAAACTGCCATAAAGAAGGACGCACCAAATAGCCGACATCTCCGGACGCGACGGGTGCCGGGCCGCAACCCATACGGCAGGACCGATTCCTCAGCCGTTCGCCGACCGGTCCCCCGCATCGGCCTCCTGCGGACACTCGGTCAGATCGGGCCCGGCGGGGCTCGGGTAGAGCTAGGCAGTCACGAGCGTGCGCACGACCATCGGCTCGGCCAGGACGAGGGCCAGCACCTGCGCCGCATGGCGGTGATGCGGCGTGGTCAGGTGCCGCGCCCACGCCCCGGCGCCGGCCCACTCCTCGATCACCACCATGCTCGCCGGATGGTTCGGGTCGCCGTAGGCGCGGTAGGCCAGGCAGCCGGGCTCGTCCAGGGACGGTTCGATCATCGCTTCGAGCGCGGTCCGCAGCCGGTCCTCCTGACCGGCCGCGGCCACGTACTGGGCCAGCACGATGAGGGACATCTCCGGCGCCGTCCTCACGCGCGGGGCCGGGCGGGGCCGGCGCCGGCGCCGGAGGCGGTGATCGCGGCGGCGATCTCCGCCAGGTCGGCCGGCGTCAGGTCCACCGCGGCGGCGCCGATCCAGCCGTCCACCTGCTCGGGCCGGCGGGCGCCGACGATGGCCCCGGTGACGCCCGGCCAGGCCAGGACCCACGCGATGGCCACCTCGGCGACTCCGACGCCGTGCCGGGCGGCGACCGGACGTAGCGCCTCCGCCAGCCGCAGGTTGGCCGCGAGGCCCGTGGTGAAGTCGTGGTGGGCGGTGCGCCAGTCGCCCCTCCAGCGCCTGCTGGACGCGTCGGCCGACGTGCCGGCCTACGTCGTCGGGCGCAACACCGACGTACTGGCCTGGAACCACCTCGCGGCGGCGCTGATCACCGACTTCGGCGCGCTGCCGCCCCGCCAGCGCAACCTGGCCCGCCTGGTGTTCCTGGACGAGGGCATGCGCGACCTGTACGCCGACTGGCCCGCCAAGGCCGCCGACGTGGCCGCCTACCTGCGCCTCGACGCCGGCCGCCATCCTGCGGACGCCCGGACGTCGGAGCTGGTCGAGGAGCTGTCGGCGGCCAGCCCGGAGTTCCGCGAGCTGTGGGCCGAACACCGGCTCAAGGACAAGACCCACGGACGCTACGTCTACCTGCACCCGGTGGTCGGCAGGCTCGACCTCGGCTTCGAGACCCTCCGCCTGCCCGACGACCCCGACCAGGCGTTGATCGCCCACACCACCGAGGAGGGCTCCCCCTCCCAGACCGCTCTCCGCCTGCTGTCCGCCTGGACCCGCCAGGCCCACGCCGCCACCTGACCCCCGGCGGGCGCGCCCGCTAGGAGTCGTCCTTCTCCAGCAGGCGGTCGAGCCTGATGGCCAGATCGAGGGTCTCGCAGCGCAGCAGGTCGAGCCGGCGGCGGATCTTCGACCGGATCGCCTGGAACTGTTCGTCGGTCTGCCCGCGCAGGCCGAGCAGCTCGTCGGTCAGGGCCGTGACGTCCTGGCCCGACTGGCTCCGGGTCTCGGCGAGGTCGGCCCGCATCTCGGCGATGCCGAGCACCGCCTCGGAGCAGTCGGCCTCGGCGCACAGTGTCGCCTCCAGCGCCTGGACCCGAAGCCTGATGTCCAGGATCTCCGCCTCTACATCCACTTACTCCTACCTTTGCCGGTAGTCGGTAGGGAACCGGCCCAGTGGTGGAGGGCGGCCGGGTCCCACTTGCTGTAAGCACATGGTGGCAACCCGTGTATACCCGACACGACCGCCGGCAGGCAACGGGTGCGGGTCCGCGGAGGGCTCGGAGCTGAGCCTGGCGTGGCAGGTCAGTTGTTGATCGGGTCCGGGCCGTACGCCGGCGTCCCCTGCGGGCAGCCGGGCTCCGGGTCCTTGCAGCAGCGCGGCCGGCTGGACGCGAAGTGGTCGTTCAGGTGGCGGCGCAGGGCCGCCAGCTCGTCGCCGAGCGCGGCGAAGTCCTGTCGCATCTCCGTCCGGATGTCGGCGATGTCGGCCTGCATCCGGGTGATGCCGGTCGTGGTCGCCGTGAGGTCGCCGGTGGGCCTGCCTGCCTTGAGCTTCCGCAGGCGCAGCAGCAACTTGAGCATCTGTGTCTCTAGGTCCACACATTCCCGCCTTCGCGCAGCTGGACAGGGGCCTGCGCCGGATGGGCGGGCGCCCCGGGGATGAAGAAAACGGTGGCACATCGGCCGCCCGCGTGGGGATGATCTTGATTTCGCCGGGTGAGGTTCCATTACACCGGCGCCCAAGTTTCTTTTCTGCCAGCGGATATTGGCCGCCGAAAGTGACGGACCGAAACAGGGCCGGGCCGGAGGAACGAGGGCGGAGACGGCGACCCGCCACGACGGGCGCGGACCGGCCCGCGGCACCGGCGCGGCACCGGCGCGCGCCCGCCCCTGACACGGGCTCGTGCCGGCCCTTGTCAGGGGCGTGGGAACCGGCCCGTCCGCTGGAAAAATCTTCTGGCGCATATCACGGCAAATCCGCAGATCAGGGACCGGCAACCATGCGAATTCCCCTCCACGACCACGCCGGATCAAGCATCCTGAGCATGTCATCACGCTCCCCCACCCCCCGTTGTAAGGAGCCTCCGTGACCCGGTTCGCCGTCGACCACTCACGCCACGCGCTCATCGCCACCTGGGGTACGGGGATCGGCGACATCGCCACCACCGTGGCGGAACAGGTGCCTTCGAGCCCCGACGTGCTCCGCCTGGCCACCAGCCTCACGGAGCTGTCCTACGCCTGCTGGCGCTGCTACACCCACCCGTCCAGCGCCGCCGACCAGCACGGCCCCAACAGCGTCGGCTGGCAGCGGCAGGCCGAGCGCGACGCGTTCGCCTCGGTCATCCCGGCCCTGCTGGCGCCCGTCCGGCCGGCCAACGGCGCGCTGACCCTCTACTCCACGCGGGTGGAGGAGGTCGCCCACCGCGTCGGCCGTACGCTGCACACGATCAACCACGCGCCGCTGGCCGGCAGCGTGGCCACCGACGTCACCGCCGAGCTGGCCGCCATCGAGAACGCCGAGCTCGGCGACCTGAGCGAGCGCGCCCAGCAGGCCGTCATGCTCAGCCGCGAGGACGCCTCGCCCCTTCAGGTCGCCCAGGCCGACAGCCTGCTGCACCAGCATCCGTTCGGCACGGAGGCGCTGTTCACCAAGATCGACCCCACCGCGGCCGCGATCGCGGCGGCCCACTGGCTCTATGCCGCCGCCACCGTCAGCGCCCGGCACACCGGCCTGCATCCGATGCAGACCATCTCCGAGGTCGACAACATCAAGGCCCCCGCCCAGGAGAGCCTCACCGAGGTGATCTCCGCGATGAGCGGCGGCGGCTCGCCCAGGGCCGCGGTCATGCCGATGATCCGCAACGCGCTGCACGTCGCCGAGGGCCACCTCTACGGCGTCACCGAGGCCAAGCACCGCATCGGCGTGGCCGAGGAGCTGATCGCCCAGGCCCGCACCGACCATCCCGAGCTCGGCCTCGGCCCCAGCACGGTCTACCTGCCCATCACCCCGCTCAACCCGGCCCGTCCGGCCCTCGACCTGCTGGAGAACCTCCTCTACGGCATCCGCAGCTGCTGGCTGACCTTCTCCCAGCACGCCGACACCCCGCCGGGCCGGGAGCCTGGCCGGGCGCGCCACCACCACCGCCACACGGAGGTCTTCCTGGCCGAGGTGCGGAAGAGGGCGGCGTTGGACCGTTCCCGGCTGCTGTAGCCGGTGCCTGCTGCCCGCCGGGCGGGCGTCACATGATCGCGGTACTGTCGGGCATGTCGGAAAACGTCGCCGAGCGCCCTCCCTTACCGGCGCTCACCCGGGCCCTGGTCGGCCCGCCAGGCAAGGTGCTGCTTCCGCTGGTCGCCGTGGCAGGGCTGATCGTGCTCGACTACACGAGCGTGCCGGGCGGAGGTTCGTTGACACTGCTGCTGGCGGGGCTCGCGCTCCTCGTCGGCACCGTGGTCGTCTGGGTCGCCCGGTTCGCGGTGGGCCTTCTGCGCTCCGACGGACGTCCCGGGCTGCGCCGCCACTGGGCCCGCTGGACGGCCGCGCCGGTGATGGGCGTGATCATGACCGCGCTGGTGTTCACCAGGGTGCCGTTCGAGGCCCGGTTCGCGCTGTCGGAGTCGGAGCTGGAGCAGTTCGCCCGGACGGTCGCCGCGGACACCACGACCGTCAGGCGCGAAGACCAGTGGGTGGGCCTCTACCCGCTGACGTCGATCGAACGGCTGCCGGGCGGCGCGCGGTTCCTGGTGAGCGACACCGGCTTTCTCGACCGGTACGGCTTCGCCTGGAGCCCCGGAGGCACGCCGCCGGAGGAGTCCCACACGGCATACACCCACCTCGAAGGCCCCTGGTACGTATGGGAGAGCCGGTTTTGAGGATTCCTGGATCGGTCGGCGGATGGGTGTTCGCGGTCGTCGCGCTGCCGGCGTTCGCCTTCTTCGCAGGCGGCGGCATGCTCTGGTGGTCGCTGGCCGGGGCGCAGGCGGCCATGATCGTCGCGGTGGCGAAGGCGTACCAGGACGCGGCGCGGTGGCGGGCGCCTGACGCGGAGCGCGCGGAAGGACCGCCTGCCGCCGAGTGAGGCCGGCCCGGTCCGTACGGAGGTGTCGGCGACGGCCAACGGGGCAGAAACCGCCCCTCGAATGGGTAGGTTTCCGGGCAGACCTCAGGAAGGGTGTGCCGATGCGGCGGAGTGGCGGCGAGCTGATGCTGGGCGGCATGCTGTCCGCCAACCATCTGACCGCGATGGAGGACCTGCCGCACGTGGTCGCCGGGCACGCCGCGCTGGCGGGCTTCTCCGAGACCGCGATCTACGTCACCGACCTGCAGCAGCAGGAGCTCATCCCGATCACGGAGCAGCGGGACCCGTCCGGCGCGGCGCTGACGGCCCTGCGGATCGACGGCACCCTCGCCGGGATCGCCTTCCGCAACGCCGAGGTCGTCCGCGTGCCGGGCGGGCCCGGCGACACGGCTCGGCGGCTGTGGCTGCCGCTCCTGGACGGCACCGAGCGGGTCGGCGTGCTCGGGGTGACGGTGCCGCTGGACGACGAGGTCGCCGAGTGGCGGGCCCAGCAGCTCGCCTCGCTGGTCGCGCTGCTGGTGATCAGCAAGCGGCCGCACAGCGACTCCTACTCGCGGTTGATCCGCGCCCGGCCGATGACGCTGTCGGCCGAGGTGCTGGTGCCGCTGCTGCCGCCGGGGACGTTCGCCAACGACGACGTGGTGGTCAGCGCCGTGCTCGAACCGGCGTACGAGGTGGGCGGGGACGCCTTCGACTACGCCATCGACGGCGAGGCGCTGCACGTGTCGATCTTCGACTCGATGGGCCACGACACCTCCGCCGGGCTGACGGCGACCGTCGCCGTCGGGGCCAGCAGGAACAACCGGCGGCAGGGCGCCGATCTCGTCAGCACGGGCCAGGCGATCGACGCGGCCATCGCCGAGCAGTTCGTCGGCCGCTTCGCCACCGGCATCCTGGCCTGCCTCGACCTGCACACCGGCTGGCTGACCTGGGTGAACCGGGGGCACCACCCGCCGCTGGTGATCCGCGAAGGTCAGCAGGTGGCCACGCTGTCCAGCGAGCCCGACCCGCCGATGGGCTTCCTGCTGCGGCCGTACACCGGGGAGCTGCGCTACCAGCTCCAGCCCGGCGACCGGCTGCTGTTCTACACCGACGGGATCATCGAGGCGCAGAGCCCGGACGGCGAGCTGTTCGGCCTGGAGCGCTTCATCGACTTCATCCTCCGGCACGAGGCCGACGGCCTGTCGGCGCCCGAGACCCTGCGCCGGCTGGTGCAGGCCATCCTGGAGCACCAGCACGGACGGCTCCAGGACGACGCGACCGTGCTCATGGTGGAGTGGCGCAGCAGCAGGCAGCAGCGGCTCGTCATGTGAGCCCGTCAGGTCCCGCCTGAGCCCGTCAGGTCTCGCCGACGGCGACGAACCCGCTGTCGGGCCGGTAGTCGGGCGACTGGTGGCGGAAGTAGGTGTTGTAGACCTGGCAGTAGCGGCCGCCGCGGGCCAGCAGCGAGGCGTGGTCGCCCTCCTCCACGATCCGGCCGTGGTCGAGCACGATGATGCGGTCGACGTGCTCGATCGTGGACAGCCGGTGGGCGATGACGATCGAGGTGCGGCCGGCCAGCACTACGTCGAGCCCCTCCTGGATCTGGGCCTCGGTCAGCGGGTCGACGCTGGCGGTGGCCTCGTCGAGGACGACGATCGCCGGGTCCTGGATGAGCAGGCGGGCCAGCGCGACGAGCTGCCGCTGGCCCATCGACAGCGCCCGCCCGTGCTCGCCCACGTCGGTGGCCAGGCCGTGGGGCAGGGCCTCGATCCAGTCGCCGCCGCCGACCGCGGCCGCCGCGGCCAGCACCTCGTCGTCGCCCGCGGCGGGACGCGGGTAGCGGATGTTGTCGGCGACCGTGCCGCTGAACAGGAACGGCGCCTGCGGCACCGCGCCGATCTGCCGCCGGTACGCGCCGAGGTCGAGCGAGCGGATGTCGTGGCCGTCGATCAGCAGGCGGCCTTCCTGGAACTCGTAGAAACGGGTGATCAGCTTGCCCAGCGTGGACTTGCCGGCGCCGGTGTGGCCGACCAGCGCGACGGTCTCGCCCGCCTCGACGACCAGGTCGAAGCGGCGGAGCACGGGGTGGGCCGCGTCGTAGCCGAAGGTGACGTCGTCGAACTCGATGCGCCCGGCCAGCCTGCCCGGATCGGCCGACCCGGTCTGCACGACCCGGGGCGGGGCGTCGATCAGGGCGAAGACCCGCTCGGAGGCCGACAGGCCCTGCTGGAACTGCGACCAGAAGGCGGCGATGGAGGTCAGCGGCATCCAGAACAGCGACACGCCCTGCAGGAACAGGTACCAGTCGCCTGCCGACAGGCCGCCGCCCAGCACCGCGGTGCCGCCGAGCTGGACCAGCGCGACCGTCGCGAGCCCCGCCACGAGGAACAGCAGGGGGAAGATGGCCGAGAAGACGAAGCCCTGGCGCAGCGTCACCCGGTAGCTCTGCTCGTTGACCGGCCGGAACTCGTCGTAGACCTGCTGCTCCTGGCGGAAGTTCTTGGCCACGGCGATGCCGCCCATGGTCTCCTGGAGGTTGGCGTTGACCCGGCTCAGCGACCGCTGGGCCCGCCGCGTGCTGGACCTGGCCAGCCGCCGGAACAGCAGCGCCATGCCCATCACGACCGGCGCCACCAGCAGGGTCAGCAGCGCCAGCTCGACGCTGCGCAGGAACAGCAGGACGGTGACGAACCCCACCATCAGCACCTGGCTGATCAGGTCCATCGTCAGGGTGGAGACCGTGGCGAAGTCGTCGGTGTCGGAGGTGACGCGGCTGACGATGCGGCCCGACGGGGTCTCGTCGTAGAACGACAGGTCGCGTTCGAGCACGGCGTCGAAGGCGTCTTCGCGCAGGCGCAGCACGACGTCGCCGGTGACCCGCGCGCTGTACCACTGGCGGACGAAGTTGAAGGCCCAGCTCAGCGCGCCGGCCAGCAGGATGCCGGCGGCCAGCAGCGGGCCGACGTCGGCGATCGTGCCGTCCTGGATGGCGTCGACGCCCTGGCTGGCCAGCAGCGGCAGGGCCGCCTGCGCCGCCGACACCAGCACGATCATGGCCGCCACCAGGAACATCGCGCCCAGCTTGGGGCGGAAGTAGGCGAGGATCCGGCGCGTCAGGTCACGGTCGGAGTAGGTGCGGTCGTAGTCCTCGGCGTCGAGGCCGTCCATGATGAAGCCCATCAGTGGACCCTTTCCTGCTCGTCGAGCGCGCCCTGATCGGCCGGGACCTCGTCGTAGTGGGAGAAGATGCGGCGGTACAGGGGGCTGCCGGCGATCAGCTCGTCGTGGGTGCCGAAGGCGGCCACCTCGCCGCGCCGCAGCAGCAGGACCTTGTCGGCCCAGCGGATCTGGGAGAGCCGGTGGGTGATCAGCAGGGTCGTGCGCCCTTCCTGGATGCGCTCGATGGCCTGCTGGATGCGGTCTTCGGTGGCGGAGTCGATGGCGCTGGTGGAGTCGTCGAGGATCAGGATGGCCGGGTCGGTCAGCAGCGCCCGTGCGATGGCCAGCCGCTGGCGCTGGCCGCCGGACAGCGTGAGGCCGCGCTCGCCGATGACGGTGTCGTAGCCGTCGTCGAGCTCGGCCACGAACTCGGCCGCCTGCGCGTCTTCCGCCGCTTTGACCACGGCGGCGCGGTCGGCCCGCTGGCCGAGGCCGAAGGCGATGTTCTCGGCCACGGACCGCGAGAACAGCACGACGTCCTGCTCGATGGTGGAGATCTGGGAGCGCAGCGAGTCGAGGTCCCAGTCGCGGACGTCGACGCCGTCGACCAGGATCCGGCCCGAGGTGACGTCGTAGATGCGGGGCACCAGCTTCGTCAGCGAGCTCTTGCCCGCCCCCGTCTCGCCGACGATCGCCACCGTCTCGCCCGGCCGCACGGTGAACGTCACCCCCCGCAGGACGGGCTCGCCCTCGCCGTAGCCGAACGTGACGTCGTCGAAGACGATCTCGCCCCCGATGGGCGCGGCGTGGCCGGCGGCCGGCTGCTCCAGCTCGGTCTCGGCGTTGACGATGTCGAGGATCCGGCGGGAGGACACGATGCCGATCTGCACCAGCGAGAACGTGAAGATGGAGATCTGGGTCGGGAAGCCGAGCATGCCCATCAGCCCCATGAAGGCCACCAGGTCGCCGATCGTGATCGCGCCGGCGGCGTGCAGGACGAGTGCGTGCCACAGCGCCCCCGCCATGGCGCACGCGAACAGCAACGTGGGCAGGTAGCGGGCCTGGACGAGGCCGTTGCGCACGAACGAGTCGCGGTAGCGCCGGGCGTCGGCGCGAAAGCGCAGCCGCTCCTGCTCCTCCTGCGCGGTCACCTTGATGACCTCGATGCCGCGCACCGCCTGGCTCAGCCCGGCGTTGAGGTCGCCGAACTCGTCGCGCATGCGGGTGGCCACCGGGTTGAGCTGCCCCATGTAGTGGCGCAGCGCGAAGGCGAACAGCACGCCGAACACCACGGGCACCAGCAGCAGCCGCGGGTCGATCGCGGCGATGAACACCAGGGGCACCAGGCCGGTGAGCCCGGAGTCGACGATCAGGTCGACGCCCGGACTGATCATGATGGACAGCTGGCGGATGTCGTTGGCCGCCCGCGCCATCAGGTCGCCCACCCGCTGCCGGTTGTGGAAGGTCTGGCTCTTGCCGAGCAGGCCCGCGTAGAGCTCGTCGCGGGCGTCGCGTTCGAGCCGCTTGGCCAGCATCTCGCTGCTCAGCCGGGCGACGAGGTCGAACAGGCCGCGGGCCGACACCACCGCCAGCAGCGCCAGGGCGACCAGGCCGAGCGCGGCGGCGGGCGTGCCCCGGCCGCCCAGCACCGCGTCGAAGGCCGAGCCGGTGAGCTGCGGGACCAGCGCGTTGAGCACCACCATCACCAGCGAGCCGCCGAGGAAGCCCGTCAGGGGGAGCGGGTGGCGGCGCAGGTGGGACCAGAGCCAGCGGACCGGCCCTCGCCGGTCGTAGCGCGGGCCTTCTACGGAGAACTCCGAACTGCCGCTGGTCACGGTGAAACCCCTTGGCCGAGGGCGGGCGAACATCGGACCCGTTTGTATCACCGGCCACCGACAGAATCCGAGGGGTTTTCCGGCCGCCCGGTGAAGGCAAAGAGCGGGCAGCGTCACGCAATGAGACAGTAACCTTACCCACCGTGGACCATTTCCTCCATCAAGCGGACCTGCTGCCGCTCGTGACCCTCCAGCCGCCGGTGCGCCTCCTCCCGGCCGACGACCTCGCGGCCGTGGTCCGGGCAACGCCGGTCGTCCACGACCTGCTCCGCCTCGCCTCCGCCGTCGGCGAGCAGGGGGCGGCGCGGCCCGGGCAGGGGCGGCTCTGGGGCGTGGCCGAGGACAGCCGGCTCATCGACGTGCGCGACGGGGCCGCCACGACCGGCCCGGCGGTCGAGACCCTGACGTCGGGGCCGGCCGACGACGTGCTGGACACGTGGGGCGACATCCTCTACTCGCTGTTCTCCCCCGAGGCCGACGCCGCGGCGCTCGACGCCGGCACGAGCACCCTGCTGATGCTGCTCAGCCACCGCGACGCCCTGCCGGTGACGGAGATCCCCGAGCTGACCGACGAGGCGGCCGACGAGCTGGCCTGGTTGCGGCTGATCCGGCGCGAGGGCTCGTCGGTGTCGCTGACCCCGCTCGGCACCTGGAGCGCGCTCGACCTCTTCAAGACCCTCATCGGCCAGGACATCCCGGTCCACGGCGGCACGGCCGGCGCCGACGCCCCCACGCTGCTGCGCGCCCTGCGCACCTACGACGACGACGAACGCGCCGAGGAGGTGCGCGTCTGGCTGGGCGGGCGGGATCCGGCGCGGGCCGCCGAGGAGATCGCCGACGTCCTGCTCGACGTCAGCCCGCTGAGCCGGGCGGTCGGCCTGACCGTGCTGCTGGAGGACCTCGGCCGGCCCGGTCGGGAGATCGCCGCCGCGTTGCGCGAGGTGCCCCGGCTGGGGGCGCTCATCAGGGCCCGGGAGAAGGAGGACCACGACGTCCCGCCCGCGCCCGTCGACGTGGCCTGGGTGTACGCCGACATGACCGTGGCCGCGATGGAGATCGGCGGCCCGGCCGAGTCGATACTCCAGCTCTCCGGCAACCTCGACGTCGACGACGTGCTCAGCATGCTCGGCATGATGACGTGCAGCGACCATCCCTACACGACGCCGATGCTGCGCTTCCTCATCGAGCACCATCCGGCGCCCCGGGTGGCCTCGGCCGCGCGCGTGGCGTTGCAGCGGTGGCGCGGGGTGCACGTACGGCCGCCGGGCGAGCGCGGGCGTCTGCCGAGGAAGCCCCGCAAACCGGGCAAGACGGCGGGCGCCCAGAAGCGCCGGCGACGCTGACCGAGCCCTCCAAGGGGCTCGGAAGGTCAGGGCTTGCGGGTCAGTCTGAGGGCGGCGCCGACGCGTTCGGCCCACTGCCAGGGGGCGTCCGTGCCGCCGGGCAGGGCGTTGTAGTACTCCCAGCCGCTCACCCCGCCCATCCCGGGATGCCGGTGCAGCAGCTCGGCGACGGTGGCGGCCAGGCGGTCGATCTCGACGTAGCCGCCGCCCCCGTTGTCGGGGGTGGTGACCGCCCCGGCCACCAGCTTGCCCGCCGGCACCGCTCCCCCGGCGAGCACGGCGTCGTAGTCGCACGGGTCGGCCAGGCTGCGCGGGCCGCCGTACATCGGCAGGTTGAGCCAGGCGAGGTCGGCGCCCCGGTCGCGGAAGACCTGGTCGTGGTCCACGGCGGCGGACGGGGTGAGCGCGAGCAGGAAGGCCGGGCCGAAGTCGGCGCGCAGCCGGTCGATCAGGCGGCCGAGGCCGGTCGGTGACATGGGCGCGGTCAGGTGCAGGTCCACGCCGTCGAGGCGGCGGCGGGCGAGCAGGCGGCGCAGCGGCGGGTAGCAGGTGCCGAGGTCGTGGTCGAGGCGGTCCAGGCCGTCGATCATGGCCAGGGCGCGGGCGCCGTACACCTGGGTGACCTGCACGTCGTCCCACATCTGGGCCAGCTCGGGGCAGTCGGGCGGGGCGCCGTTGAGCCGGACGTCGCCGTCCGCGCCGACCTCCACGGTGGCGACGACGAGGTGGGTGAGGCCGGTACGCCGTTCGATCAGGGGCAGCGGGGAGACGTAGAGGCCGCCGTCGCAGTGGGTCCGGTAGTACATCACCAGGCGGGGTGTGTGCTGGGGCAAGGCACGTCCTCCGTGAGGAATGAGGTGATACTTCACCATGTTCCACACCAAGGGTGAGATCAAAACTACTCTTGGTTAATTTTGCCCGGCCCGGCGCGGCCCGGCGCGGCTTGGCGCGGCTTGGCGCGGCTTGGCGCGGCGCTCAGCGGCCCGCGCGCGGCGGCCTGACCGGCTCCTTCGCGGCCGAGCCCAGGGGCAGCATGACCTCGACCCGCGTCCCGGCCCCCGGCCCGCTGTTGACGACGCAGATGCCGCCGAGCTCGGCCGCCCGTTCCCGCATCGAGCCGAGGCCCACCCCCGCGCTGTACGCGGCGGGCAACCCGCGGCCGTCGTCGGCGACCAGCACGCGCAGGACGGTGTCGCGCTGGAGCACGATGCGGGCGCGGGAGGCCCTGGCGTGCCGCCGGATGTTGGTCAGCGCCTCCTGGACGATCCGGTAGACGGCCACCTCGACGGCGGCGGGCAGGTCGGTCAGGCTGCCCTCGACCTCCACCTCGATCTGGGTGTCCGGGGAGGACTGGCCGGCCAGCTCGCAGACGGCTCTGGCCAGGCCGAGGTCGTCGAGCGCGGGCGGGCGCAGGCCGTACACCAGCTCGCGGATGTCGTCGGTGACCGCACCCATGCCGGTGTGCAACTCGCGCAGCAGCTCGTC
This sequence comes from Nonomuraea sp. NPDC001636, assembly GCF_040298265.1. NCBI lineage: Bacteria > Bacillati > Actinomycetota > Actinomycetes > Streptosporangiales > Streptosporangiaceae > Nonomuraea > Nonomuraea sp. NPDC001636. The sequence goes on from NZ_JBEOZT010000025.1 coordinate 51,681, forward strand.
GGCGGCGTCGGGGGACTTCTTCAGGCTCATCCTGGCCATGTTGATGGTCATGGCCATGGCCGAGAGGGTCTGGCCGAGCCCGTCGTGCAGGTCGCGGCGCAGGCGGCGGCGCTCCTCCTCCCTGGCCGTCAGGATGCGTTCCCTGGAACGCTGCAGGTCGGCGGCCATGCGCACGGCGTGCGCCACGTCGGCGGCGTACGGCGTGAGCGTGGTGAGCACGCGCTCGTTGTGGGCGGCGGGGAAGCGGCGCGGGCCGGGCGGCCCGACGAACAGGCGGCCGACGCGCTCCCCGTGCCACACCAGCGGCACCTGGCGGGGCGCCGCGCCCACCCGGCCGCTCTCGACGTAACGCGGCTCGCCGTCGGCGACCTCCACGGCCACGCCCTCGACCGCGAGCCCGTCGCGCAGCACGCTGACCACGGAGGTCAGCGCCTTGGCCGGGTCGCCGCGCCGGACGGCCTGGGTCAGGCGTTCGGCCAGCACGGCCGGGTCGCCGACGCTGCCGTACAGGAGGCGGTCGACGGCGCGTTGCAGCACGTGCCGCAGCGGCTGGAAGAACGCGCCGGCGAACAGCGCGGCGGCGATGCCCGCGATCTCGTCGTAGCCGGAGACCACGAGGCTGGACAGCGCGCCCGCGCCGAAGTAGACCGCGCTCACCACGGCCACCAGCCCGGCCGCGACGAAGGCCCGGCTGATCACCGTGTCGATGCCGTAGAGCCGGTAGCGGGTCACCGAGAACGCGACGGCGACCGGGATGAGCGCCGCCCACACGACGCTCGGCCACAGGAGCGCCGGCACGAACGCGGCCATGATCAGGAACACGACGTAGCCCGCGAACGCGAACAGCGGCCATCCGATCTGCCGCCTGCCCACCGGGTCGGCCCGGCGCAGCCGCAGCGCCAGGGAGAGCGCCGTCAGCGCCATGGCGACGTAGATGCCGGTCCAGGCCACCATGGAGACGGCCTCCACGTACGGCCCGAGCGCGCGGATCTGCAGCGGGTTGGGGATGACGGCCGGGTAGGGGTAGCTGCCGGGGGCCGGGTCGGGCCGGAACACCGAGCGGGCCAGGTCGAGCCCGAGCGAGAACGCGCCCAGCAGCAGCACCCACCGCCAGCGCGGCGAGGGCAGCCGTCCGTCGGGCGAGTAGAGCGGCAGCAGCATGGTGAGGGCCAGGCCGCACACCGCCCACCCGACCTGCGCGGGGAAGCGTACGAGCCCGGCCGCGACCAGGTCGCCGTCGGCGGCCAGCCGGAACATCAGCGCGCTGGACAGGTCGCTGACGGCGGCGGCGATGCCGCCCGCGACCATCAGCCACGCCATGTTCAGCCGCGGCCGATGGAAGATCAGGAACGCGCCGACCGCGGGGAAGGTCAGGGCGGCGGCCGTCTGGGGCGAGGCGGTCCTGAGCGGGGTCCACGCCTCCGGCAGACGGGCGTAGACGAGCAGCGCGGCGACCGTGAGGACCGGCGAGGCCACCGCCAGGACGACGGCCGTGACGCGCGCGAGCCGCACGCCCCGGCCCGCGGAGCCGCGCCCGGTCCCGTGGCTCTCCGCCGGCCCGGCCTCTTCGGCGATCTCGGTGAACCTGGTCATCTCATCACCGCCTTCCCCAACACTTGAACAGGATTATGACCCTTTACTGGGATAATCCGCCCGTTGTGTCCGGGCCGTTACCGTCCGACGCCTGCGCCGGCCCCTCACGGGGCCAGGACAGGCCTCAACCTACTCGACGGCGACGCGTGGTTTCCTGTACGCATGCCCGAACCTGATCTGGTGATCGACGGCGGCGACAAGATGTGCGTCCAACTGCTCATCGAGCTGCGCGGGCACGTGCTGCGCGCCGGTCCTGGCGCCGTGATCCACCTGATCGCCACCGACCCCGCCGCGCCCGTCGACCTGCCCGCGTGGTGCCACCTGACCGGGCACTCCTACCTCGGGCCGGTGCCCGGCGCCGAGCGCCCGACGTACGCGGTGCGCGTCGCGGACGCCGCCAAGGAGACCGAGCCCACCCGTCCCTGGCACGCGGCCTGACGGCGGCCGCCGCCCGTCAGCGGAAGGAGCGCCGGTAGGCGGCCGGGGTGGTGCGCAGCGCGGTGTGGAAACGGCGGCGGAGGTTGACGGCCGAGGAGAGGCCGACGCGGGTGGCGATCGTCTCGACCGGCAGGTCGGTCTCCTCCAGCAGCGCCCGGGTGGCGGCCAGCCGGCGTTCCAGCAGCCAGCGGGCGGGCGGCACGCCGAGCTGGTCGGCGAACTGCCGGGTCAGGGTCCGCGCGGAGACCCCTGAGTAGGCGGCCATGTCCTCGACGGTGACGTGGTCGGGCAGGCGGCCGAGCAGCCATTCGAGCAGCGGGGCCAGGGAGTCCGGCATGGGCCCCGCTGTGGGCAGCGGCGGGTACTGGCGCTGGCAGCCCTCGCGGTGCGGCCCCGCGGCGAGCTGACGGCCGATGCGCATGGCGTGGGCCGCGCCGTGGTCCTGGAGCACCTGGTGCAGGCACAGGTCGAGGGAGGCGGCCGAGGCTCCGGCGGTGGCGACGTCGCCGTGGTCCACGTAGATGACGGTGTCGTCGGGGATGACGCGGGGGTGGCGGGCGGCCAGCTCCCCGGACAGCTCCCAGTGGACGGACGCGCGGCGGCCGTCCAGCAGGCCCAGGGCGGCGGGGATGAAGATGCCCGCGCAGACGGCGACGATCCGCGCCCCGCGGGAATGGGCCCGGGACACCGCGTCGAGCACGGCCGGCGAGGGGACCAGGGTCCAGCCCGCGACGATCACGGTGTCGGCCTCGTCGACGGCTTCGAGACCGCTGTCCACCTGCATGGGGACGCCGAGGGTGGTGGGCAGCGAGCCCGGCCGCTCCGCGCACAGGGTGAGGCTGTAGTGCTGGGGGATGTCGGGGCCCTGGTAGCCGAAGACGGCCGAGGCCGAGGTGACGGGATAGAGCTCCTGGTTGGGGGCGACCAGGGCGACCACGCGGTGCGGGCTCACGGGGGCCGGAGGGGTCTCGGGGCAGTCCAGGGGCATGGCGCAAATGTACCCAATGATGTCATTTGGGACACCGGTGCTTTGATCTGGAGAAATCCAGAATTGGGGCTCATGTGGACGAGGAGTTTCGCCCTCTACTTCGGGGCCCGCACGATCTCGCTGCTCGGCGACGCGATGATGCCCGTCGCCTCGGCGCTGGCGATCGGCAAAGTTTACGGGATCGCCGGCGTCGGCTTCGTGCTCGCGCTCTGGACCGCGTCGGCCGTGCTGGTCATGTTGTTCGGCGGGGTCGTCGCCGACCGGATCGGGCCCCGGCGTCTGATGATCGGCGCGGACGTGGTCAGGGTGGTCACCCAGGCCGTCGTGGCCGTCGCCTTCCTCGACGGGGCCCCGCCGTACGCCCTGCTGCTGGCGATGGCGTTCCTGTCGGGCATGGCCGCCGGGGTGTTCGAACCGTGTGTCAACGGGATGGTGCCGCTGGTCGCCGAGGATCCGCAGCGGGCCAACGCGACCTTGAAGATCGCCGAGGCGGTCACCCAGCTCGTCGGGCCGGCGCTGGCCGGGATCCTCGTCGTGGCCACCGGGCCGGTCTTCGTCTACACCGTGGATGCCTCGACGTTCCTGGTCAGCGCGGTGTGCCTGCTGCTGGTGCGGGTCGCCGTGCCGACGCCGGAGCCGTCCGACGTGCTGAGCGACCTGCGCAGAGGCTGGGAGGAGTTCAAGGCCAGGAGCTGGATGTGGTCGGTCATCCTGGTCTGGGTGTTCTGGGGCGTGCTGGTGGTGGGGCCGTACGTGCCGCTGTCGTCCCAGGTCATCGGGGCCGACTACGGCTGGGTGATGGCGGCGCTCGGCCTCGGGACCGTGCTGGGCGGGCTGGTGGCGATCCGGCTGAAGCCGCGCAGGCCGCTGGCGGCGGGGGCGGTGGCGCTGATCGGGTACGTCGCCGTCCCGCTGTCGGTCGCGCTCGGGGCGCCGCTGCCGCTGCTGATGGCCGGGCACCTGCTCGGGGGGTGCGCGATGGCGTTCTGGTCGGTGATGTGGTCGACGACCGTGCAGACCCAGGTCGCGCCGGACGTGCTGAACCGGGTCAACGCCTACCAGGTGGCCGGGTCGGTCGCGGGCATGGCGATCGGGCAGGCGCTGGCCGGCCCGGTCACCGCGCTGGTCGAGCCGCGCGTCTTCATGCTGGGCTCGGCCCTGGTGACGGTCGGCGTGGTGACGGCGCTGCTGGCGATCGGGCCGGTACGGCGGCTCGGCCGCAGGTCGCAGGCGTCCGGGGGGAGCGGGCCGGTCACGGTCCCGGCGACGTAGCCGGCGCCGAGGGGGGCGGTGCCCACGGCACGTGCCGAGGCCGGGGCGCGCGGCTGGCAGACCGCCCGCCCCCGTCTGCGGCACGTGCCGTCCCCTCCTGTTCGCGGCACGCGATGTGGGAGCCGCCCCAGCGTCCCCCGCGCTCGGGACGACTCCACCAGGTAAGAGCGCAGAGGTACCCGTATCAGTACGTCCTCCCCCAAAAGATTTCTTGACAATTTTATTTGTCGGTGGCTAACGTGGGCACCACGAAACGGAGGAACACCATGAGCAGCATGATCAACTCCGCGGACGGCACCCCCATCGCGTACGAACGCGCAGGCCAGGGCCCGGCCGTCATCCTCGTGGACGGCGCACTCAGCTTCCGCGGCTCCAGCATCAACGGCGGCCTGGCCGAAGCGCTCGCCCCCGACTTCACGGTCTACACCTACGACCGGCGCGGACGGGGCGAGAGCGGCGACACCCAGCCGTACGCCGTCGAACGGGAGGTCGAAGACCTGGCCGCGCTCGTCAAGGAGGCCGGCGGCCCGGTCCGCCTGTACGGCACCTCCTCCGGCGCCGCCCTCGCCCTGGCCGCGGTCCAGCACGGCCTGCCGGTCGAGCGCCTGGCCCTGTACGAGCCGCCGTTCGTCGTGGACGGCACCCGCGCCCCGCTCAAGGACGACTACCCGCGACGGCTGGAGGCGCTGGTGGCCGCCGGCCGCCGGGCCGAGGCGGTCAGGATGTTCATGCGCGAAGGGGTCTGCCTGCCGGCGATCGTGGTGGCGATGATGCGGTTCATGCCGGCGTGGGCCACGCTCAAGGCCGTGGCGCACACCCTGCCGTACGACACCGCGCTCGTCTTCCCGTACCAGCGGGGCTTGCCGTACCCGGAGGGCGCGTGGGCGTCGGTGACCGTCCCGACGCTCGTCGCCGACGGCGGGAAGAGCCCGCAGTGGATGCGCAACTCCGTCGGCGCGCTGGCGAAGGCGCTGCCCGCGGCCGACTACCGCACGCTCGACGGGCAGACCCACATCGTCAAGCCGGAGGCCCTGGCGCCGGTGCTGCGGGACTTCTTCGCCTGAGGACCGCCGGTCGGGCGGTGACCGTGGGGTTCTTCGACTGAGGGCCGCCGGTCGGGCGGGTTCTTCGCCTGAGGGCGGGCGGTCAGGCGGAGACGGTGGCGAGCCAGTGGGTCCAGGCGGCTTCCAGGGCCTCGCCGTCCACCGGGGCGTAGGCGTGGTGCTCCACCACCGCCATGCCGCGTCCCTGGACGAACATGTACAGGCCGTCGTCCGTACGGACCGCCACGAACGTGCCCGGAGCGGTCACCCACTCCACGACGCCCCGCTCCGGCGAACGCCCCTCGATCGCGACCGTCACCTTCTCCCCCGCCACCGGACGCCCGGCGACGCCGAGCGCGGCCCCGAGCGCGGCCCAGAACCGCTCCTCCGACGCGCACGGGCCGGCCAGGAACAGGTTGTGGGTGGAGATCCGGCCGGGGAAGTGCCTGAGGTAGACGGCCAGCTTGTACAGGTACTGGAGGTCGCCGCGCTCCAGGTCGTCGTACTCCGACTCCCAGTCGTCGCCGAGGAAGCCGCTGTGGACGAAGCGGAGCACCGTGCTGCCCGCGCCGCGGGCTTCCAGCAGGTACTCGAAGGCCATGAACGTGCCGTCGGGGTTCTCCACGCCCCGGTGGGCCAGGCGGCGGCCCGGCTCCCAGGCGGTGACCACCGACTCGGTGGCGACGTCGTCGCCGAAGGTCTGCGTGCCCCGGCCGCCTTCGCGCGGTTCCAGTTCGGTACGGCCCATGAACCACGAGTCGATGCCCGGGCCCTCCGCGATGGCCTGCCAGACGACGTCGGGGGCGGCGTCCAGCGAGATCTCGTGGCGGATCTCGAACTCGTGCGGCATGGCGGTCTCCCTGTCACGGCCCGGCGCGGTGTGCGGCCGACGATCGCACCGACAATATCGCTTGTCAAGCCGACTCCTGTTGTCGGCCCGTCCGTGGGGCGCGGTCGGCGGGCATGTGGGCGCGGTCGGCATGCCTGTGGGCTCGGTCGGCGGGCAGGTGGGGCGCGGGAGCGAGGGGCATCCCTCTTGAGAGCGAGGCGGAGGATCGCCCGTCCCGGCGATCACATCCGGAGCGGAAAACCGCAGGATGAGTGCATCGCCCCGCCCCTTGAGGAGAACCCCCGATGAACACCCGCGCCGCCTTCGTGGCCGCCCCGCTGCTCGTCCTGTCGTACGGCGTGATCCGGATCGTCGACGGCCTGGACGGGAGCCGAGGGCCGGGGTTGGCCTGGACGGTCGGCCATCTCGCCTTTCTTGCCGCCCTTGCCCTGTTCATCGTGATATTTCGGGAAATGTGGCGGATGCTGGGCCGCAACCGCATCGCCACCGCCAGCCTCGTGGTCGGCCTGGTGGGCATCGCGTGCGCGGCCGCGCAGTTCCTGATCGACGTCGTCGTCGGGTTCATGGCCGCCGACCACGACGCGATGTCCCCGCTGTTCGACCAGGTCCAGGCGGTTCCGGGGGTGTCGCTCGCGGTCTACGCCGCCGGCCCGTTCCTGTTCTACGCCGCCCAGCTCGCCCTGGTCGTCCAGCTCGCCGCGCGGCGGCAGGTCAAGGTCTGGACCCCCGTCCTCGTCCTGCTCGACTTCGCCCTCCCGATCCTGGACAAGGACCTGATCCCGCTCGGCGCCGTGTGCATGCTGGTGTCGTTCTGGCCGCTGGCCCGCGGCCAGGCCCAGGCCGGCGCCCGGCACGCGCTCGTCCATGCGTGAGGAAGAATGGGACCCCGTGTCCGATCTGACGCTTGTCGACGTCTTTCGTCGCCGGCTTCGAGCGCTCCCCCACCTCTGGGTGGACGGGGCGCTCGCCCTGTTGATCGCCCTCGTCCAGGTCTGGCCGCTGATCTCCCGCCATGACCCGTACGGCGGCAGATGGGACTGGTGGGGGTACGTGATCGCGATCGGCGCCTCGCTCCCCGTCATCTGGCGGCGCCGGTGGCCGGTGACCATGCTGATCGTCAGCCTGGTCGTGGGCGCGCTCTACGACCTCGCCGACAACCTCGCCAGCCAGCCCATCTGGTACGGCGCCCTGGTCGCCTTCTACACGGTCGCCGCCTACTCGCCCCGCCTGCCCAGGGTCGTCATGCTCGTCACGACCCTCGTCGGCGGCCTGGCCTCCGTCGGCTCGTGGGAGACCGCGATGCGCGGGGTCGCCCTGTTCACCGCCGCCTACGCCATCGGCCGCGCGGCGGCCACCTCCCGCGCCCACGCCGCCGAGCTGGCCGAGCGCGCGGCCCGGCTCGAAAGGGAGCGTCAGTTGGAAGCCGAGCGCGCGGCCGAACGCGAGCGGGCCAGGATCGCCCGCGACATGCACGACATCCTGGCCCACGCGGTCAGCCTCATGGTGGTCCAGGCCGAGGCGGGGCCCGTCGTGGTGCGCAGCAACCCGGCCAGGGCCGAGGCCGCCTTCGACGCCATCGCCGCCGCGGGCCGGGACGCGATGGTGCAGCTGCGCCGCATGCTCGGCGTACTGAAGGAGGACGAGCCGCAGGCGCCGCGGGCGCCGCAGCCGACCCTCGCGGAGCTGCCCGCGCTGGCCCGCCAGGTGGCGGACACCGGCCTGGACGTGCGCTTCGCCGAGTCCGGCGAGCCCCGCCCGATCGGCCCCGACAGCGCGCTGGCCGCCTACCGGATCACGCAGGAAGCGCTCACCAACATCGTCAAGCACTCCGGCGCCGACCGCGCCGAGATCCGGCTCACCTGGGAGGACGACCACCTGATGATCGACGTCACGGACAACGGGCGCGGCGGCGGCCCCGCGCTGCCCTCGGGCGGCAACGGCCTGATCGGCATGCGCGAACGGGCCGCGGCCTGCGGCGGCAGCGCGACCGCCGGCCCGCGCGCGGACGGGCCGGGCTTCGCCGTGTCGGCGCGGCTGCCGCTGGGAGCCGGCCGATGAGCGTGCGCGTCGTGGTGGCCGACGACCAGGAGCTGGTCAGGGGCGGGTTCGCGATGATCCTCGACGCCCAGCCCGACATCTCGGTGGTGGCCGAGGCGGCCGACGGGGTCGAGGCCGTGGCCGCCGTACGGGCCCACGAGCCGGACGTGCTGCTGCTCGACATCCGCATGCCGAGGATGGACGGTATCGAGGCGGCCAGGATCGTGTGCGCCGAGACCGCCTGCCGGGTGCTGATGCTGACCACGTTCGACCTGGACGACTACGTGTTCGACGCGCTGCGCGCGGGCGCGAGCGGGTTCCTGCTGAAGGACGTGCGGCGGGACGACCTGGTGACCGCGGTGCGCGTGGTGGCCGCGGGCGAGTCGCTGCTCGCGCCCACGGTGACCAGGAGGCTGATCGCCGAGTTCACCTCCCGCCCCGCGACGACCGCCGCCCCCGCGCACACGCTGGAGTCGCTGACCGCCAGGGAGCGCGAGACGTTGCAGCTGATCGCCCGCGGCCTGTCCAACGCGGAGATCGCCGAGGCCATGGTGGTCAGCGAGCACACGGTGAAGACGCACGTCAGCAACGTGCTGAGCAAACTGGGGCTGCGCGACCGCGTGCAGGCGGTGATCGCGGCCTACGAGTCGGGGCTGACCGTTCCCGGGGCGTAACGCGAGGGTCGGGCGGGTAGGCGGCCCATATGACTGAGGGTTTCGACACGGACACGCTCTGGGACGAGTTCCACCGGGCGGTCAACATGAACTCAGAGGAGCTGCGCGGCTACCTGCTCGCCGACGCCTCGGACGAGGAGGGCTTCCCTCCCGACCCCGACATGGGCATCGACAAGCTGGGCAGGGGCGTGCTGCACGTCCTGAGCAAGCGGAAGGGCGACCTGACAAAGGCCGACCTGGACGTGATGCGCCAGGTCGTCGAGCTGGTCGAGACCATGGGCGACCGGACGGACGACGACTCGCGGCGCGAGCTCATGTCCGTCGGGCACGACCCGCTCAGGGCATAACGCCTCGAATTCAACAAATGGTGGATGTGGGGCGACGCAAAGTGATGAAATGTGCGAAGCCGACTTCGTCCGAGGAGATCCGTTGAGAGACAACCTCGACCTCGCCGCGAGCGCCCAGCAGCTGGCCGACGCCGCCCCGACGGGATCGATCGACCGTGCCGCGGCCTCGTCCGTGGCCATCACCTTGGCCACGACGCGTGACATCGCCGACGCGCGGCAGGCCCTCGACGGGTTGACCCCGGAGGAGGTGCGCCAGGCGGCGCTCACCCTCTTCGACCAGCTCTCGGAGAGCTGAGCTCACTGCTCCGGGCTGCTCTGACCGGGTGAAGGCGGACGGCCCGCCGGGAATCCGGCATGGCCGCATGCCCGTACGGTGGAGGCATGCGGATCGGGGTCCTGGGGCCGCTCCAGGTGGCTGGGGCCGAGATCGGCGGCGCCCGGGTGCGGGCCCTGTTCGTCCGGCTGGCGCTCGACCCGGGCCGGGTCGTAACCGCCGACCGGCTGATCGACGACCTGTGGCCCGGCGAGCCGCCCGCCCATCCGGCCGCGGCGCTCCAGTCGCTGGTGTCGCGGGCCCGCAGGCAGGCGCCCGGGCTGATCTCCTCGCACCCGGCCGGCTACCTGCTGGACGTGCCGCCCGGCGAGGTGGACGCGTCGGCGTTCGAGCACCTGGTGCGGGCCGGCGACCCGCGTGGCGCGCTGGCGTTGTGGCGCGGGCCCGCGCTGGCGGACGCGGCCGGGCTGGCGTTCGCCGCCGCGCCCGCGGCCCGGCTGGAGGAACTGCGCCTCACGGCCCTGGCCGCCGCGATCACCGCCGACCTGACCACCGAATCCGCGTCCGAGGGGTCGCGAGGTGGACGGGACGGCGGGCCGGGGGTCGTGGCCGAGCTGGAGGAGCTGGTCGCGGCGCACCCGCTGCGGGAGCCGTTCCACGCCCTGCTCATGCGGGCGCTGGTGGCGCGCGGGCGGCGCGGCGAGGCGCTGGAGGTCTTCGCGCGGATCAGGGCCGACCTGGCCGACGAGCTGGGCGTCGATCCCGGCCCCGAGCTGCGTGCGGCCCACATGGCGGCGTTGCGCGACCCGGCTCCCGCGCCGAGGGGCAACCTGCCCGCCCGGCTGACCGGTTTCGTCGGCCGGGCCGGCGACGTCGCCCGGCTGCACGCCCTGCTGGGCGGCCGGGACGAGCGGCTGGTCACGCTGGTCGGCCCCGGCGGCGTGGGCAAGACCCGCCTGGCGCTGGAGGCGGCCCGCGGCCTCGACGTGCCCGACGGCGTGTGGCTGGTCGAGCTGGCCTCCGCCACGGGGGTGCGGGCCGCGGTCGAGAGCGTGCTGCGGACGACCGACGTGGTCCGGGCGCTGCGCGGCACGTCGCCGCTCATCGTGCTGGACAACTGCGAGCACGTCGTGGAGGAGGCCGCCACGGTCGCGCGGTGGCTGCTGTCGGAGGTCGCCGGGCTGCGCGTCCTGGCCACCAGCAGGGAGCCGCTCGACATCCCCGGCGAGGTGCTGCATCCCGTCCCGCCGCTGCCCGAGGCCGCGGAGCTGTTCCTGGCGCGGGCCGCGGCGGCCAGGCCCGGCCTGGAGGTGAGCGCGGCCGACGCCGAGCGCGTCTGCCGGGAGCTCGACGGCATCCCGCTGGCGATCGAGCTGGCCGCCGCCCGGCTGCGCACGATGCCGGTGTCCGTGCTGGTCCGGCAGCTCGGCGACCGGCTGGCCTTCCGCGGGGGGGGTACGTCCGAGCCGCGCCATCGTACGTTGCGCGACGTGATCGACTGGAGCTGGAACCTGCTGTCGGCGCCCGAGCGCGAGCTGCTGCGCGGGCTGACGGTCTTCTCCGGCGGCGCGACGTACGAGGCCGTCGCGGAGGTGTGCGGCGGCGACCCGGACGATCTCGCCTCGCTCGTGGACAAGTCGCTCGTCTCGGTCTCCGGCGAGCGTTACTCGATGCTGGCCACCATCAGGCAGTACGCCGCCGCCGACCTGCCCGCCCTCCGGCAGGCCCACGCCCGCTACTACACCCGGCTGGCCGAGACCGCCGACCCCCTCCTGCGTACCGGCGAGCAGCTCGCCTGGCTGGAGGCGCTGGACGCCGAGCAGGACAACCTCGACGCCGCGCTGCGCCACTCCGACGACCCGCTCAGGCTGATCCTGCCCCGGTTCTGGCCCTGGATCATGCGCGGACGGCGGCGCGAGATGAGCGAGCGGGCGGCGGCCGTGCTGCGCCGGGTCGGGGACGTGCCGCCGCCGGGACGCGAGCTGGCGCACGGGCTGTGCCGGGTGCTCACGGGCGGCGAGCCGACCCCGGCGGTGCTCGACTCCGACCATCCCGCCGCGCTGAACTTCTGGGCCATGAGCGGCGCGCAGCGCCCGCCCGCCGACGTCGTCGAGCTCGCCGAGGACGTCGTCGAGCGCCTGCGCGACTCCCCCGACCTGTGGACGCGCTCGGCCGCGCTGCTGGTCGGCGGCATCGTCCGGTTCGAGTACGGCACGGTCGCCGGCGCGCGGGACCTGCTCGGCCCGGCGCTCGACGGCTTCCGCCGCACCGGCGACCGCTGGGGCCAGTGGGCCTGCCTCTACTGGTTGTCGCTGGTCGCCGAGAACCGGGGCGACTTCGCCGCCGCGCTCGCCCTCGCCGAGGAGCCGGGACGCCTGGCCGCGGAGCCGCCGTGGCTGGACGCGCCGTTCGGCCCGATGACGTTCCTGCTCCGGCTCGGGCAGCTCAAGGCGCGGGCGGGCGACCACGAGGGGGCCGCCGCCACGCTGGCGGAGGCGTGGCGGTCGGCGCTGCGGGCCGAGGACGCGGCGACCCAGGCCAGGGTCCTGCACGCCCGCGCCGAGCTGGCCCGGCGCACCGGTGACCGGTCGGCGGCGGCCCGGCTGCTCGACCGCGCGCTGACCCTGGACGACGGCGACGGGCCCGCGCAGTTCAGGGCGTTCATGCAGGTCGAGCTGGCCCGCGTGGCGGAGCCTGGGCCGCCGCTGCGCACGGCGCTGGAGCTGATGGAGACCTGCGGCGACCGGACGGCCCGCGCGACCGTGCTGGAAGGCGTGGCCGAGCACCTGCCGCCCCGGCCGGCGGCCGAATTGCTGGGCGCGGCCCGCGCGCTGCGCGGCGTCGCCGACTCCGCCGACCCCGCCGTGGTGGCCCTGGACGGACGGTGCCGCTCCGCCCTCGGCCCCGACGCCTTCCACGAGGCTCTGACCAGCGGATCGGCGCTGCCGGACCCGGAGCGGCACGCATTGTCCCTGCTCGGCTGAGCCCGTCGCGTACGCGGCATGCGCCGCCGCACCATATGGTCGGGGAAGAGGCCACGGAAACCGACGACGAACCCCTTCTCCGCCGCTCCCGGACGAGCATGGAACACCTTCCGGTTTCGCGGCGGATACGCCAGGGTTGTGGCAACTTTCCACCGCAATGTGAGGAGATCTGTGGCCAGTCCAAGTGTGGTCGACACCCGGGGCAGTGACTTCGCCCGACTAGCCCGCCGAATCTCTGACGCCGGTCTCCTCGACCGGCGTCCGGTCTATTACGCCGTGCGGCTGGCCATCGTGGTCGCCGCGTACCTCGGCTGCTGGGCGTTGTTCGCCTGGGTGGGCGACTCGTGGTGGCAACTGCTCGTCGCGGTCGCGCTGGCCGTGGTCTTCGCGCAGATCGGCTTCGTCTCCCACGACCTCGGCCACCGCCAGGTGTTCAGGAAGCGGCGGCCGAGCGACGTGACGGGTCTCCTGCTGGGGAACCTCGGCATCGGCCTGGGCTGGGGATGGTGGACCAGCAAGCACAACCGCCACCACGCCAACCCCAACCACGAGGACCACGACCCGGACGTCTCACCCGCGGTGATCGTCTGGTCGGACGATCAGGTGGCGCGGAGCACGGGCCTGCCGCGGGCCCTCGCGAGGTACCAGGCGTTCCTGTTCTTCCCGCTGCTCACCCTTGAGGCCTGGCACCTGCACATCGCCAGCTTCAAGGCGCTGCTCGCGCCGGCGGCCAAGCGGCCGTGGGCGGAGCTGGCGCTGCTGACCGCCCACTTCGTGCTCTACTTCGGCGCGGTCTTCGCCGTGCTGCCGTTCGGCAAGGCGCTGGTGTTCCTGGCCGTGCATCAGGGGCTGTTCGGCCTCTACCTGGGCTCCACGTTCGCGCCCAACCACAAGGGCATGCCCGTCCTGACCAAGGACGACAAGCTGGACTTCCTCCGCAAGCAGGTGCTGACCTCCCGCAACGTCAGGGGCGGCCTGTTCACCGACGTGGCGCTCGGCCAGCTCAACTACCAGATCGAGCACCACCTGTTCCCGAACATGCCCGCGCCCAACCTGCGCAAGGCGCAGCCCATCGTCGAGAGCTACTGCGCCGAGGTCGGCGTCAGCTACCTGCAGACCGGGCTCGTCGCCTCCTACGGCCAGGCCCTGCGCCATCTGCACGAGGTGGGCGCTCCGCTGCGCCGCTGAGCCTCAGCCCTCCGCCTCGACCCGCCTCTCCAGATCGGCACGGCGCCGTTCGAGGTCGGCGATCAGCTCGGACTGCTCGTCGGCCTGGGCGATCATGGCCGCGGTCTCGATCTGGTCGGTCGCGCCCATGGTGCCCACCTGGTCGCGCACGTCCTGGTTCTCCGCCTTCAGCCGGGCCAGGTCCTCTTCGACCTGCCGGAGCTCATCCTTGGTACTCATCTCGGTCAACTACCCCATGACTCGCACGACCATACAAAATGGAGCACATGCGTAGATTGTCGGCGAGCACCGCGGTGTCCCTCGCGGTGGTCGCCGTCGCGCTCGCCGGCACCCTGGTCGCCGGGCTCAGGAGCGACCAGGCTCCCAGCGTGCTCGACGTGGTGCTGCCGATCGTGTCGTGCGGCGCGCTGATGTTGCGGCGGCGCCTTCCCGTCACGTCGCTGATCGTGGTCGTCGTGTCGGTGTCCGCCTACTATCCGCTCGCCCGGTTCGACGGGCCGCTGGTCGTGCTGGTGTTCGTGGCCCTCTACACCGCCGCCGACCAGGGACGGCTGGCCGCCGCGATCGCCACCGGGGCCGCCGTGCTGCTGGCGATGGGGTTCGGCGAGGCCCACGGGTCCAGGCACGTGGACGACGGCATGTTCGGCGCGATCACCGGCTGGGTGGTGGCCGCCATCGCGTTCGGCGGGGTCACCAGGAACCGCCGGGCGTACCTGCTGGAGGCGCAGCAGCGCGCGCTGGACGCCGAGCACTCCAAGGAGGAGGAGGCCAGGCGGCGCGAGAGCGAGGAACGGCTGCGCATCGCCAGGGAGCTGCACGACGTGCTCGGGCACAACATCTCCATGATCAACGTGCAGGCTTCGGCCGCGCTGCACGGGCTGGCCAGGCGTCCCGAGAAGGCCGAGGCCGCGCTGCGGACCATCAAGGAGACCAGCAAGGAGACGCTGCGCGAGCTGCGCACCACGCTGGGAGTGCTGCGCCAGGTGGACGAGGACGTCCCGACCAGGCCCGCGGACAGCCTGGCGCGGCTGCCGGACCTGGTCGCGGCGTCGGGGCTGGAGGTGGCCGTCGAGCCGTCCGGGCCCCTGGACGCCGTGCCGACCGAGGTCGACCTGGCCGCCGCCCGCATCATCAGGGAGTCGCTGACCAACGTCGCCCGCCATTCCGGCACGACGAAGGCCACCCTCTCGGTCAGCAACTCCTCAGGCAACATCCTGATCCGGGTCGAGGACGACGGCCCGGGCGCCACGTACACCGAAGGCAGCGGCTTCGGCCTGCAGGGCATGCGCGAGCGCGCCGCCGCGCTCGGCGGTGACCTGGAGGCCGGTCCGCGCCCCGAGGGCGGCTTCCGCGTCGTCGCCCGCCTGCCACTGAACGGAGTCCGATGATCCGCGTACTGCTCGCCGACGACCAGACCCTGGTCCGCGCCGGCTTCCGGTCGATACTCTCCGACGAGGACGACATCGAGGTCGTCGGCGAGGCCGGCACCGGCGCGGCGGCCGTGGCGGGCGCCCACGAGCACCGGCCCGACGTGGTGCTCATGGACATCCGCATGCCCGAGCTCGACGGCCTGGAGGCCACCCGGCGCATCGCCGGCGACCCGCGGCTCGACGGCGTCAAGGTCATCATCCTGACCACCTTCGACCTGGACGACTACGTCTACGGCGCGCTGCGCGCGGGCGCGGGCGGGTTCCTGGTCAAGGACACCGAGCCGGCCGAGCTGATCCACGCGGTCCGGGTCGTGGCCAGGGGCGACGCGCTGATCTCGCCGTCGGTGACGCGGCGGCTGATCGCGGAGTTCGCCGGCCGGGTCAAGCGGCCGGAGCCGGGACCCGAGCTCAACGCGCTCACCGAGCGCGAGCGGGAGGTCATGGGCCTGGTGGCGGCCGGGCTGTCCAACGAC
This sequence comes from Nonomuraea sp. NPDC001636, assembly GCF_040298265.1. NCBI lineage: Bacteria > Bacillati > Actinomycetota > Actinomycetes > Streptosporangiales > Streptosporangiaceae > Nonomuraea > Nonomuraea sp. NPDC001636. The sequence goes on from NZ_JBEOZT010000025.1 coordinate 67,272, forward strand.
GAGATCGCCGCCCGGCTCGTGCTCAGCCCCGCCACGGCGAAGACGCACGTCAGCCGCATCATGACCAAGCTCGGCGTGCGCGACAGGGCCCAGCTCGTGGTGGTCGCGTACGAGGCCGGGATGATCACGCCGGGCTGGCTTACAACCTGAGTCGTACGACTTCAGTGATCTTCGGCCCGGGGTTGTACGCCGGATTGCAGACCGGAGGCTGACGCGCCGGAGCAGGCCGTGACGCCAAGCTCTCGGCATGGACACCGTCGACCTCGCCCGGCTGCAGTTCGCGTTCACCGCGGGCGCGCACTTCCTCTTCGTCGCGCTGACGCTCGGCCTGGCGACGCTGGTGGCCGTCGTCCAGACCCGGGCCACGTTCAGCGGCCACCCCGTCCACCTGCGGATGACGAGGTTCTGGGGGCAGCTCTACCTCATCAACTACGCCATGGGCATCGTCACCGGGCTGGTCATGGAGTTCCAGCTCGGCCTGTCGTGGAGCGGGCTGACCGACTACGCGGGCAACGTCTTCGGCGCCTCGCTGGCGATCGAGACGCTGGTGGCCTTCTTCGTCGAGGCGACGTTCCTGGGCCTGTGGATCTTCGGCTGGAACCGGCTGAACCGCTGGGCGCACCTGGCGCTGATCTGGGTCGTCACGCTCACCGCGTACGCGTCGGCGTTCTGGATCATGATCTCCAACGGCTTCCTGCAGAACCCGGTCGGCCACGCCGTCGAGGGCGGCAAACTCCGGCTCACCGACTTCGGGGCGCTGATCGCCAACCCGGCCGCGCAGATCGCGTTCGGGCACGTCATGGGCGGCGCGTTGATCGTCGGCGGGTTCTTCATGGCCGGGGTGAGCGCCTACCACCTGCGTAGACGCACGGCCGAGCACGACCTGTTCAGGAAGTCGCTCCGGATCGGCGTCGGCGTCGCGCTGCCGGCCTCGTTCGTCACGGTGACGTTCGGCGGGCTCGGGTTCCAGACCCTCCAGCCGTCCAAGCTGGCGGCCTGGACGGGCCAGGCCGAGCGGCTGGCCGCCGTGCAGGCGGACATGACGGCCAGGTTCGGGCCGGGCGACTACCTGCCGCCGACCGGCTGGGTGCAGGGGGCCGGCATCACGATGATGATCCTCTGGCTGGTGATGACCGTCGTGGCGGGGCTGAGCCTGCTGCTGATGTTCTTCCGGCCGGTCGTGCGCGGCTTCCGGGCCTGGCACTGGCTGCTGACGCTGATGATCCCCGTGCCGTTCGTCACCATGCTCGCCGGGTGGATCTTCCGCGAGGTGGGGCGCCAGCCGTGGGTGGTCTACGGGCTGCTGCGCACGTCCGAGGCCATGTCGCCGGTGACGGCGGGCGAGATGCGGCTGTCGCTGACGGCGTTCGTGTCGGTGTTCGCGGTGCTGATCGCGGTCAACTACTGGCTGCTGGCCAGGGCGGCCAGACGCGGGCCCGGCGCGGTCGCGCTCGGCGCCCTTCCGGCCGAGACGCCCGTCCCCGTCCCCGCGTTCTGAAGGAGCCGATCATGGAGATCTTCGTCCTGGCCTTCTTCGCCCTCGGCTACCTCGTGCTCGGCGGGGCCGACATCGGGGTCGGCATGGCGCTGCCGTACCTCGGGCGGTCGGCGGGCGAGCGGCGCGAGGTGATCGCCGCGATCGCGCCGTTCTTCCTCGGCAACGAGGTGTGGCTGGTGGCCGCGGCCGGCGTGCTCGCGGGGCTCTTCCCCGACCTGGAGGGCCACCTCCTGAGCGGCAACTACGCGGTGGTCGTCGCGCTGCTCGTCTCCTGGGTGGTCAGGGACATGGGCCTGTGGCTGCGCGGGCGGGTGCCCGGGGCGCGCTGGCAGGCGTTCTGGGACGGCGCGATCGTGGCCGGGAGCTGGGGGCTCGCGCTGAGCTGGGGGCTGCTGCTGGCCGAGGTGCTGCTCGGCATCCAGGGGCCGCTCGTGCTGCTGGCCGCGCTGGTGGTGGCGGCGCTGTTCGCGGTGCACGGGCTGGCGTTCGCGGCGCTGCGGCTGCGCGGGTCGTTGCGGGAGCGGGCCGGGGTGTTGTCCGGCGAGGCGGGCGAGGGCCGCACCTACGCGCTGACGGCCGGTGCGCTGCTGGTGGTCGGGGTGCTGGCCGGGCTGCGGCTGCCGCTGGTGGCGGGGTCGTCGGGGGCGCTGCTGGCGCCGGTGATCCTCGTCCTGATCCCGCTGCTGGTGGCCTCGCAGGGGTGGGTGTGGTGGACGTTCCGGCACCGGGTGAGCGGCCCGTCGTACCTGTGACCAGGCGGGTGACCCTGGTGGAGCACCCGCCTGGCGTCGGGTCAGAACAGCGGAGCGCCGTCGCGGGTCAGCCGCCAGTTGGCGGAGGCGAAGTCGGCGGGGTTGATCGTGCCCTTGGCGGTGGCGTACTCGATCAGCGCCTGGCGGATCTCCACCTGCGCGTTGTACAGCACGGGAGCGGTGGTGACGTGCGGGAAGCCGCCGCCGCCCGACTGGCGGTAGTTGTTGATCGCGACCACGAACTCCTTGCCGGCCGGGATCGGCGCGCCCTCGAAGGTGAGGTTGGCGATGCGCTGCCCGGCGGGCTTGGCCACGTCGATGTCGTAGGAGACGCCCGAGAGCTGGTCGTAGTTGTAGTCCGGGGTGTTGCCGGCGTTGGTCAGCTTGGTGACGTCCACCGGGTCGCCCGGGTTGAGCTGGTTGAAGTACCGGGCCGAGTACTCCAGGTAGTCCTTGATCTGGGCGCCGGTCAGCTTGATCGCCAGCAGCGTGTTGTCGTAGACGTAGAGCCCGGCCACGTCCCTGACCCGCACGTCACCGGCGGGGAAGACGGCGGTGCGGCTGAACGGCGCGGCGATCGACAACACCGGCAGCGTGTTGCCCGGCAGGGCGGCCTTCACCGTCTCGGTCTGCACCTGCTGGATGTAGTCGAGGATCGGCGTGTCCTTGTACGGCGACTCGGCCGCCGACAGCTCCTCGGCCGACTTGGCGACGACCTTGTTGACGTAGCCGACCGTGGTGTCGTGCTGCGGCTTGAGCAGCGAGACGATCTTCGGGTCCTCCGTCACCGTGTTGGTGTTGAGCGTCGCCGAGCTCTTGCCGGTGACGACCCACTTCCCGCGCTGCTTGGTGAGGGTGAAGTCGAGCCGCGACAGGCGCTGGCCCCACTTGCCCGGCTCGGTGAGCAGCACCTGCTGCCCGGTGGCCTTGTTGGTCACGAAGCGCTGGGCGACCTCGTTGTGCGCGTGCCCGAACAGCACCGCGTCGATCCCCGGCACCTGCTCGGCGACCATCGCCGAGGCGTTCTCCACGGGCAGGTCGGTGCCGTAGGAGGACATGCCGCTGTCGCCGGCGTGCGCGGTCACCACGACCACGTCCGCGCCGAGGCCGCGGATGACCGGCACCCACTTCCTGGCCGACTCGACCAGGTCGGTGAAGCGCAGCTTGCCCTCGACGTTCGCCTTGTCCCAGATGGCCACGCCGGGGTTGGTCAGGCCGAGCACGCCGACCTTGATCGGCTTGTCGCCCTTGACCTTCATGGTCTTGATCACGAACGGCCGGTACGCCGGCAGCCCGCTCCCGGCGTGCACGGCGTTGGCGCCCAGCACCGGCGCCCGCATCTGCCTGATCCAGGTGGCCAGCAGCGGCAGACCGTAGTTGAACTCGTGGTTCCCGAGGGTGACGGCGTCGTAGCCGATGGCGTTCATGGCCTTGGCCATCGGGTGGGTCTGCCCGGTCTCGGTGATCGGCTCGACCTTGGCGTAGTAGTAGGCCAGGGGCGTGCCCTGGATCGTGTCACCCGAGTCGAACAGCAGCGTGTGGTCCGCCCCGCGCTCGGCCCTGACCTTGTTGACCAGCGACGACACCTGGGCCAGGCCGATGGTGTTGCCCTGCTTGTCGGCGTAGGCGGCGTCCTTGAAGTAGTCCCAGTTGAGGGCGTTGCTGTGGATGTCCGACGTCCCCATCACGGTGACGGTGACGCTCTTGTCCCCGCTCGCGTGGGCGGGGAGCGCCACCAGGGCCAGCGCGGTCAGCGCGGCGGCCCCTGTGGCGGCGAGCTTCTTGGTCTGCATGTGCCTGGAGGGTAACCAGGACAAATTACTCGTTGGTTACGAAATCGCGGATCAAGGCTGTCACCTCTTCGGGACGTTCGTGTAGCACCACATGCCCGCTGTCCAGCTCGGCGTAACGGCTGCCGGGCAGCGCGGCGTGCAGCGCGCGGGCGTGCCCGACCGGCACAAGGTGGTCCTGCGTGCAGCCGATCACCAGCGTGGGCGCGGTGATGCTCGGGAGCAGGTCCCTGATGTCGGTCCTGAGGTCCAGCTCGATCTGGCGTACCGTGCCGGGGGGCGGGTCGCCGGCCATCGCCGCCTTCAGGCCGTCCTCGCCCAGGCCGCTCACGAAGGCCGGGCTGTAGCCGACCAGCGGGGCGTACGCCGCGAAGCTCTCGGGGTCGGTGTCCGCCAGCCGGGCCCAGGTGCGCAGGCCGAGCCGGAGCCGGGGGTCGCCGGCGTGCGTCCAGCCCGCGATGAGCACCAGCCGCCTGACCAGCTCGGGATGCCGGGCGGCGACCCCCGCCGCCACCATCGCGCCCAGCGAGAAGCCGACCAGGTCGGCCGGGCCGCCCTCGGGGAAGGCCGCCGCGACCTGCTCGATCAGCAGGTCGAGGGTGAGGTCGCCGCCGGGGTCGGTGGTCTCGCCGCTGCCCGCGTAGTCGGGGGTGATCACCGTGCGGATGTCGGTGAAGTTCTGGACGAGGTGGCCGTAGTTGCTGGCGGCGTCGCCGCCGGTGCCGTGCACCATGACCAGGCCGGGGCCGCTGCCCGCCCGGTTGAAGTGCACGTGTCCGCCGTCGTGCATGACTGTGGGCATGGGGGCTCCTAGAGGTTTCCGCCGCCGGTGGCGTCGAGGGTGGTGCCGGTGATGAAGCTCGACGCGGGCGAGGCGGCGAACGCGACCACGTCCGCGATCTCGCCGGGCTCGCCGATGCGGTTGAGCGCGTGCCTGCTCGCCGCGTACGCGCGGGCCCCGGGGTCGCTCAGCCAGCCCGCGTTGACGTCGGTGTCGATGATGCCGGGCGCGACGTTGTTGACCGTGATGCCGCGCGGCCCCAGTTCCTTGGCCAGGGCCAGCGTGAACACCTGCACCGCGCCCTTGGTCATCGCGTACGCGATGCCCTCGGGGTAGGCGATGCGGGCCGCGCCGGAGGTGATGTTCACGATGCGGCCGCCGTCGGGGATCAGCGGCAGCACCTGCCGGGTGAGGAAGAACAGGCCCTTGACGTTGACCGCGAACAGCCGGTCGTAGCCCTCCTCCGTCTCCTGCGCGAGCGGCTTGGACAGGCCGATGCCGGCGTTGTTGACCAGCACGTCGAGCACGTCGGTCTCCTCGGCCACCCGGCGGGCGAGCCGCTCGGCCTCCTCGGGCACGCCCAGGTCGGCCCGCACGGCCACGGCGTTCGCGCCGATCAGCCCGACGACCTCCTCGGCCGCGGCGGCGTCCCTGGCGTAGTTCACGATCACGCGGAACCCGTCCTTGGCCAGGCGCAGCGCGATGGCCCGGCCGATGCCCCTGCCGGCGCCCGTCACCAGGGCAGTCCTCATCGCTCGAATCCTTTCTTTAGCGATCGATACAGAAACCATAACATAGCGATCGCTATAGAATGAGGGCATGGCGAGGCAGCGGGCATTCGACAGGGACGCGGCACTGGAGAGCGCGCTGCGCGCGTTCTGGGAGCACGGCTACGAGGCGACCTCGATCGCGGCGCTGACCGCCGCCATGGGCATCAGGCCCCCCAGCCTGTACGCGGCCTTCGGCGACAAACGGCGGCTGTTCGAGGAGGCGGTGCGCCGCTACCAGCTCACCCACGGCGCGTTCACCACCAGGGCGCTCGCCGAGGAGCCCACCGGCCGCCAGGCCGTCGAACGCGTGCTGCGCGAGTCGGCCGCCGAGTACACGAACGCGGCCCACCCGCCCGGCTGCCTGATCATCACCGCCGCGGTCAACTGCGGGCCGGAGTCCGCCGACGTGGAGGAGTTGCTGCGCGGGTTCAGGGAGGCGGCGAAGGCGGCGATCAGAAAGCGCGTGGACGACGACGTGGCGGCCGGCCGGCTGGCCCCCGGCACCGACACCGAAGCCCTGGCCACCTTCTTCGCGTCGGTGATCCAGGGCATGTCCACGCAGTCCCGCGACGGCGCCTCCCACGCCGTCCTGGTGGGGGTCGCCGAACTCGCCATGGCGGCCTACCCGCCGCCCCCGCCCCGCCCTGACGGCCGCGCGGCCGTCCGGCACACCAAGCCCTGACCCGCGCGGCCGTCCGGACTTATTGCGACATGACGCCCGCGTCCTCCGGGGGCAGTTCGGGGGGCGAGGCGCGCAGCCAGCGGCAGCCGTGCGGGCCCAGCGCGAGCTTGGCCGTGCCGTCGGCCGACACCTTGATCGTGCCGTCCACCAGCAGGTCCGTGAGGTCGCAGTTCTCCAGGCCGTCCAGCCGCAGCTCGACGTCCTTGGCCGTGTCGCACAGGTTGTGGGCGACCACGACCGTCGCGCCGTCGGCGTCGCAGCGGTGCGAGAAGATCGCGTCGTCGCCGGTGTCCAGCACCGTGTACTGCCCCCACGCCAGCTCAGGGCACTCTCGGTAGCGCTCGATGAGGAGCTGGAACCAGCGCAGCAGCGAGTCGGTGTCACGTTTCTGGTCGGCCACGTTGACCCGGTCGGGCGCGAACGAGCCCTCGGGGATCTCGCGGACCGTCTCCTCCTTCTGGCTGAAGCCGCCGTCCTCGGACCACTGCATGGGGATGCGGACGGCCATCCGCCCCTCCTCGTCCAGGTTCTCCCCCATGCCGATCTCCTCGCCGTAGAAGATCACGGGGGTGCCGGGAAGGGAGAACAGCAGGCTGTAGGCCATCTTGATGCGCCGCAGGTCGCCGCCGAACATCGTGGGCAGCCGCCGCCGCAGCCCGCGGCCGAAGATCTGCATGTCCTTACGGGGGCCGAACGCCTCGAAGATCTCCTGGCGTTCCTCGTCGGTGAGCTTGTCGAGGGTGAGTTCGTCGTGGTTGCGGAGGAACATCGCCCATTGACAGTCCTTGGGGGCCCGGGGGCGTTCCCGCAGGGCGTCCATCAGGGGGCGGGCGTTGTTACGGGCGAAGGAGAGCCAGCTGTTCTGCATGCCGATGAAATCGAAGCACATGGTGATCTGGTCACCGAGCCCTTCACCGAAGTACCGCAGTAACTCCTTGTAGGGCAGGTTGACCTCGCCCAGCAGGATCGAGCCGCCCTTGCGCCTGGTCATGAAGGCCCGCAGGTCGGCCAGGAACTCGTGCGGGTTGGCCAGCTTGGGGTTGACGTTCTCGATGAGGAACGGCACCGCGTCCACCCGGAAGCCCGACAGGCCGAGCTCCATCCAGAAGCCGAGGATGCGGGTGATCTCGTCCCTGACCTCGGGGTTGCCGACGTTCAGGTCCGGCTGGTGACGATAGAAGCTGTGCAGGTAGTACTGGCCGCTGCCCTCGTCGTACTGCCAGATGGAGTCCTCCTTGTCGGGGAAGACCACCTGTTTCGGGTCATCGGGCTCGGGGGTGTCGGACCAGACGTACCAGTCGCGCATCGGCGAGTCCTTGCTCCTGCGCGACTCCTTGAACCAGGGGTGCTGGTCCGAGGTGTGGTTGACGACCAGGTCCGCGATCACCCGCAGGCCCCGGTCGTTGGCGGTCCGCATGAACTCCACGAAGTCGCCCAGGGTCCCCAGCCGGGGATCGATGCTGTAGAAGTCGGTGATGTCGTAACCGTCGTCCCGGTTGGGGGTGGGGAAGAACGGCATCAACCAGAGGCAGGTCACGCCGAGGCCCGCGAGGTAGTCGATCTGCTGGGTCAAGCCGCGGAAGTCGCCCACGCCGTCGCCGTTACCGTCCTTGAACGTCTCCACGTCCAGGCAGTACACGACGGCGTTTTTCCACCAGACGTCGGAGGTGTACGTCAGTCGCATGGCGGGCCTGCTACCCACCCGGCCAGAAGAAATGTCCTTTTGGTGGTTTGCGTCCGGTTCTAATCCCGTGACCTCGGGCTACCAGGGCATCGCCGAACCCAAGCGGCCGTGCGGATCCCGCACGAATAGTTCGGCAGCCGAACCGATGTAGGCTGATCTCATGGCCAAGCCCGAGGAGCAGCTGGGAGTCGTCTCCGCCCTGGTGCGCTCGACCTTCCTGGTCAACGCCGTCTACGCCGAGTCCGCCCGCGCGTACGGACTGACCTCCCAGCAGGGCCAGCTCCTGTGCGTGCTGATGGCCCAGCCGTACGGGATGAGCGAGCTGGGCTCGATGTTGCGCCTGGCCAAGTCGAGCCTCACCGAGCTGGTCGACCGCACCGCGCAGCGCGGCATGGTGCGCCGCGAGCCCAACCCGGCCGACCGGCGCGCCGTCCAGGTCACGCTGACCGAGGAGGGCGCCAAGCTCGCCGACGAGTTCTACACCGAGGCGTGCCGGCGCATCGACGAGCTGCCGTCGGGGCTCGACGAGGCCGAGCGCGCCACGCTCGCCGACCTGCTCTCCCGCCTGGTGCGGGACAACAACGCCCCCACGGTCTTCATCGAGCGCGCCGACACCCCCTGACCGCCGCCCGCGGTCACACCCCGGCCGGCGCCGGCTCGCCGGCGACCCCGAACAGCTCCGCGAACCGTCCGGTGAACAGGTCCCGGCCCTTGTAGTCGGCCACCGACCCGGCCGGCAGCACGATCGGCCCCTCGGGCGAGGGCAGCTGGCCGACGCCCCCTTCGGCCCCCAGCGGCAGCAGCACGAACGGCAGCGGCGAGGGCCGGTACACCGACGAGGGCCGCTCGCCGCGCAGCTGGGCGACGATGTTCGCGGCCACGACCTCGGCGTGCTGCATCGCGTTCCCGGCCATCTTGGCCTCGGCCAGGTCGGTGATGTCGCCGATCGCGTAGACATGCTCGTGGCCCTCGACGTTGAGCCGTTCGGTCACCCGTACGTGGCCGCGGGGCGTGCGCGCGTCGCCGAGGTCGCCGTCGAGGTAGCCGGTCCGGACGCGCACGCCGTACGCGCGGAACCAGATGTCGGCCGACAGCTCCCCCGCCGTGGACCCGACGGTGAACGGCTCGGCCCGCCCCGGCCCGACGGGCGGCTCGGCGTCCAGCGTGGTGCCGAGCAGCAGCTCCACCCCCAGCTCGGCGAGCTGGCTGCGCAGGTCGGCGCGCACCTGCGGCTCGAACGCCGGCAGCAGCTCCGTGCCGTGATCGACGATCGTGACCCGCTTGTCCGGCCACACCGCCTTGATCTCCCCGGCCAGCTCCAGCCCGACCGGCCCGGCCCCGGCGATCAGCACCCGCCCGGCCCGCGCGAGCTCCCCGTGGACGGCGTGGATGCGCTCCCGCGCCTGCCCGGCCAGGTCGTCCTCGAACTTGAACGGGAAGGGGTACCCCGACCCGGTGGCCAGCACGAGGAAGTCGGCCTCCACCCGTTCCCCGGACGCCAGCAGCACACCCCGCGAATCCACCGAGACCGCCCGCTCCCGGACGATCCGGCCACGCCGCATCAACCGGTCGTAGGGAAAGAACATCTTCCCGGCCCATTCCGGCCGGGCGAGGGCCCGCATGGACGCGGCGTTCTGGACAAAGGCGTCCTTGGGCTCGACGAGCACGACGTCCGCGTGCTCGTCCAGCGCCTTGGCGGCCGCCGCGCCGCCGTAACCACCACCGATGATCGCCACAGTACGGCTCATGGTGCACATCTCCCGTCGGAACCACAGCTTGTTCGTATTACGAACCATAATAGTTCGTAACCCGAACCGCAACCGCCCGAAAAGTTCTCCGCCCCGGCGCGATGAGTTCCGGCGGCCCCGCCGGTACGTATCCGTGAACCTGTCACCAGCGATGAGGAGAGACAGCCATGACCGAGACCCGAGAGCACGACGTGGCCGCCATCAAGAGCGTCCTTGAGCGCCTCTACCAGGCATGGGCCGACGGCGACGCCGACGCCTTCGTCACCGGCTACACCGAGGACGCCACCGCGATCATGCCCGGCAGCGTGCGCCGGTCGAGGGAGGAGGTGCGCCGGAAGATGGCCGAGGGCTTCGCGTCCTACCTCAAGGGCAGCACGACCGCCGACCGGCTGGAGAGCATCCGCTTCCTGGGCGAGAGCGCCGCGATCGCGGTGAGCGAGACCGGCGTCCTGTTCCCCGGCGAGACCGAGGTCCCCGCCGAGCGTATGGTGTACGCGACCTGGGTGCTGGAGAAGCGGGACGGCGCCTGGCTGCTCGCGGCCTACCACAACAGCCCGGCCGTCGTGGCAGGCTGACGTACCCGTAGGCGGGCGGAAGGCAGGGCGAGGGCGTGGACGCGGTGACGCCGGGACAAGAGGGCTTCGATCGCCGGATCGAGCCGTTCCGCAAGGAGCTGCTGGCGTACTGCTACCGGATGCTCGGCTCGCCCCATGACGCCGAGGACCTGGTCCAGGAGACGTACCTGCGGGCGTGGCGGGCGCGGGAGCAGTACGACGGCACCCGCAGCTCCCTGCGCACCTGGCTCTACCGGATCGCGACCAATGCCTGCCTGACGGCCCTGGAGGTCCGCGGACGCCGGCCGCTGCCGTCGGGGCTGGTGGCCGCGTCCGACCCGCTCGCGCCGCTCGTCCAGGGGGAGAACCTGGCCTGGCTCCAGCCCCTGCCGGACTCGATGCTGGACGCGGGCGACCCGGCCGGTGCCGTGGTCGAGCGCAGCGGCCTGCGCCTGGCGTTCGCCGCCGCCCTGCAGCACCTGTCGGCGCGCCAGCGCGGCGCGCTGATCCTGCGGGACGTGCTGAGCTTCTCCGCGTCGGAGTCGGCGGAGATCCTCGGCACCACCGTCGTGTCGGTGAACAGCTCCCTGCAGCGGGCGCGCGCCCGGGTGAAAGAGGCCGGCGTCCGGCGCGAACCGCTCGGCGAGCCGCCGCTGGCCGAGCAGCGCGCCTGGGTCGACCGCTACATGCGCGCCTTCGAGCGCGCCGACGTCGAGGAGCTCAAACGGCTGCTCACCGAGGACGTCGTCATGGAGATGCCGCCGATGCTCAACTGGTTCGCCGGGCGCGGCAACTACGGCCTGTTCATGCACTGGGTCTTCGAGGCGGCCGGCACCGACTGGCGGCTGGCGACGATCACGGCCAACGGCCAGCCGGGGTTCGGCGCCTTCCGGCGCGCCGGCGACCGGTACGAGCCCCACACGCTGCAGATCTTCACCGTCACCGCCGAGGGCATCAGCCGGAACTCGGTGTTCCAGGGGGCCGAGATCTTCGCGGCCTTCGGCCTGGCCGCCGGATTCGACGCGCCCCGATGACCCCGGCGGGCCCGCAAGTTTCTTCAAGACCGGGCAGGGGCGGACGGCCGATGCTGGGCGGGTGATTTCTCCCGTTCCTACCCTGGTGACCGGCGTGCGTCGCGGCCCGATGCTCGCCGTGTTGCTCACCGGTCAGGTCATGGCCTCCATGGACGGCTCGATCGTATCGGTCGCCGCGCAGACCATCCGCCAGGACCTCCACGCCGGCGGCACGGCGATCCAGCTCGTCGTGTCGGGCTACCTGCTGACCGTCGGCGTGCTCCTGGTCACCTGCGCGCGCATCGGCGACCTCGTCGGGCAGCGGCGCGCGTTCCTGCTCGGGCTGGGCTGGTTCACCGCCGCCTCGCTGTTGTGCGGGCTGGCGCCCGACGTGGGCGTGCTGGTGCTCGCGCGCGTCGCGCAGGCCGTCGGGGCGGCGCTGCTCACCCCGCAGATCTTCGCGCTCATCCAGACGCACTGGCAGGGCGACGCCCGCCGCCGGGCGATCGGCCTGTACAGCATGGTGCTCGCCCTGGGCGTGGCGCTGGGGCAGGTCGTCGGCGGGCTGGTGGTCAGCGCCGACCTCCTGGGCCTGTCCTGGCGGCCGGTGTTCCTGATCAACATCCCGATCGGCGTGATCGCGCTGGCCGTGGGGCCGCGCCTGCTGCCGCCCTCGCCCGGGAACGCGCAGGCGCGCCTCGACCCGGGCGGCGTGGCGATCCTGACCGCGGCCATGGCCGCGATCACCGTCCCGCTGATCTTCGGCCCCGACCTCGGCCGGCCGCTGTGGATGTGGATCTCGCTGGCCTGCGGCGCCGCGCTGTCGGTGGTGTTCGTCCGGCACGAGGCCAGGGCCCGGCACCCGCTGCTCGACCTGGCCTCGGTACGGCCGCGCGGGGTGCGGCCGGGGCTGGCGGCGTGCTGGATCGTCATGGGCTGTTACACCGTCTTCCTGCTCACCCTCACGCTGCACCTCCAGACCGCGCTGGGGTTCTCGCCACTGTGGGCGGGGCTGGCCTTCGTCCCGTACGCGCTGGGGTTCGGCGCGCTCAGCCTGAGCTGGACCCGGTATCCGCGGGGACTGCAGCGGGTCCTGCCGGTCGCGGGTCCGGTCGCCTTCGCCGCCGGGGCGGCCCTGCCGGCGCTGCTGTGCGGGGACGAGTGGCGGCCGGTCGTGGCCGTCCCGCTGCTGCTCCTGGCCGGGGCCGGGCACGCCGCCGGGTACAGCCCGCTGATCGCGCGCGTCACCACGCTGGTCGAGCCGCGGCTGGCCTCGGCGATCTCGGCGCTGAACGCCACCGGGCCGGTGCTGGCCGGGGTGACCGCCGTCGCCGGGCTCGGCAGCGTCTACTTCGCCGCGCCGTCCTCGGCCGACGGCCTGCTGCGGGTCGTCGCCGCGGTCGCCGTGCTGCTCGTGGGCGCGGCCCTGTGCGCCGTCCGGGCGACGCCGGGGAGCGGCGACCCGGCGTTCACAGCAGGGTCCCGCCGGACACGTCGAACCTGACCAGCGCCTCGTCGATCCTGGTCAGGGTGTCCGGGTGCAGGGTGAGGTCGGCGGCGGCCAGGTTCTCCTCGATGTGGGCGGGGGTGCGGCTGCCCGGGATCGCCACGACGTGCTCGTCCTGGTGCAGCAGCCAGGACAGGGCCAGCTGGGCGGGGGTGATGCCGAGGTTGGCGGCCAGGGTGCGGATGGGGGCGTACCTGTCGTTGTTGCCGGCCAGGTTCTCCGCCGAGAACCGGGGCGCGTTGTGGCGGAAGTCGCCTTCCGCCAGCCGCTGGACCGTGCCGGTCAGGAAGCCGTTGCCCAGCGGGCTCCAGGCCACCAGGCCGACGCCGAGCTCGCGGGCCGCGGCCAGCAGGTCCGGCTCCACCGGCCGCCACATCGACCACTCGTTCTGCACGGCCGTCACCGGATGGACCGCGTGCGCGGCCCTGAGCTGCGCCGCCGTCACGTTGGACAGGCCGATGTGCCTGATCAGCCCGTCGCGCACCAGGTCCGCCATCGCGCCGACCGTCTCCTCCAGCGGGACGCCGGGGTCCGGGTAGTGCAGGTAGTACAGGTCGATCACGTCGGTGTCCAGGTTGCGCAGGCTGCGTTCGGCGTAGCGGCGGACCAGGCGCGGGTCGGCGTTCACGCGCAGCTCGTTGAACGCGTACCCGACCGGGTACGGGCGGCTCGGCTCGCCTTCGGGGATCGCCAGGCCGAACTTGGTGGCCACCACGACCTCGTCGCGGGGGCGGCCCTTGAGCGCGCGGCCGACCAGGCGCTCGTTGTGGCCGTCCACCCCGTAGGCGTCGCTGGTGTCGATGTGGCCGGCGCCGCCGTCGAGAGCCGCCCGCAACGCCTTCTCGGCACGGGTGTCGTCGATGTCGCCGTACACACCGGGCGAGAGCACCATCGCGCCGAAACCGAGCGCGGGGACCTGCAGTGTTCCGAGTTCGCGTGTCTTCATGACGATGATCGTGCCGCCGGTGGGCGCCCGGCGTCCAAGACCCTTTGCTATAACCATCGGTTATGGACGTGCACCTGCGGGACCTCCGCTACTTCGTCGCGGTGGCCGAGGAGCTGAACGTGACGCGCGCCGCCGAGCGCCTCTTCGTCTCGCAGCCGGCCCTGTCCAAGCAGCTCAGGGTGCTGGAGCGGCAGCTCGGGTTCGCGCTGCTGGAACGCGTGCACGGCGGCGTGACGCTGACCCGGCAGGGCGCGGCGCTGCTGCCGGTGGCCCGCGACCTGCTCGGACGCTGGACCGCCGGCGTGGAGACGGCCCGCGCCGCCGCCCCCGCCGGGACGCTGGTCATCGGCATGCAGACGGCCGTCGGCCGGGGGTTGCAGCAGGAGGCGCTGCGGCTGTTCCGGCAGGCCCGGCCCGGGTGGGAGGTGTCGCTCCGGCTCGTGGGCTGGGACGACCCGAGCGGCGGTCTCGCCGACGGCTCCTCCGACGTGGCGTTCATCTGGCTGCCGGTGCCGCCGGGGCTGGAGACGTACGTGCTGGTCACCGAGGAGCGGGGGGTGGCGATGCCGGCCGGTCACCGGCTGGCCGGCCTGGCCGAGGTCCCGTTCGCCGAGCTGCGGGACGAGCCGTTCATCGCGCTGCCCGCCGCGTCCGGCCCGCTGCGCGACTTCTGGCTCGCCCGCGACGCCCGGGACGACGACCCGGTCGTCGGCGTCACGGCGAACACGCCCGAGGAGGTGTTCGAGGCCGTGATCAGCGGTCTGGGCGTCGTCCTGGTGGCCGAGGGGAACGCGGCGCTCTACAAGCGTCCTGGCATGGTCTACCGCCCGGTGACGGGTCTGCAGCCGGGCCGGCTCGCCATCGCCTGGCGGCGCGGGGACGCCCGTCCCCACGTCACCGCCTTCGTCGAGGCCCTGAAGCAGGCCGCCGCCACGCTCTGAGGCGGCGGGGCCGGTCAGGCGAGCGAGCGCCGGCAAATCCGGGAAAGACTCGCTTTTCCGGCGATCACCCTGAATTCATCGGCACGTTTCGGGAAGTCGCCACTAAGGTCTGACCCGACGCACCGGTAACACAGGAAAGGCACCCCCTATGAGCGACCACGCCATCACCTTCGACCTCATCGACGTCGACAAGGACGGCCGCATCTCCGCCGTCGAACTCGTCCGCCTGATGGAGATCCTCGGCCAGCCCATCACACTGGACGCGGCCCAGGAAGGCGTGCGGAAACTGGACAAGGACGGCGACGGCCTGATTGACGTGGACGAGTTCGGCGCATTCCTGCAGAAATGACAGAAACAAGCTCTTGCTAGGCAAAGTCTTCTCGCCTGAGCCACAATGGCGACAGGAGGGACGATGGCCATCAAGAGTGACATCAGCGAAACCCGGCTCCCCGCGGACCTCGTGAGAACGCTCAAGGCGGGCATCGGAAAGGTCTCGGCCGAGGTGATCGAGGAGATCCAGACCCGGATCCCCGAGTACGCCCGACCGGCCGACGAGATCTACATCAAAGTCGTGAAGATGGCGGTCGAGGAGGCCATCGACGGCTTCCTCGACCGCATCGAGAACCCGGGCGCCCCCTTCGACGCCGAGCCGTTCCGCATGATCGGCAAGGGCGAGGCGGCCGAGGGCCGCAACCTGGAGCCGCTGCAGACGGCGATGCGGCTCGGCGCCCGCGTCTGCTGGCGGCGGCTGACGGAGATCGCCGACCCGCTCGGCCTGACCCCGCAGACCCTGTACGACCTGGGCGAGGCCATCTTCGTCTGGCTCGACCGGCTCGCCGACGCCGCCGCCCAGGGCTTCGACGAGGCCAGGGCGCACGCCGCCGGCGAACTCGAACGCCGCCGCAACCGCCTGCTCGACCTGCTCCTCAGCCGGCCGCCCGCGCCCCCCGAGGCCGTCGCCGACCTGGCGAGGGCCGCCGGTTGGCGGCTGCCGCGGACCGTGGCGGGCGTGGCGCTCGACGACCGGCACGGCACGTACCGGGCGCCCGCGCTGCCGCCGGACGTGCTCGGCGGGCTGGAGCGGCCCGCGCCGTGCCTGCTGGTGCCCGACCCGGACGGGCCGGGACAGGCGCAGCTGCTCGACCACGCGCTGCGCGGCCACCGTGCCGCGATCGGCCCGGCGGTGCCGCTGGCCGCGGCCGCGACGTCCCTGCGGTGGGCGCGCGAGGCGCTGGAGCTGTCGCGGCGCGGCGTGCTGCCGCGCGGGCTCCTGCGCTGCGCCGACCACATGGCCACGCTCGTGGTGTTCAAGGACGAGGAGCTGGTCGGCGCCATGGCGCAGGCCCGCCTCGCGCCGCTGGCCCACCTGCGGCCCGCCCAGCAGGACCGGCTGGCCGAGACGCTGCTCGCCTGGTTGCGGCACGGCCGGGGCGCCGGCGAGGTGGCCGCCCGGCTGCACGTGCATCCGCAGACCGTGCGCTACCGGCTGCGGCAGCTCGAAGAGCTCTACGGCGACCAGCTCGCCGATCCCGACGTCCGGTTCGAGCTGGAGATCGTGCTCAGGGCCCGCCAGGCCCTCATCGCCGCCGGGCCGTGAGCGGCCCGCCGCGCCCGGTCGGCGCGGCGGGGACCAGGCGGGACCGGGCGGGACCGGGCGGCTGCCGTCAGGCGGTGTGCAGGTAGACCTGGCCGAAGACCTCGGACAGGTTCTTGATGTCCGTGGCGACGTCGGCCTCGGGGCTGCTGTAGTCGTAGACGGTGGCCAGCCTCGGGCGCACGGTGCCGAGCTTCTTGAGCTGGTCCCAGGTGGTGTTGGCCGCCCACTTCTCGCCGTACACGCGGTTGACCTGGCCCTGCGCGTCCTGCCAGCGGCTCCACAGGACGACGGTCTCGGCGGCGTCGGCCTGGAGCGGGGCGGCGATGCGGTCGGTGATGGCCTGGGTGGCCTGCTCGGCGGTGAGCTTGGAGGTGCCGGCCGCGGTGAACCCGGCGTCCTCGGCGGCGATCTGGGCGTAGGCGTCCCAGGCGCGGGCGCGGACCTGGATCCACTGGTTGCGCTGGGCCTCGGCGGCGTCGATCTTCCAGGTGGCGTACTCGGTTGCCAGGTGGCCGGTGTCCAGGGTCAGCTGGTCGATCTGGCCGCCGGAGAGCCAGGCGCCGATCCGGGCGGGGTCGAGCAGCGGGTACTTCTTGGTCATCTCGGCCTTGCAGGCGTCGTTGGCGCCGCAGCCGAACAGCGGGACCACCGTGTGCGCCGCCAGCTTCTTGCCCGGCACGAGATTGCGCAGCGCGGTCGTGGCCTCGGTGACGAACTTGTCCAGTTCCTCGGCCGTGGCGAAGGTCTGGTTGTAGCCGAGCTGCGAGGTGAACCTGATCCCGGCGACCCCCGGCTGCGCGGCCAGGGCGGCGACCTTCTTGGCGGCCTCGGCCAGCTTGCCGGCCTTGTAGTCGTCGGCCAGCTCGGTCTCGATCCAGGTCCGCAGGCCCGCCCCGACCGCGCTCTTCACGGCCTGGCCCGCCGGGCTCTCGGCGGCGGCCGTCCTGGCGGCGGCCGAGATGCCGTCGGGGTCGACGTGGCACTTCTGGCCGTCCGGGCACTGGTCGGGGGTGCCGCCGTCCTCGGCGCCGTCGACGTCCGGGGAGCCGACGTCGTGCATCTCGCCGTCGCCCTCGGAGTCGGTGGCGCACTCGTTGCCCGCTTCGGTGCAGTCGACCACGATCTCGTGCATCGGGCCGGAGTCGATCATGTTCTTGCCGTCGTTGTCCAGCCAGAACCGGGCGATGTCGGCGGCCTCCTCGGGAGTGGCCAGCCAGCGGCAGACGACGAACGCCGGGGTGTCGGCGGACATCAGGTCGTTGCAGCCCCGTGGATCGTCCTCCGACCAGGCGGGAACTCCGACGCCGAGCAACGACAGGGCCAGTCCGATGACGAAGATCTTCCGCAGTCGCATGGCGCCTTTACTCCCATGGGGGGGCGATCGTGGGCAGATAGCACAATATCGGGACGATCAACAACCTTCAATGAGATCCACGGCCGGTCCTCACGCGGTTCTCGACGCGCAGTAGGCGTCGCAGTCGAGCGCGGGCGAGGCCGCGGGGCGGTCATCCGTCCTCTTCCGCCCAGTGCCAGCCCGAGCCGTCCGGGTTCTCCCGCACCACCCTCGTACGTCCCTGCACCACCCTGACCCACCCGGTACGCAGCACTTCCTCCCGGCGAGACGGGTGATCGACCTGCGCGTCAGGCATGCCTGGAAACTACGCGAGAACCGGGCGCGGTTCTTGCCCGGCGCCCGCACTTTTCCCGGCCGGCCCTGTCACCCCCGTGACAAATATTGGGACGACAACCCGCCGCCACAAACGGCAGACTGGGACGGATTTGAACGTTTTCGAGGGGACTGGCCCAGTGCACAACTATCTCCGCGACCTAGGGCTGCTCCGCGACCGCAAGTTCGCCCTGTTGTTGTCCGCGCGGACCATCTCCATGCTCGGCAGCGCGTTCGCGCCCGTGGCGCTCGCCTTCGGCATCCTCGACCTGCCCGGCGCGGACGCCACGACGTTGTCGGTGGTGCTCACCGCCGAGTCACTGCCCATGATCGTGTTCATGCTGTTCGGCGGGGTGATCGCGGACCGGCTGCCGCGGCAGCGGGTGATGATGGCCGGCGAGCTGCTCATGGCGCTGGGCTACTTCGCGCTGGCGGCGATGCTGCTGACCGGCTGGGCGCCGCTGCCCGTGATGAGCGTCGCGGCGGCCGCCTGCGGCGTGGGCATGGCGATCATGTTCCCGGCGCTGACCGGCATCATCCCCGAGATCGTGCCCGCCGAGCGGCTGCAGGCCGGCAACGCGCTGCTCGGCCTCGGCGCGAACGCCTCGCGCGTGGCCGGCGTGGTGCTGAGCGGCGGCACGGTGCTGCTGTTCGGCGGCGGCTGGGCCCTGCTGATCAGCGGCGCGATGTTCGCGCTGGCCGCCGTGCTGATCGCGCTGCTGCGCCCGACCCCCGCCGAGCGCGCGGCGGCCGAGCGGCACTCGGTGCTGGCCGACCTGCGCCACGGGTGGCGGGAGTTCAGCTCGCGGCAGTGGATCTGGGTGGTGGTGGCCCAGTTCTCGGTGCTGGTGATGGCGATCCAGGCCGGGCACGGCGTGCTCGGGCCGTTGCTGGCCAAGGAGACGCTGGGCGGGCCGGCGGCCTGGACGGCGTTCCTGGCGGGCGAGGCCGTCGGGACGATCGCCGGGGTGCTGGTGTCGCTGCGGCTGCGCCCGCGCCGGCCGATCCTGCTCGGCACGCTGTTGTGCCTGCCGACCGCGCTGCCGTACGTGCTGCTCGGGCTGGACGCGCCGCTGTGGGCGATCGTGGCGGGGGCGTTCGTGCTGGGCGTGTGCTTCGACGTCTTCGGCGTGCTGTGGCAGACGACGATGCAGCGCGAGATCCCGCCGGAGTCGTTGTCGCGGGTCAGCTCGTACGACGCGCTCGGGTCAATGATGTTCGGGCCGATCGGGCTGATGCTGGCCGCGCCGGCGGCGGTGGCCTTCGGCACCGAGGGGGCGCTGCTCGGCTGCGCCGCCCTCGTCGTGCTGTCCACGCTCGCCGCGCTGGCCGCGCCGGGCGTGCGCAACCTGCGCGCCCCCGAGCCGGAGCCCGAGCCGGTCTCACTCTGAGCGGAACCAGGCGTTGGCCCTCGGCTGGAACATCAGCGTGACGGCCCCGAGCACGGCCGTCACGTGCAGCACCCGGCTGATCGTGAAGAGCCAGGTCACCACGTCGGCCCCGGCGGCGGCCTCGGCGATCGAGCCACCGTGCAGCAGCCACTGGATCGGCCCCACGACCAGCGACAACGTGCCGAACACGCCGAGCCCGACGGCCAGCGTGAGCCTGGCCCAGTTCTGCCCGGCGCGCATCCGCAGCGCGAGGAAGACCGCCGCGGCGAAGACGGCCACCCGCAGCCCGGCGCCGGGCAGCAGGTCCAGGACGCCCGAGGTGCCCGCGTAGAGCTCCCTGCCGACGGCGAGCACGGTCTCGAACGCCCCCGCCGCGACGGCGGACATCCACAGCAGCGCGGCGGCGTGCACGACGGGCGGCGGCTGGGGGGTGCGAGGCTCGGCGGTCTGCGAGGCGAGGGCGGTGGTCATGGCGGGCTCCCTGTCGTGTCGGCTACAGGAAGAGTCTGATCCGCGCGCCCGCGCCGATCATGCCCGTCGTCCCCCGAATCCCGGTGAGGCGGGCCCTACCCCGAGGTCTCCGCTCGTGCGCAGGCCGCGGGCGGCCACGCGCTCGTGGCCGAGCCCGAAGCGCGGCTCGGGGGCGCGCTCGCCGTCCAGGATCGCGGCCACGTACGCGGCCAGGGCCGGGGCGTGCTTGAACCCGTGGCCCGAGTCGCCGCCGAGCAGCCACACGCCGGGGGTCTCCTCGGCGATGATCCACTCGGCGTCGGGGGTGAGCGCGTACTGGCAGACCTGGCTGAACAGCACCGGCGCGGCCGCCAGCGAGGGGAACCTGCGCCGCAGGTAGTCGCGGGCCTGCCCGACCGCGGACGGGTCCACCGCCCGGCTGCCCTCCTCCGGCTCGTACGGCTCGCCCTCGGCGTCGGAGGTGGCCTTCATGCCGACCCCGTCCACGTCGCCGTGCCCGTAGGCCGAGGAGCCGTAGTCCACCCAGGCGGGCGTCTCGGGGGACGACCACGCGGCGGGCGCGGCGAAGTGCACCGTGTCCTGCCTGGTCACCGTGACCGGCACGGAGAACAGGCCGGGCAGCCAGGCGCCGCACGCCCACACGACGCGGTCGGCCCGCCGCACCTCGCCGTCCACCTCGACCGCGCTCAGCCCCGGCACGGGCGCCGCCCGTCCCCTGACCAGCCGGACGCCGGCCGCCAGGGCCAGCCGGGCGGTCACCTGCGTCGCCCGCCGCGCCCTGAGCACGCCCGCGTGCGGCTCGTGGAGCAGGAAGCTCAGGTCGTCGCCGCGGTAGTCGGGGAAGAAGCGCCGGCCGTCCGCCGGGTCGAGCACCTCAACCGGGATATCCAGATTTTTCAGTACTTGGGCGCTGGCGTGCTCCCACCCGTCCGGCCGGGCCGCGAACCACACCATGCCCGACTCCAGGAACAGCTCCTCGCCGGCCCGCTCGCCCAGCCGCCGCCAGCCCTCCCGCGCCTCCCAGGCCAGCCGCGCGTACCAGTCGTCGGCGCCGTGCGCGCAGCGCAGGAGCCGCGTCTCTCCCGCGCTGGCCTGCCGGACGTGTCCGGGCTTGTGCTGTTCGACCAGGGTCACCTGCCAGCCGGTTTCGGCCAGCCGCAACGCCAGCGACGACCCCCATATACCAGCTCCGACCACAATGACCGATTTCATGGAACCACCGTGACCGCAGGAACCGCCCCGCGCAAGGGCTCAGACGATGATCAACCGGACCACGACGCCCGCGCAGTTGCCCGCCACGCAGACGCGCACCGGGATCTCGGAGATGCCGGCCGCCTGGGGCACCCCGCCCACGTGCCCGTCGGGGCCGATGGTCACGCCCGCGGGAAGCTTGTCATGGTCGGTCACGCTGAAGGTGGGGACGACGCCCTGAGGGCCGCCGTTGATGCCGATCTCGCCGGCGAGCGGGACGCCGGCCCGCCCCGGGAAGGTCAGCTCGCGCGGCTCCCATGGAACGTTCCCGAGCACGACGAGGGTGATGAGCTGCTCCTCGCACGAGTGCCCGGTGCAGAGCCGGACCGGGGCGATGAACGTGCCCACGCGCGACGGCGTGCCGGACAGCCGCCCGCTCGCGTCGACGCTTACCCCCACGGCGACGTAGCCGGGACGGAAGGTCACGCCCTTGGCGACCGGCAGCAGCCACTGGCTCACCGTGATGCCCTGGGTGAGGTAGAAGGTGTTCTCGACCAGCCGGTCGCCCCCCGCGCGCGGCGGCGGGTCGATCAGGGTCTCCCTCGCCGTGTACGCGATCGGCGTGGTGAGCGAGGGCACGGCCGGCGGCAGGGCGCAGAGAGCCAGCCCGGCGACCAGGAACAGCCACCTCTGCCGCATCTCCACCCCCCCGACGCCTCTCGTCCCTACGTACCCCTTCACCGTGCTCTTTCACTGGTCAGCCGTCACTCCATAATCGAAGTCATGGCCGCCGAATCCGCCCAGACGCTCGAACGCGGGCTGCGCCTGCTGCGACTTCTCGCCGACGGGAAGGGCGGGCGCACCCCGACCGAGCTGAGCACCGAGCTGTCGCTGAGCCGGCCGGTGGTCTACCGGCTGCTGACCACGCTGCTGAACGAGGGGTTCGTCCGCCGCGACGCCGAAGGGCGGGTGCATCTCGGGTTCGGGGTGCTGGTGCTGGCCCAGGCCGTGCAGCCGCTGCTGCGGGCGGCGGCGGTGCCGACGCTGCGGCGGCTGGCCGAGCAGGTGGGCGCGACGGCCCACCTGACCGTGGCCGAGGGCGACGACGGGCTGGCGGTGGCGGTGGTGGAGCCGTCCTGGACCGACCTGCACGTGGCCTACCGGGAGGGGTCACGCCATCCGCTGGCGAAAGGCGCGGCGGGCCGGGCGATCCTGGCCCTGCGCGAAGGGCGCGACGAATACCTCGTGACGGAGGGGCAGTTGCAGGTGGGGGCGCGGGGCATCGCCGCGCCCGTGACCGGGCTGCCGTGGCTGGAGGCTTCGGTGGGGGTGGTGACGTTCGGCCCGCTGGAGGAGGAGACGGGGCCGCGCGTGGTGGCGGCGGCCGCCGAGCTGGCCGCCGCGCTGGGTTGACATCTCCACACCGATGTCGGACGGTGGTCACACATAGAGGACACATGCGTCCGATAAGCGGACAACATGGAGGGCGGATGCCGTACTACCGCGTCGTTGGGGAAGTGCCACGCAAGCGGCACACGCAGTTCAGGCGGCCGGACGGCGGCCTCTACGCCGAGGAGCTGATGGGCGAGGAGGGCTTCTCGTCCGACTCCTCGCTGCTCTACCACCGCCACCTGCCCACCGCGATCATCAAGGCCGAGGCGGTCACGCCCGCCTCCGCGACGCGGCTGGAGCCCAACCTGCCGCTCTCCCCGCGCCATTTCCGCACGCAGGAGCTGTCCAGCGCCGGTGACCTGGTCGACGGCCGCATCCTGCTCGCCGGCAACGCCGACGTCCGGTTGTCGTACGCCACCAGCGACCGCCCCAGCGAGCTGTACCGCAACTCCATGGGCGACGAGTGCGTCTACGTGCAGCGCGGCTCGGTCCGCTTCGAGTCCACCTACGGCGTCATCGAGGCCGGCGAGGGCGACTACGTCGTCGTCCCGACCGGCACGATCCACCGCTGGGTGCCCGACGGGCAGGTCAACGTGCTGGCCATCGAGGCGTCCGGGCACATCAGGCCGCCCAAGCGCTACCTGTCGCAGTACGGGCAGTTCCTGGAGCACGCGCCGTACTGCGAACGCGACCTGCGCGCCCCCACGCAGACCCTGCTCGTGGAGGGCGAGGAGGTGCCCGTCCTGGTCCGCACGCGGGGCGGCCTGACCAGGCTCGTCTACCGCAACCACCCCTTCGACGTGGTCGGCTGGGACGGCTACCTCTATCCGTACGCCTTCAACATCGACGACTTCGAGCCGATCGTGAAGAAGACGCACGCGCCGCCGCCGGTGCACCAGACGTTCGAGGGGCCCGGGTTCGTGGTCTGCTCGTTCTGCCCGCGGCCGCTCGACTACCACCCCGAGGCCATCCCGATCCCGTACAACCACCACAACGTGGACTCCGACGAGTTCATGTTCTACGTGGGCGGCGACTACACCGCGCGCAAGGGCTCGGGCATCGACGTCGGCTCGGTCTCGCTGCACCCGGCCGGGTTCACGCACGGCCCGCAGCCGGGCGCGGTCGAGGCGGTGATCGACGCGGTCGCCCGCGGCGTCACCACCACGAGCGAGATGGCCGTGATGGTCGACACCTTCCGCCCGCTCGACCTCGGGCCGGGCGCGCTGTCCTGTGAGGATCCCGGCTACGCATGGACCTGGGCACGATGACTCTCTACAGCGAACTGGTCGACGACGCGGGCCTGTTCCCGCCGACGTCGCTGCACATGGACGAGGCGCTGGCCCGCAACCAGCGCGACCTGGAGCACGGCAACGACGTGCTCACCCACCGCTTCCTGTGCCCGGCCAGCCGGCTCGACCGGCTGCGCGGGCACGCCTACCGGCCGCGGCGCATCGGGCTGATCGTGGACACGCCCGAGCTCCCCGACTTCGCCGACCTGCCGGTGGACTTCGTCGAGATCCCGCTCGGGGCCGACGAGTCCGTCGCCGAGCTGGCCCGGCGCCTCGGCCTGCCGGCGCACGTGCGGCTGTTCGTCGAGGTCCCGCCGGACCGGAAGGTCGCCGGGGTGCCCGACGGGGTGGGGCTGAAGGTGCGCTGCGGCGGGCTGAAGGCCGAGGCGTTCCCGTCGGTGGAGCATCTCGCGGCGTTCGTCCGGGGCTGCGTCGAGGCCGACGTCCCGTTCAAGGCCACGGCCGGGTTGCACCACGCGGTGCGGCACTTCGACCCGAGCCTCGGCGTCGACCGGCACGGCTTCCTCAACCTGCTGCTGTCGGTCTGCGAGGCTGTGGAGGGCCGCGACCCCGCGCCCGTGCTGCGCACCACCGACGTCGGCCATCTCGTGCGGCTGGCCGGGGCCGTGAGCGAGGAGACCGCCAAGCGGGCGCGGCGGCTGCTGGTCAGCTACGGCTCCTGCAGCACCGGCACGCCCATCGAGGACCTGCAGACGCTAGGAGTGATTCAGTGAGCTGGGGAGTGGACAACCTGCCCTACGGCGTGTTCTCCCGTCAGGGCGAATCCCCCAGAGTGGGCGTCAGGTACGGCGACAAGGTGCTCGACCTGGCCGCCGCGCTGCACGACGAGGTGTTCGCCGCCCCCTCGCTCAACCCCTTCATGGCGAGGGGCCGCTCGGCCTGGCACGACACCAGGACCCTCATCCAGAACAAGCTGACCGGCGACTCCTCGGTCACCGAGAGCCACCTGATCCCGCTCGACCAGGTACGGCTGCACATGCCGTTCGAGGTGGCCGACTACGTCGACTTCTACTGCTCGCTCGACCACGCGAGCAACATCGGCCGGATCTTCCGTCCCGACGCCGAGCCGCTGCTGCCCAACTGGCGTCACCTGCCCGTCGGCTACCACGGCAGGTCGGGCACGGTCGTCGTGTCCGGCACGCCGGTCCGGCGTCCGCACGGCCAGCTCGGGGCCGGGGTCTACGGGCCGTGCGCCAAGCTCGACATCGAGGCGGAGCTGGGGTTCGTGGTCGGCGTGCCGTCGGAGCTGGGCTCGCCGGCCGGGGCGTTCGAGGACCACGTGTTCGGGGTGACGCTGGTCAACGACTGGAGCGCGCGCGACATCCAGGCGTGGGAGTACGTGCCGCTCGGGCCGTTCCTGGGCAAGTCGTTCGCGACCTCGGTCTCGCCGTGGGTCACGCCGCTGGAGGCCCTGCCCCGCGTCCCGGGCCGCCCGCAGGACCCCGAGCCGCTCGACTACCTGCGCAGGCAGGGCGACTGGGGCCTGGACATCGCCGTCGAGGTGGTGCTCAACGGCGACGTGATCTCGCGCCCGCCGTACCCGAGCATGTACTGGACGCCCGACCAGATGCTCGCCCACATGACCGTGAACGGCGCCTCCCTGCGCACCGGAGACCTGTTCGCCAGCGGCACGATCTCCGGCCCCGAACGCGACGAGCGCGGCTCGCTCATCGAGCTGACCTGGAACGGCGCCGAACCGATCAAGCTGTCCGGCGGCGACACCCGCACCTTCCTCCAGGACGGCGACACGGTGACGATCCGGGCCACCGCGGGCGGCCTGACATTGGGCGAGGTGTCCGGAAGCATCGGATAAGTAACTCAAGGTGCTTCGACCGTCACTCACCGCTAACCTGGAACTCCCCTTCCCTCGGAAAGCCCTCGGAGAGTGACGTGCGGCGTGCCGCGATCCTGTGTGTCGCCTTCCTCCTGGCCTGCTGCGGCTGCGGTCCCGTCGGCGACTCCCCGGCCGCGCCCGCGGTCGTGCACGTCTCCCCCGCCTTCGACGCCAAGCGGGCCCGTCCCGACAAGGGGCTGGTCATCACGGCGCAGGGCGGCCGGCTGACCCAGGTCCTGGTCTACGAGGGAGGCGAGCACGTCCCGGGCCGGCTCGACGCCTCGCACACCAGGTGGCGCTCCGACTGGACGCTCAAACCCGCGACCGAGTACACCGTCACCGCCACGGCCGCGGGCGAGAACGGCCCGTCCACGGTCTCCATGGGCCGCTTCCGCACCCGTGCCGCCGAGCACACGTTCGGGGTGGCCGCCACCGCGCCGCTGCCCGGCGAGACCGTCGGCGTGGGCATGCCGGTCGTCATCGACTTCGACACCCCGATCCAGGACAAGGCGGCCGTCGAGCGGTCGCTGGAGGTCACCACGAAGACCCCGGCCGAGGGCGCCTGGCGCTGGACCAGCGACACCCAGGTGGTCTACCGCACCCACCGGTTCTGGGCCTCGGGGCAGCAGGTGATGGTCAGCGCCCACCTGGCCGGGGTGCGCCCGGCCCCGGGCGTCTACGGCACTCAAGACTCCACCTTCGCCTTCACCGTGGGCCGCAGGCAGACCAGCACGGTCGACGCCCGCACCCACCAGATGGTCGTGCGCCGCGACGGCCGGGTGGTGCAGCAGATGGCCATCAGCGCCGGCATGGCCACCACGCGGGAATACACCACCACCAGCGGCATGCACCTGACCATGGACAAGGGCAACCCGGTCCGGATGATCTCCCCCGGCCGGGCCAAGGGCGACCCCGGCTACTACGACCTGCTGATCGAGCACGCCGTGCGCATCTCCAACAGCGGCGAGTACGTGCACGCGAAGGACAACGTCTGGGCCCAGGGAAGGGAAAACGTCAGCCATGGCTGCATCAACGCCCGCCCCGACCAGGCGGCCTGGTTCTACGCCGGTTCGCTGCGCGGCGACCCCGTGCTGATCACGGGCACCGCCCGCCGGCTGGAATGGGACAACGGGTGGGGTTTCTGGCAACTTCCGTGGGACAAGTGGGTCCTGGGCAGCGCCCTGACCGCCCCGGCGACCGGCCGGTGACGGGTGCCCTGCGGACGAATGGGGGATTACGGTGGTAAGGGGGAACCAGTCCTACACACAGGCCCGTTATAGGTTCAGGAGGGCCGGAGCATGGATGAATGGGTCATCTGGATAATCCTCGCAGTCGTCCTCGGTGTGGCCGAACTGTTCACTCTCACGGCGGCCCTCGGGCTCCTGGGCGTGGCCGCTCTCCTGACCGCCGTGACGGCCGCCGTCGGGCTGCCCGTCCCCTTGCAGATCCTCGTGTTCGCCCTGTCGTCCGCGGCGGGGATGGTGGTCATCCGGCCGCTGGCCGTCCGCCATCTTCAGCAGCCGCCGTTGCAGCGTTTCGGCGTGGAGGCGCTGGTCGGCAAGCCCGCGTACGTGGTCTCCGAGGTCACGGGCCGCGACGGGCGGGTCCGCATCGGGGGTGAGGAGTGGTCCGCGCGCGCTTATGACGAGACCCTGGTGATCCCCACCGGGGCAACCGTCGACATCATCGAGATCGAGGGCGCCACAGCCCTCGTGTATCCACGGGAGTGACCACATGGACCCGTTGCTGATAGCCGGACTGCTGATCATCCTTTTCGCCGCGTTCACCGTGCTCAAGGCCGTGCGGATCGTGCCCCAGGCGCGGGCCCGCAACGTGGAGCGGCTCGGCCGCTACCACCGCACGCTCAAGCCGGGTCTCAACTTCGTCATCCCCTACGTCGACCGCGTCTATCCGATGATCGACCTGCGCGAGCAGGTGGTGACCTTCCGCCCGCAACCCGTCATCACCGAGGACAACCTGGTCGTCGAGATCGACAACGTCCTGTACTTCCAGGTCACCGACCCGCGGGCGGCGGCGTACGAGATCGCCAACTACATCACGGCCATAGAGCAGCTCACCGTCACGACCATGCGCAACGTGATCGGCTCGATGGACCTGGAGAAGACGCTCACCTCGCGCGACACCATCAACAGCCAGCTGCGCGGCGTGCTCGACGAGGCCACCGGCAAGTGGGGCATCCGGGTCAACCGCGTCGAGGTCAAGGCCATCGACCCGCCCAAGACCATCAAGGACGCGATGGAGAAGCAGATGCGGGCCGAGCGCGACAAGCGGGCCGCGATCCTCAACGCCGAGGGCCAGCGCCAGTCGCAGATCCTCACGGCCGAGGGTGACAAGCAGAGCCGCATCCTGCGGGCCGAGGGCCAGCGCTCGGCCGCCATCCTTGAGGCCGAGGGCCAGTCGCGCGCCATCGACCAGGTCTTCCAGGCCGTCCACCGCAACGACCCCGACCCCAAGCTGCTGGCCTACCAGTACCTTCAGGTGCTGCCGCAGCTCGCCCAGGGCAGCGGCAACACGTTCTGGGTCATCCCGAGCGAGGTCACCTCGGCGTTGCAGGGCGTCTCGAAGGCGTTCACCGAGGCGCTGCCGAAGTCGGCCGCCACCCGCGAGGAGCAGCCCCGGCCGTCGGAGGAGCTGGACCGGGAGATCGCGGCGGCCTCGGAGGCGGCGGCCGAGGCGGTCGCCGACGCGCAGGAGGCCGAGAGCCCCAAGGGCCCCCGCCAGATCGCCCAGGCCGTCAACGAGCCGTCCCCGTTCCCCGACCTGGAGCGCGAGCGCGACCCCAAGGACACCGGCCGCTGACGTCCGCCGGGGCCGCGCGGGTTCCCCGCCCGGCCCCGGCGCCGCTCAGCGCTGGCCGTTGTCGAAGTACGCCGCCAGCTCCGGGTCCAGCGGCGGCACGTCGTACGGCATGCCGCCGTCGCGCAGCGACATCGTGGCCATGTACCCGGCGGCGACGCTCATCCTGGCCGCCACGGGTGAGGTGTCGGTCGCCCCGCCCTCCGTGACGAACCGGCAGAACTCGGCCATGATCTGCGGGTCGGCCCCGCCATGCGAGCCCTGCGCGGCCGGCACCCGGTAGGCGATGTCGCAGTCGTCCCGGTAGGAGGTGGGGCCGGTGTTCCACACCTTGACCGTGTCCCCCGGGCCGTCGCCGAAGTTCTCCAGCCGGCCCTCGGTCCCGATGACCGTGTAGTTGCGCACGTAGTCGGGGCTGAAGTGGCACTGCTGGTAGGCGGCGATGACGCCGTTGTCCAGGCGCATGTTCATGACCGACACGTCCTCGACGTCGATCACGTGGTGCAGGTCGCGCCGCTGCGTGGGCGGCCACTCGAACTCCCGCAGCCAGCCCTCCGGCCGGGGCGTCCCGGGCTCGCGGCGCGGCAGGTCGCCGTAGACCATCAGGTCGCCGAGGGCGTTCACGCGGGTGGTGTAGCCGCCGGCCAGCCAGTGGATCACGTCGAGGTCGTGCGCCGCCTTCTGCAGCAGCAGGCCCGTGGTACGGGTGCGGTCGGCGTGCCAGTCCTTGAAGTAGTAGTCGCCGCCGTAGGACACGAAGTGGCGTACCCACACGGTCTTGGGCTCACCGATCACACCCTTGCGGATGATGTCCCGCATCAGGCGCACCACGCCCATGTGGCGCATGTTGTGCCCCACGTACAGGCGGCTGCCCGTCTCGCGGGCGGCCCGCAGGATGTTGTCGCAGCCCTCGACGGTGATGGCCATCGGCTTCTCCAGGTACACGGCCTTGCCGGCCTGGAGGGCGTCGATGGCGATGCGCTCGTGCGTGTCGTCGGGGGTGTTGACGACGATCGCGTCGAGATCCGGCCGGTCGAGCAGCTCGCGGTACTCCCCGGTCAGGAACTCCGCCTCGAACCGCTCCGACTGCTTCTTGAGCACTGCCGGGTCGGAGTCGCACAGCGCCGCCACGACCGAGCCCTCGCCCGGCCGGTGGGCGGCCAGGGCGAGACTCGTCCGCAGGCCGAGCCCGATGACTCCGATGCGCAGGTCTTCCACAAGTGTCCTTTCAAACGGTAGAACGATCAACCCTTGGCGATGGAGGCCTCGTACTCGGCCCGCATCGCCTCGCCGCCCCTGCCCAGCCACTTCTTGACGAAGGCCGGCCAGTCCGACATCGACTTACGCCCGGTGACGATGTCGTCGACCATGTCCTTGCCCATGGTGCTCAGCTCGCCGTTCTTCTGGGTGTAGGTGTCGGAGAAGTGGCCGGTGGTGACGCGCTCCTGAAGCATAGGAGCGATCTTGGTCTCGAAGTCGTGGATGAGCTTGGTGCGCTCGGGCTGGCCGGGCAGGAACAGCGCGGACGGCGACCCGATCACGAACGAGAGCGGCTGCTGCGTGGTGGGCACCTCGGCCTTGCCCTTGTCGGTGAAGGCGAGGTCGCCGTCCTTCTTGGTGAAGTGGGTGCCCTCGACGCCGAAGTTGACCCGCTCGTACTCCTCCGTGCCGAACGGGGCGGCCAGGTAGTTGAGCACGCCGAGCAGGGTCTCGATGCGCTTGGCGTCCACCTTCTTGCTGATCGAGGTGAAGCCCACCGAGCCGAGCCCGGCGTTGTAGACCGGCTTGGACGACGGCGTGGCCGCGAACGGCACGATCGCGCCCAGGTTGTACTTCTGGGTCTTGGCGTCGTTGAGGAAGCCGGGGAACGACTCGACGTACGCGCCGATCTGGCCGTTGGCGACCTTGTCCTTGATGGTGGCCAGGGCGGGGTCGGGCCAGAACAGGTTGGCCTTGAAGCACTTGACCGCCAGCTCCAGGGCCGCCTGGTACTCGGGCGTCTCGAACTGGTGGATCAGCTTGCCGCCGGTCAGCTTCCAGGTGTTGGGGGCGCCGTACCAGTGGCTGAACATGTGCACGTGGTTGTAGTAGCTCGGTTCGAGCGGGTACTTGTTCTTCTTCACGTCGAGCAGCTGCTTGGCCTTGGCCAGGAAGTCGTCGGCGCCGGTGAACTCGGTGCCGCCGACCGGCTGCCAGTAGTCCTGGTTGACCAGGAACACCTGGCCGAAGCGGCTGTAGGCGACCGCCACGCCGTACAGCTTCCCGTCGGTGACCGCGGACTTCCAGGTCACGTCGCCCAGGTTGGCCAGGTTCGGGTACTTCTTGATGGCGTCGCCGCTCAGGTACGACGTCAGGTCGTGGAACTTGGCCGCCAGCAGCTCGGGCACCCGCTGCAGGCCCTGGTTCGGCGGGAACCAGACCAGGTCGGGCAGGTCGTCGCTGGCGATGATGGCGTTGAACTTGTCGGGGTAGCCGTCGCCCACGACGATGTTCATGCTCCACTCGGAGCCCAGGGCCTTGCTCAGCTCCTGCAGGTAGGTGTTCTGGCCGGGGGCGGGCGGCGCGACGTCCCACGTCTGGGTGAGCGAGGTGATCTTCTGGCCGTCGCCCGGGGCGGTGGCGACCGACTTGACCAGCTCGCTCGGGTACTTCAGGTACGCGGGGTCCTGGCCGGCGTCGATCGGCAGGTCGGGCGTGGGGATCTTGGCGGCGGTGTACGTCGGCAGCGTCAGCTTCTTGGACAGATCCGCGCCGCCCTTCTTCACGCCTGCGGGGCCGCTCTCGCCGCCGCAGGCCGCGAGCCCGGCGACGGTGGCGCCGGCGAGCGCGAGTCCGAGGAATCCACGACGGGACATGATGGATGACATGGTTGCTCCCGGGTTCTCAGCCCTTGATGGCGCCGGTGAGGACGCCCTTGGTGAAGTACTTCTGGAGGAAGGGGTAGGCGAGCAGGATCGGCACGAGCGCGATGATGAGCACCGCCATCTGCACCGACGAGGCGGGCAGGTCGCGCACGATCGCGACGTCGGAGCCCGTGGCCGAGGTGCCGCGGAAGATGAACTGCCGCAGCACGACCTGGATGGGGTGCTTGGTCTGGTCGTTGATGTAGAGGATCGCGGTGAAGAACGTGTTCCAGTACGAGACCGCGTAGAACAGGCCGACGACGGCGATCACCGCCTTGGACAGCGGGATCGCGATCCGCCACATCATCCGGAACTCGCCGCACCCGTCCATGCGGGCCGCCTCGAACAGCTCCTCGGGCAGGTTCTGGAAGAACGACCTGACCACGACCACGTTGAACGCGTTGACCAGCACCGGCACGATGAGCGACTGGTAGGTGTCGATCATGCCGAGTTCCTTGACCATGAGGTAGCTCGGGATCATGCCCGGCGTGAACAGGAACGTGGCCAGCACCATGAGCAGGATCGGCTTGCCGCCGAGCATGCCGCGCCGCGACAGCGCGTAGCCGAGGAAGACCGTGCAGATCAGGCTGAGCGCGGTGCCGGTGAGCGTGATGCCGATGCTGATCAGCACCGACCGGGTGACCGCGCCGCCGGACAGGATCAGCGAGTACGCCTCGAAGGTCGGGTGCGAGGGCCAGAGCACGTAGCTGCCGCCGTTGGCGATGCTCTCGGCGCGGCCCATCAGGCTCGTGCCGACGGCCAGCCCGAACGGGTACAGCACGGCCACGGTGATCGCGGTCAGCACGACGAACTTGAGCGTGCGCCCGGCGATGGTGGGGCGTTCCATCCACGGCGGCCTCATCGATAGATCCCCTGCTCTCCGAAGCGGTGCGCGAGCTTGTTGGCCGCGTAGATGAGCGCCGCGCCGATGAGGCCCTTCATGAGGCCGGCGGCGGTGCTCATGCCCCAGTCGCCGTCACGGATGCCGTGGTAGTAGACGTAGGTGTCGATGACCTCGGCCGCTCCGGCGCCCACGGCCTCCCGTTGCAGGACCATCTGCTCGAAGCCGACGGACAGGATGTCGCCCAGGCGCAGGATGAGCATCATGAGGATGACCGAGCGGATGCCGGGCAGCGTGACGTGCCACAGGCGGCGCTTCCAGTCGGCGCCGTCGATGGCGGCGGCCTCGTACTGGCTCATGTCGATCGCGGTGATCGCGGCCAGGAAGATGATCGTGCCCCAGCCGCAGTCCTTCCAGATGACCTGGGCCGTCACGAGCAGCTTGAACGTGTCCGCGTTCGACATCAGGTTGCCGATGGTGACGCCGTGCGAGTTCAGGAACGAGCTGACCGTGCCGGCGCCGCCGATGACCTGCTGGAACATCGCCACCACGACCACCCACGACAGGAAGTGCGGCAGGTAGACGACGGTCTGGATGAACCGCTTGACGCGGTGGCCGATCAGGGAGTTCAGCAGGAGCGCGAGCGCGATCGGGGCCGGGAAGTACAGGACGAGCTGGAGCGCCGTGATCTGCAGGGTGTTGCCGACCGCGCTCCAGAACTCCGGCTCCTCCAGCAGCATCACGAAGTTGTCCAGGCCCACCCAGGGGCTGCCCGCGATGCCGAGGAACGGCGCGTAGTCCTTGAAGGCGATGACGTTGCCGAGCAGTGGCACGTAGAAGAAGGCCACGAAGTACAGGACGCCGGGCAGGCACAGGGCCAGCAGCGTCCAGTCGCGCTTCAGCCGCTCAAGCAGGGTGACAGCGGCCACACGCTCACCTCCAGTCGGGTCGGGATGGCTGGAGGCTAGTACCGATTTATGCAAATAACTAGGTTAAAGCGATCAGTTCTGAGCATGCTTGCTGGATCGATGTCGCACAGCGACACGTCTGTGACAGAACGGTTATCTAATTAGCCAAGTTGGCTACGTAAAGAGCAGGCGATCTGCTTGATCGAGGGCAAACCGGACGGCTCCCAGCGTGATGCACTCGCTGCCCAGCCCCGACGCCACCACCTCCGGCGGGTAGAGGCAGTACTCCTCGAACAGCTCGCGTACCGGCTCGACCAGCAGGTCTCCGGCCGAGGACAGGCTGCCGCCGATGACCACCATGTCCGGGTCGAGCGGATTGACCACCGTGACGAGCCCGGCGGCCAGGCCGCGCGCGAACTCCCTGACCGCCTGGCCCGCCCGCTCGTCGCCGGCGCGGGCCCGGGCGATCGCGAACTCGGCGCACTGCCGGCTGGAGCGCAGCTCGCCCGGCTCGACGGCCATCGCGTAGTCGAGGACGTACCGGAAGGCGGTCCAGTTGTTGTTCGGCTGGGCCCCGATCTCGCCGCCGGCCGCGTGCGCCCCCCGGTACGGCCGGCCGCCGATGAGCAGGCCCATGCCGATGCGGTCGCCGGTGAACAGGTAGACGACGTCGTCGCGGCCCTGGGCGGCGCCCCGCCAGTGCTCGGCCAGGACGGCCAAGCGCATGTCGTTCTCGACCAGCACCGGCGCCGGGATCCGGGCCGACAGCTCGCCCTGCAGGTCGAGGCCGGTCCAGTCGGACAGGGCGATGCTCTTGACGACGCGCCCGGAGCCGTCGACCGTGCCGGTGGTGCCCACGCCGACGACGGTGACGTCCGCCAGCGCCAGCCCGGCCTGGGCGGCGGTCTCCGTGGCCAGCCCGACGATCTGGTCGAGCCGCTCGGCGGCGGGCATGTCGCGGTGGTTGGGCGCGCGGCGGGTGACGGTGATCGTGCCGTTCAGGTCGGCCAGCATGGCGCGCAGGCTGGAACCGCCGATGCCGACGCCCAGCACGTGCCCCGCCGAGGCGCGGAACCGGAAACGTTTGGCCGGGCGTCCCCGCTGGCGGTCGCCGGCCTCCTCCTCGCACTCCTCCGCCCAGCCCTCGGTGACCAGGTCGTCGACGATGACCTCGGCCGTCGGCCTGGACACCCGGGCGGACCTGGCCAGCTCCGACAGCGTGGCCACGTCGGCCTCGCGCAGCACGCGCAGGATGGCCGCCGAGTTGAGCTTGCGCAGAAGCGAGGCGTCGCCGCTCTGCTGTCGCACCGATACCTCCGAGTCGCCGGGCAGGTCATCTTCAAGCTTATTTCGTAATTGTGCCTGGTCCCGCTGCCGCGTGAAGCTGAGCTGTGGGGGCACTTAAGAATCCCTCGATGGACATGTTCCGAGGGGAGCGGGCACAGTGCGTTAGGTTCGGAACAGGGGGAAGTGAAGCGATGAAAGCGCTGGTCAAGCAGAAGGCCGAGCCCGGTCTTTGGCTGGTGGACGTGCCGGAGCCCGAGGTCAGGCCGGGCGAGGTGAAGATCCGGGTGCTGCGTACCGGCATCTGTGGCACCGACCTGCACATCCGCAAATATGACGACTGGGCGCGGCACACGCTGAAGCTCCCGCTCGTCGTCGGGCACGAGTTCTCCGGCCACGTGGTCGAGGTCGCGCCCGGCGTGGAGGACATCGCCGTCGGCGACCTGGTGAGCGGCGAGGGCCACATCGTCTGCGGCAAGTGCCGCAACTGCATGGCCGGACGCCGTCACCTGTGCCGCAATACGATCGGCCTCGGCGTCAACAGGGACGGCGCGTTCGCCGAGTTCGTCACGCTGCCCGCCTCGAACGTGTGGGTGCACCGGGTTCCCGTTCATCCCGACGTGGCGGCCATCTTCGACCCGTTCGGCAACGCCGTGCACACCGCGCTGTCCTTCCCCCTGGTCGGTGAGGACGTGCTGATCACCGGCGCCGGGCCCATCGGGCTGATGGCGGCGGCCGTGGCCACGCACGTCGGCGCGCGCAACGTGATGATCACCGACGTCAGCGACGAGCGTCTCGACCTGGCCGGCAAGCTCGGGGTCTCGCTCGCGCTCAACGTCTCCAGGGCGACGATCGACGAAGGCATGCGCCAGCTCCACCTGCGGGAGGGCTTCGACGTCGGGCTTGAGATGTCCGGTAACCCTGGGGCCATGCGTGACATGATCGCGAACATGACGCACGGAGGGAAGATCGCGATGCTCGGTCTTCCCGCCGAGGAGTTCGCCGTCGACTGGGCCACCGTGGTGACCTCGATGCTCACCATCAAGGGCATTTACGGCCGGGAGATGTACGAGACCTGGTACAACATGTCAGTCCTGCTGGAAAAGGGTCTCGACCTCTCCCCCGTGATCACCGATCGGTTCCCGTACCACGACTTCGACGCCGCCTTCGACACGGCCGCGAGCGGCCGTACGGGCAAGGTCATCCTCGATTGGAGCGCTTGATGTTCACGAACGTGCGCGAGCAGCTGCGTGCGACGCTCGACGAGATCACCGAGGCCGGGCTGCTCAAGCCCGAGCGGGTGATCACCACCCCGCAGAGCTCCCAGGTCGGCGTGGCCGGGCGCGAGGTGCTGAACTTCTGCGCCAACAACTACCTGGGCCTGGCCGACCACCCCGAGGTGGTAGAGGCGGCCAAGCAGGCGCTCGACCGCTGGGGCTTCGGCATGGCCTCCGTACGGTTCATCTGCGGCACCCAGGAGGTGCACAAGGAGCTCGAATCCCGCCTGTCGGACTTCCTGGGCATGGAGGACACCGTCCTCTACAGCTCGTGCTTCGACGCCAACGGCGGCGTGTTCGAGACCCTGCTCGACGCCCAGGACGCGGTCATCTCCGACGCCCTCAACCACGCCAGCATCATCGACGGCATCCGCCTGTCCAAGGCCCAGCGCTTCCGCTACGCCAACCGCGACATGGCCGAGCTGGAGGCCAGGCTCAAGGAGGCGTCCGACGCCCGGCGGCGGCTGATCGTCACCGACGGCGTCTTCTCCATGGACGGCTACCTCGCCCCGCTGCGCGAGATCTGCGACCTGGCCGACCGCTACGACGCCATGGTCATGGTGGACGACTCCCACGCCGTCGGCTTCGTCGGCCCCACCGGCCGCGGCACGCCCGAGCTGCACGGCGTCACCGACCGGGTCGACATCATCACCGGCACCCTGGGCAAGGCGCTCGGCGGGGCCAGCGGCGGCTACGTCTCGGCCCGCAAGGAGATCTGCGAGCTGCTGCGCCAGCGGTCGCGGCCGTACCTGTTCTCCAACTCGCTGGCCCCGGTCATCGCCTCGGCCTCGCTGCGCATCCTCGACCTGCTGGAGACCTCCGGCGAGGCGCGCGAGCGGCTGCGCGCGAACACCGCGCGCTTCCGCGGCGAGATGACCAAGGCCGGGTTCGACATCCTGCCGGGCGAGCACCCGATCGTGCCCGTGATGATCGGCGACGCCGCCGAGGCGGGGGCCATGGCCGAACGCCTCCTCGACCTGGGCGTCTACGTGATCGGCTTCTCCTACCCGGTGGTGCCGCACGGCCAGGCCAGGATCCGGGTGCAGCTCTCGGCCGCCCACTCCACCGAGGACGTCGACCGGGCCGTGGCGGCTTTCGTCCAAGCACGCCAGGGTTGAGTATCCTCGCTGCGTGATTGACACGCGGCGGCTGCGCACACTGCGGGCGGTGGCCGACCACGGCACGGTCACCGCCGCCGCGGCGGCGCTCCACCTGACCCCGTCGGCGGTCTCCCAGCAGCTCGTGGCGCTGGAGCACGAGGTGGGCCACCGGCTGTTCACCCGTGACGGCCGGGGCGTGCGCCTCACCGCCGTGGGCAAGATCATGGTGGGGCACGCCAACGAGGTCCTGGCCCAGCTCGAACGCGCCGAGGCCGAGGTGGCCGCGTACACCACGGGCGAGGCCGGCGAGGTGACCGTGGCCTGCTTCGCCACCGCCATCAGCGCCGTGCTCTCCCCCGCCATCGCCGCCCTGCGCGCCACCGCGCCCGGCCTGCAGGTCCGGGTGCTCGACGCCGAGGGCGACCACAGCCTGGCCATGCTGCTCGACGGCGGGGCCGACCTGGCGGTGACGGTCGAGTACCGGGGCGGCCCCGACGCCGCCGACCGCCGGCTGTCGCGCATCCCGCTGTACGCCGAGCCGTTCGACCTGGTCCTGCCCGAGGGGCATGCGGAGGCGGGGTCGGCCACGCTGGTGTCGCTCGCCGCCGACACCTGGATCGGTCCTTATCCGGGCAATCCCGTGCACGACGTCATCACGTTCGCGTGCCAGCAGGTGGGGTTCACGCCCAACGTCGTCCACTGCTCCGACGACTTCCGGGCCGTGGTGGCGCTGGTGGGGGCCGGTGCGGGGGTGGCGCTCGTGCCGCGGCTCGCGCTGCGGGACATGGCGCTGTCCGGGGTGGTGGTGCGCCAGACGCCGGGGCCCGACCGCCGCGTCTTCGCCGCGATCCGCAGCGGGGCCGACGCGCACCCGCTGCTCCGGCCGCTGTTGTCGGCGTTGCGCACGGTCGCCGCCTCCCTCACCTCCGGCTGACCGCCCCGCCGGCCCCGACGAAGGGCCGCGGCTTTCCGACCCGCCCTACGGCGGGGGCACCGGGGGGCTCGGGTGTCTCGTCGGGGGCGGAAGCCGGCGATCTTGCGGGTTAGCGTGGGCGCATGGGGAGAGACATGCCGTATCGGGGCCTGTTCCGGCTGCCCGGGGTCGGGGCGCAGGCCGTGTCCGGCTTCCTCTCCCAGCTCACCCAGCAGGTCGCGCCCGTGGGGATGGTGCTGGTCGTGCAGGACGCCACCGGGTCGCTGGCGCTCGCGGGCACGTGCGCGGCGGCGTTCTCGGTGGGCGCCGGCATGGGCAGGCCCGTCCAGGGGCGGCTCATGGACCGGCGCGGGCCGCGGCCGGTGCTCGCGGCGACGGCGTTCCTGCACGTCGTCGCGTTGATCGCGCTCGTCGCTGCGGCGGCGGCCGGGTGGCCGGTGTGGACCGCCGTGGTGCTGGCCTGGGTCGCCGGGGCCGGGCTGCCGCCGATCTCGGTGAGCATGCGCGTCGAGTGGGGGCGGCGGGTGTCCGACGGCGCCCGTACCGCCGTCTACAGCCTGGTCTACCTGGTGCAGGAGCTGGCCATGCTGGCCGGGCCGCTACTGTTCGGGCTGGTGATCGCGGTGGCCTCGGCCTCGCTGGCGCTGGGGGCGGTGGCGGTGGCGGCCGGGGCGGGCACGCTGGCGTTCTCGCGGGCGTTGCGGGCGGGCGGGGCGGCGTCCGTACGGGAGGGCGGGCGGGTCTTCGCGGACCGCCGGATGTTGCTGCTGCTGGCCGTGGTGCTGCTGCTCGGCGGGACCATCGGGGCGTTGCAGGTGGGGGTGCCCGCGTTGTCGGCCGCCCGTGGCGTGCCCGCCGCCACCGGGGTGCTGGTGGCGGCGCTCTCGCTGGGCGGCATCGCGGGGGCGGCCGGGTACGGGGCCCGTACGTGGGCGTCCTCGCCGGCGGCGCGGCTGGTGGGGGCGATGCTGGCGCTCGGGGCCGTGCTGGCGCCGCTGGCGGTGGTGGAGGCGTTGCCGGTGTTCTGGGTGGTGCTGTTCGTCGGGGGGATGGTGCTGAATCCGGCGTTGACGACGTCGTCGCTGCTGGTGGACCGGTTCGCGCCCGGGGCCCAGGGGGAGGCGTTCGGGTGGTTGTCCACGGCCGTGGGGATGGGGGGCGCGGCCGGGTCGGGGGTGGCGGGGGTGGCCGGGCAGTGGTTCGGGGCGCCCGCGCCGTTCCTGGTGGGCGCGGTGTCCGCGCTGCTGGGCGCACTGCTCGCGGTCCCCCTGCTCGGCCGGAGGAGGGCGTGACGGCGGTCAGGAGCGGGCCGTGGTGACCGCCTCGGTGAAGCGGGCGTAGCGGTCGAGCTCGGCCGTCACGGGGGCCAGCACGTAGTTCTGGGCGACCTCGCCGATGGCGGCGCGCAGGGCGCGGGCCGTACGTCCGGCCCGGCGCCGCCCGCCCGCCCACGCGGCCAGCCTGGACAGCAAGGCGATCACCACCCCGGCCAGCGCGCCGCCCGCCAGCAGCACGGTGGGCCACGGCACCGCGCCCACGGTCGGGAGCGGCGGCTGCGGCAGGCGCAGGTAGTCCATCCCGAACAGCACGCCCAGCCACAACGCGCCCGCCACCATGACGGCGAAGACCAGCCACTGCAGCACGTTCACCATCCGCCACCACCGCGGCCTGCGGGTCGTGCCGGCGGTGGTGCGGCCCACGGCCCGGTCCACCGCGTCGGCCAGCTCGGGTGAGCGCGAGCGCGCGGCCTGCCGCACCGCCGCCGCCCACGGGCCGGGCAGGTCCGCGGCGGCCGCCTCGCCGACGTCCCTGATCGCCGTCTCCACCTGTGCCCGCTGTACGGCCGACGCCGCCGGCACCGACGTGCGCCCCACGATCTCCTTGCCCGGCCTGCCCACCCCGATCCTGAGCCTGCGCAACGGGTCGGGACGGAACTTGCGCAACCAGCGGGTGACCGGCCAGCCGGTGGCGACCACGGCCCGGTGCCGGTGCCCCTTGGCCACGGCCTCCAAGACCAGCGGCACCCCGGCGGCTTGGGAGAGCGCGCCCGTGAGCCGCCGGTCCAGCCCGGCCGCCCGCCGGTCGCCGGGGTCCGGCCGCGCGCCGTCGGCGGCCAGCTGACCGGCGGCGGCGGTGACGTCGGCGGCCAGGCGGGCGGCCCACGACTCGCGCTCGGCGACCCGGTCGGCGAGCACCGAGCGCAGCTCCGGCAGGCCCGCCCCGGTCCTGGCCGAGACCGGCAGCACCGGCACGCCCGCCAGCCCGTCCTCCTCCAGGAGGCGGCGCAGGTCGGCCACGCAGCGGTCCACAGCCTGTGGAGGCAGGCGGTCCACCTGGTTGAGCACCACCAGCATCACGTCGCGGTGCCCGGCCAGCGGGCGCAGGTAGCGTTCGTGCAGCGCGGCGTCGGCGTACTTCTGCGGGTCCACGACCCAGACCAGCAGGTCCACCAGCGCCACCAGGCGGTCCACCTCAAGGCGGTGGGAGAGCCGGATGGAGTCGTGGTCGGGAAGGTCGAGGAGGACGAGACCCGACATCCCGGGCGCCTCGGCGGCGGAGTGGCGGCGCGGGACGTCCAGCCAGTCCAGCAGCGGGCTTGCTCCCTCGCCGTCCCACAGGGCGGCCTGGGCGGTGGACGTCGTCGGCCTGGTGACGCCCACGGCGGCCAGGTCCTCGCCGGCCAGGGCGTTGTAGAGCGAGGACTTGCCGCTGCCGGTCGCGCCGGCGAGCGCGGCCACGGTGTGGTCGACGGAGAGGCTGCGGCGGGCGCCGGCCCGTTCGGCGACGGACCGCGCGGCGGACACGTCCTGCTCGGGGAGGCGTCCTTCGGCCAGCTCGGCGGCCTCCAGCAGGGCGGCCAGCCGGGAGTCGAGCGAGGGCCCCTCCTTGCGGCGCAGCAGCTTCACGGCCCCTCCGTGCGGTCGCGAGCGGGCGGCTGGGGCGCGCCAGGAGCGGGCAGCTCGGCTGTGGGAGCGGGGGGAGCCGGGGGAACGGGGAGCTCCGCCGTCGGCGCGGAGGCGGTGGGGAGTTCGGCGCGGTGGTCGTGGACGGCGCGGGCCGCCGCGCGCAGGGCGTCGGCCGTGCCCCTGGGCGGTTCGACGGTCTCCAGCCGGTCGGTGAAGCGGGCGGCCTCCTCCGCCAGCAGCACTCGCACCCGTTCGCGCAGGTCCTCGCGGGCCCGCGTGGTCAGCGAGCGCACGGCCTGGTCGCCGAAGACGGCCTCCAGCAGCTTCTGCGACAACACGCTCGTGCCGCCCGCGATGCCGACCTCGATCCCGGTGAGCCCGCCGGTCGAGGCGAACACGGCCAGCATGAGCAGCAGCCCCGCCCCGTTGACCCCGAACGAGGCCAGCCGGGCGGTGGTGCGTCTCTCCGCCCCCTCCTCGCGTACGAGGTCGAGGACGAACTCCTGCCAGCCGCGCACCGCCGCCTCGGCCCGTCCGGCCAGGTCGGGAGAGGCCCGGCCGAGCCGCGCGGCCTCCATGGCGCCGAGCCGGTCGAGCAGCCCGCCGCCGCCCGGCGCGGCCGACCACCCTTCGAGCGCGCGTTCGGCGGCGCCGTCGGCCGCGCCCCTGATCAGCGACTCGACGCCGCTCTCCAGGGCGTCCTTGAGCTCGACGGCGGGGGCGCGGCCGGTGAAGAAGCCGACGATCCGGTCACGCAGCCACCCCACCCGGCTCTCCAGGGAACGCATGAGGTCGCCGGTGCCGATGAAGTCCTGCCAGCGGGCCAGCACCTCGCCGCGCAGCAGGGACCCGTCGCGCATGCCCTCGTCGAAGTCGGCCATGCCGCCCGCGTACGCGCCGGTCACGATCGTCCGCAGCCCGTCGAAGGCGGCCTGCTGGCGTTCGACGGCCGTGGCCAGCGCGGGGACGCGGGTGTCCAGGCTGTCCAGGGCGCCCGACAACGTCTGGCGGACGACCCGGGCCCGCTCGGCGGCGTCGGCGGCCAGCCCCGTGAGCCAGCAGACGATGGGCCGCACCGACTCCTCCGGCAGCCGCGCCTTCTCGTCGGGCAGCGCGGCCTCGGGCACGGTGAACAGCCGGGTGCCCGGCAGGCCGTTCTCCACCAGGAGCCGGTCGAGGTCGCGCGAGACGGGCTCGACGGCCTCGGGCGCGATCCGGTCGAGGACGACGGCCAGGGCCGTGCTGCGTTCGCGGGCCGAGCGCAGGAAGCTCCAGGGCACCTCGTCGGCGTACCGGGCGGCGGTGGTGACGAACAGCCACAGGTCGGCGGCGGCGAGGAGCTGCGCGGCCAGCTCCCGGTTGGAGGTGACCACGGAGTCGATGTCGGGGGCGTCGAGCAGCGCCAGCCCGGCGCCCAGCGCGTCGGAGGCGACCACGCGCAGCGCGCCCGCGCCGCCGCCGCCGGAGTCGCCGGTGGCGCGGGACAGGCCGGGCAGCACGTTCTGGCCCGTGAACCAGTCGCGGTCGGCCGGGTTGACGACGAGCGTGGGCACCAGCGTGGTCGGC
The DNA here is from genome assembly GCF_040298265.1 of Nonomuraea sp. NPDC001636. Classification (NCBI taxonomy): domain Bacteria; kingdom Bacillati; phylum Actinomycetota; class Actinomycetes; order Streptosporangiales; family Streptosporangiaceae; genus Nonomuraea; species Nonomuraea sp. NPDC001636. Next base: position 109,326 of record NZ_JBEOZT010000025.1, read on the forward strand.
CGCAGCACGCCGGGCTCGGCCACGTCGGCCCCCACCAGCGAGTTGACCAGGGTGGACTTGCCCGCCCCGGTGGACCCGCCGACGACGGCGAGCAGCGGCGCGTCGATCGCCCGCAGCCGCGGCAGCAGGTAGTCGTCGAGCTGCCCGGCCAGCTCGCGCAGGGCACGCCGGTCCGCCGCGGCCTCGCCGATCGCCAGCGGGAACAGCTCGCGGTCGAGCGGGCGGCGCAACGACTCCAACGCCCCCAGCAGATCCATAGGTGCCAACCCCGCTTCCCGCGGTACGCCGCTCGACACCTCGCGCCCGCAGGTCCACGCTACGGTGAGCGCCCGGGACGGTCCACCGGCCGGGGCCGCGCGGCGCGGATCAACCGGCGGGCGGCGGCTCCCTGAGCACGTACCCGACGCTGCGCAGCGTGTGGATCAGGCGGGGCTCGACGTCGTCCACCTTGCGCCGCAGGTAGGAGACGTACGACTCGACGACGCCGGCGTCGCCGCCGAAGTCGTAGTTCCACACGTGGTCGAGGATCTGCGCCTTCGACAACACGCGGCCGGCGTTGACCATGAAGTAGTGCAGCAGCTTGAACTCCGTCGGGGACAGCCGCACCTGGCGGCCGGCCCGCCAGACCTCGCGGGCGTCCTCGTCCAGCTCCAGGTCGGCCACCTTCAGCCGGCTGGCCGGCGCCCCCTCCGTCCTGGTACGGCGCAGCACCGCCCGGATCCTGGCCTGCACCTCCTCCAGGCTGAACGGCTTGGTGACGTAGTCGTCGCCCACCCGGAGGCCGGCGATCTTGTCCTCGGTGGCGTCCCGGGCGGTGAGGAACAGCACGGGCGCGTCGATCCGCCTGGCCACCTCGAACCCGTCCAGGTCGGGCAGCATGACGTCGAGCACCACCAGGTCGGGCGCGGCGCGTTCGGCGACCTCGACGGCCTCCTGCCCGTCGGCGGCGGTCAGCACCTCGAATCCGGAGAAGCGCAGGCTGGCGGAGAGCAGGTCCCTGATGCTGGGCTCGTCGTCCACCACCATGATCAACGCCTCGCGGACCTCGCGGAGCTCGGGTTTTGTCACAATTCCAGGGTGACCCAGGCACCTGAGGGTTAGCTGAAGGCTCACTCCAAGGCGAGTGGGAGTTCGACCCGGAAGGTGGAGCCCTCCTCGGGCGAGCTGGTCAGCGTCACGGTCCCGCCGTGGGCCTGGACGAGCGCCTGCACGATGGCCAGGCCGAGCCCGCTGCCGCGGTCCTCGGAGGACCGGCGGCGGCTGCGCGCGGAGTCGGCGCGGTAGAAGCGTTCGAAGACCCGCTCGACCTGCTCGGGCGGCAGGCCGGGGCCGCTGTCGGCGACCTCGGTGAAGACGGTGTCGTCGGTCGCCCCGGCCCGGACGACGATGGGCGTGCCGGGCTCGGTGTGCACGATGGCGTTGGTCATGAGGTTGCTGATGACCTGCCGCAGGCGCACCTCGTCGCCGGAGACGATGAGCGCCGCGCCGCCGACCACGTCCAGCTTCACCGTCCGGTCGGGGGCGAGGATCCTGGCGTCGTGCACGGCGTCGGCGACCAGGGCCAGCATGTCCACCGGACGCATCTGGAGCGGGCGCTGCTGGTCCACCCTGGCCAGCAGCAGCAGGTCGTCCACCAGCAGGCTCATGCGCCCGGCGGCCTTCTCCACGCGCTGCATCAGCTCGGCGGGGTCGGCGCCGGGGTTCTGGCGGGCGTACTCGGCGAAGCCGCGGATGGAGGTGAGCGGGGTGCGCAGCTCGTGGGAGGCGTCGCCGACGAACTGGCGCATGCGGTCCTCGGAGCGGCGTGCCGCCGCCTCCGAGGCAGAGCGCGCGGCGAAGGCGGTCTCGATCTGCGCGAGCATGCCGTTGAGCGACCTGGCCAGGCGGCCCACCTCGGTGCGGGGGTCGGCGTCCGGCACCCGGCGGCCGAGCTCGCCGCCCGCGATGGCCTCGGCCGTGCGCTCGATCTGCCCGAGCGGACGCATGCTGCGGCGCACGATCGTGACGCCCGCGACCGCCAGGATGAGCAGGATGCCACCGCCGCCGAGCAGCTCGATCAGCACGAGCCGCCGGGTGATGGCGTCCACCTCCTCCAGGTCCACCGCGACGACCAGCGTGCGCCGCTGGATCTCGCTCTGCAGCACCCGCCACTCGCCGTCGCCGCCGGCGGCGGGCGCGGTGTAGGCGTCCTCGCCGGGCGACTCGCGCAGCACGGGCTTGGGCTTGGCGTCCACGTCGCGGTCGCGCAGCATCGGGACGAACGCCTCACCCGGCTCCTTGACCAGCGCGATCGCGTCGGACTCGATGAGGATCGGGCGGTCGGTGGTCTCCCTGTCCCGCCGCCAGTCGCTGACGACCTTCTTGTGCATGCGCACGCTGAGCAGGTTGAGCTGGCTGTCCACCCGGTCCATGAGGTAACCGTGCAGGACCGAGACGCTGACCAGGCCGACGAAGGTCATGCCGCAGCCCAGCAGGGCCAGCATCGCCGCGATCAGCTTGACCCTCAGCGGCAGGGCTCTCATCAGGGGCTCGGCGGCAGGCGCAGCACGTATCCGACGCCCCGCAGGGTGTGGATGAGCCGGGGGCTACGGTTGTCGATCTTCCGGCGCAGGACGGACACGTACGACTCCACGATGCCCACCTCGCCCCTGAAGTCGTAGTCCCAGACGTGGTCGAGGATCTGCGGCTTGGACAGCACGCGGCCGGCGTTGGTCATGAAGTAGCGCAGCAGCTTGAACTCGGTCGGCGAGAGCGAGACGGCGTTGCCGCCGCGCCAGACCTCGTGGCTCTCCTCGTCCAGCTCGATGTCGGCGAAGGTCAGCCTCGGCGGCGCGGCCTGCGCGTCCCCGCTCGTGCGCCGGAGCACCGCGTGGATCCTGGCCACGACCTCCTCCAGGCTGAACGGCTTGGTGACGTAGTCGTCGCCGCCGATCGTGAGCCCGCGGATCTTGTCCTCGGTCTCGTCGCGGGCGGTCAGGAACACCACGGGCGTGTGCAGGCCGCCGCTCCGCATCCGCCGGACGATCTCGAACCCGTCCAGGTCGGGCAGCATGACGTCGAGCACGACGAGGTCGGGCCGGTGCCGTTGCACGGCGTTGACGGCGTCGAGGCCGCTCTTGGCCGTGGTCACGTCGAAGCCCGCGAACCTCAGGCTCGCGGCGAGGAGTTCGAGGATGTTGGGGTCGTCCTCGACTATCAGCAGGCGTGATTCCATCACCTCCAAGGATGCCCTCATCGGGAGAGTGCTGGAACAATTCCGGCAATATGCCGGGCAATTGCCAGGCTTGACGTCGCCGCGGGCGAGGGCGCGTTGCGGACCAGCACCACGCTCCCGTGGACGTCGACCACGAAGTCGTCCACCAGCCGGCCGTCCCTGGCGACGGCCTGGGCCCGGACGCCGCCACCGGTCCTGACGAGGTCGGCGGCGGTGAGCTCGGGCACGTACCGCCGGGCGGCCCGGACGAAGGCGCTCTTGACGAGCGAGCCGTAGACCTCCTTGATCCCGGTACGCCAGTGGGTGCGAGCCATGCGAAGTGTCCCCGGCCAACGCATGATTTGACCGAAATTCCGTACATCTCGCCATCGGTAGCCCTCGTAGGCCAGGGCCAGCACCGCGTTCGGCCCCACCAGGACCTCGTCGTCGATGTGCCGGGTCAGATGCACGCCCAGGAACGGGTACCGCGGGTCGGGCACCGGGTAGATCAGCCCGCGCACCAGCTCCCTGGCCGCCCCGGCCAGCGCGTAGTACTCGCCACGGAACGGCACGATCCGCACGTCCCCCGCCGCCCCGGCCATCCTGGCGACCGCGTCCGTGCCGAGGCCGCCGCAGACCACCAGCCGGTCGAAGGTGAACCGCCGCCCCCCGGCCAGCACCTCCACGCCCCTCGACGTCTCGCGGATCGCCCGGACGGGGTGCGACAGGCGGACCGAGCCGCCCATCCCTGCCACGTCAAGGGCGAGCGCGCGGGCGACGGCGGGGAAGTCGGCGATGGCGGTGTGCGGCGAGTGGATCGCGGCGACGCCGACCGCGTGCGGCTCGATCTCGCGCAGGCCGAGGCCGTCCAGCTCGGCGACGCCCGGCACGCCGTTGGCGCGCGCCCGCTCGGCCAGCGCGCGCAGCGGCGCGCGCTCGGCCCGCGTGCTGGCCACGACCAGCTTGCCGACCTCCCGGTAGGGCAGCTCGTTCTCGGCGCAGTACGCCTTCAGCAGCGCCACGCCCTCCCGGCACAGCCTGGCCTTGAGCGACCCCGGCGGGTAGTAGATCCCGGCGTGCACGACGCCGCTGTTGTGCCCGGTCTGGTGGGCGCCGACGCGCGGCTCCTTGTCCAGCACGGTCACCTCGGCGCCGCGCGCGGCGGCCAGCTCGCGCGCCACCGCCAGGCCGACGATCCCCGCGCCGACGACACCGATCTTTTCCGTCACACACCTGATTTTCCTGGTAAAGGCCGCCCTGCCGCCATACCTGGGCGAATCGAACATGAGTACGATGGCCTTCATGTACGTCCCGCCAGAGTGGCCCGCCGAGGTCCGCCCGCCCAGCGTCCCCGACTGGGAGACCTCGGCGGTGGCCTGGCTGCTCGACGCGGTGCCGCCCGACTACCGGGCCTACGAAGTGCTGAGGCGGCACCCGGTGGCCCTGGCCAGCATGGCCAGGCATCACGTCCGGTCGGCGGTCGAGGCCGCCCGCGCGGGCTATCGGGGCGCGGCCGTCGACCTCAAGGGCCACCTGCCGCCGCACGCCATCGAGGCCGTGCTCGACACCTACCGCGAGGAGGGGCCGCGGCTGGTGCGCCTGTCACGCTCGATCGAGGTGGTCGAGCGCGCGCTGCGCGGCGACATGTTCACCGCGACCATGCGCAACCCCTGACGGCTCACCGGGTGCGGCGCGCGATGAAGGTGATCACCCCGGTCGCGCCCGCGGCCGCGGCCAGCCAGATCAGCACGTCTTTGGCGGTCAGGCCGCTCGGCTCGCCGGTGTCGGACGGCCGCGCGCTCTCCTGGGCGGCGACGGGCTTCGGCGTGGGGGTGCGCGTGGCCTGGGCGCGCTCGGGCAGCGGCACCCGGTAGACCGGGCTGTTCGGGCCCTCCGAGCCGACCAGCAGGGCCTTGCCGTCGGCGGTGTAGGCGATCGACTCGGCCTGCCGCAGCTCCGGCATGGGAACCCTGGCCAGGGTCTCCCCCGACGGGCGGTAGAGGGTGGCCGAGAAGTACGTGCGGATGACGTAGGAGGAGCCGTCGGGGGCGTAGGCGGCGTCCGTGGCCATGATCGGGGCCGCGGCGACCCGGCGCAGGATGTTGACCTTGTCGGTGCGCAGCTTCTTCGGCGCGGCGTAGACGGACCCGGAGAACTCCTTGGACACGACGTACAGGCGGCCGGTGCGCGGGTTGATCATGATGCCCTCGGCGTTGCGGCCGCCGCCGGCGTAGCGGAAGCGGTAGCGGGTGGCCGGCAGCGTGGCGTCCTGGAGCGTGCGCGGCTCGGCGACCTTGTAGATGGACACGTCGGGCCAGGCGCCGTCGAGGTTGTCGCCGATGTCGGCGAACCAGAGCGTGCCCTGCCCGGTGTCCGGGTCCCTGGTCGCGGCCATGGCCTCCCAGTCCCTCGCCTCGGCGCCGCGCAGGTGGAAGGTGGCCTTCGTCCGCCCGTCGGCGCCGACCGCGTAGAACACGGGGGCGGCGGAGCTGTCGTTGTGGGTGTAGAAGACGTTCTCGTGCGTGGGCGACACGGCCAGGCCGCTCGACTCGGTGATGTCGCGGTCCTTGAACGTGAACAGCTTCTCCGGCCCGTCGTCGTCGGCCCACGCCGGAGCCGCCGACAGCGCGAACGTCGCCGCCACGGCGGCCAGGACCCGGAACACGACATCCCCCACCTCGCCATCATGCCCCACGGCTGCGCCCGGGACGCTCAGGCCACCGCCTCGGCCGTGCCCACGCGGGCACTGTGACGGCGGAACCCGGCCCCCTGAAGCACCAGGAGCAGGCCGTTGGCCGCCGCCATGGCCACCCAGAGCCCGGTGATGCCCCACGTCTGAGCCACCGGCACGGCGACCGCCAGGAGCACGCCGTAGCCGGGGACGAAGTAGGCCAGGCTCGCGCCGGACCTCTTGAGCGCGGTCAGCCCCATGCCCTGCACCGCCTGCGCGGCGTCGGCCAGCGACGACACCAGCATCAGCGGCAGCAGCGCGAGGGCCCGCTCGCGTACGGCGGCGTCGCCGGTGAACAGCCCGAGCACCTGCTCGCCGAGCAGCAGCAGCACCAGGGCCGCGGCCAGCGTCCCGGCGACGGCGAGCAGCGCGGCGGCGCGGTTGGCCCGCCGCGCTCCGGCCGGGTCGCCGGCGCGGGCCACCTCGGGCACCGACGCCTGCGCGACGGACAGCGAGACCAGCATGATGAGGCCGGTGAGCGTGGTCAGCACCGCGTGCGCCGCGGTGTCGCGGGCGCCGGTCGCGCCCGCGGCGAACGTGACCACGCCGAGCACCCCGAACTTGATCAGCACGGTCGCCGCCAGCGGCACGCTGACCCTGGCCAGCCGGACGATCTCGGCCACCCTGGGCCGCCCCTGACCGATCGGCCGCCCGAGCGCCCGGCGCAGCAGGCGGCTCGCCACGACCGCGGCCACCACGCCGGCGACCACCCAGGCCACGCCCACGCCGTCGAGGCCGAGCCGCGGCGCCAGCACCGCGGTGAGCACGCTCAGCAGCAGGCCGAAGGTCAGGCTGGGCCACAACACGTCGCGGCTGCGCCCGAGCGCCACCAGGATCGTGCTCGCGCCGCCGGTCGTGGCGAAGACCAGCAGGTAGGCGGCCAGGTACCAGGGCAGCAGGCCCAGCTCGCCGACCACCTCGCCGGGCACCCCGCTCATCCGCGCGAGCGCGGGCACGCAGATCACGGCGAGCGCCCCCAGCGTGCCCGTGACCAGGCTCAGCCAGCGCGCGTCCCGTACGACAGGAACCGCCGCGCCCGGATCGTCCCGGTACGGCGCCACGAACGGCCCCAGCCCCCGCAGCGCGCCCTGCACGGCGGCGGTGGCCGGGGTGAGCACCGCGGTCATCACCGCGAAGGCGGCCAGCGCGACCGTCTCGTGGTTGCCGAGCACGGACGTGACCACCAGCGTGCCCACCATGCCGGTGACCATCGCCAGGAAGACCGGCAGCGCGGCGCGGAGCAGGACGATCATGACGACCCCGCGCAGATCATGAACTCACCCTATGGCCTGGAGCGCACTCCAGGTATTTAGTGTGGACCCCATGGACTATGTCAACCTCGGACGCAGCGGCCTCCAGGTGAGCCCGCTCTGCCTCGGCACGATGAACTTCGGCCCGCTGACCTCGGAGGAAGACTCCTTCGCGATCATGGACAAGGCCCACGACCTGGGCATCAACTTCTTCGACACCGCGAACGTCTACGGCTGGAAGAGGGGCGAGGGCATCACGGAGAACATCCTGGGCCGCTGGTTCGCCCAGGGCGGCGGCCGGCGCGAGCGCACGGTCATCGCGACCAAGCTCTACGGCGACATGGGCGACTGGCCCAACGAGCGCCGCCTGTCGGCGCTGAACATCCGCCGGGCCTGCGACGCCTCGCTGAAGCGCATGCAGACCGACTACATCGACATCTACCAGGCCCACCACGTCGACCGGAACACGCCTTTCGAGGAGTTCTGGGAGGCCATGGAGGTCCTGCGGCAGCAGGGCAAGGTCATCTACGTGGGCTCGTCCAACTTCGCGGGCTGGCACATCGCCAAGGCCCAGGAGACGGCGGCGCGGCGCGGCACGTTCGGGCTGACCAGCGAGCAGAGCCACTACAACCTGCTCACCCGGGCGGTGGAGCTGGAGGTGCTGCCCGCCTGCGAGGACTACGGCATCGGCGTGATCCCGTGGAGCCCGCTGGCCGGCGGCCTGCTCGGCGGCGTCCTGCGCAAGATCGACAAGGGCCGGTCCGCCTCCGACACCATGGTGCGGGAGCTGGACAAGCACCGGGACAAGATCGAGGCGTACGAGAAGCTCTGCGACGAGCTGGGCGAGGACCCGGCGTACGTGGCGCTGGCCTGGCTGCTGCGGCAGCGCGCGGTGACCGCCCCGATCATCGGCCCGCGCACGCTGGAGCAGCTCGAAGGCAGCATGCGCACGCTGGAGATCGAGCTGGACGAGGCCACCCTGGCCCGCCTCGACGAGATCTTCCCCGGCCACCGCACCGCTCCGGAGGACTACGCCTGGTGACGGCGTGACCGGCCGGGCCCGGCACGACCACGGCCCGGCCGCTCGGGGCGGCTCAGGTCAGCAGGGCGCCGAGCAGGACGATCAGGAACAGCAGGCCGAGCACGAGCGGCAGCAGCCAGGGGCGAGGACGGTCCACGCCCTGGAGCCTAGCCCCGCTTCACCGGTGCGAGCGCCCAATCGCCGAGTGACTCGTACCTCACCTGAGGCCCGGTGTGGCTGCGGAACAGGTGCAGCCGCTCGGCCCGCCACGGCGACCCGGCGAACCCGGCCAGCGACTCCACCAGCTCCCTGAGGTCGATGTCCGTCCGGGCCCTGGCCAGGGTGAGGTGGGCGTGGAACCGTTTCTCGTCGGTCTGCACGGCCCCCGCGCGGCGGCCGGCCGCGCGGGCCGAGTCGGCCAGCCGGGTCATGGGGTCGCCCGTGACCCCGGCCCAGAGCACCCTGGCCCGCCGCGCCGAGGAGAACGCCCCGGCCCCGGCGAGTGCCACGTCGAGCACCGTGTGCCGGTGGGCGGCCCGCTCCAGGCGCACCTGGAGGTCGGGCAGCGCCCGTTCGGGCACCTCGCCGTAGAAGGCCAGCGTGACGTGCCAGGTGGGGCGGCCCGCCCAGCGCAGCCCCGGCACCTGCCCGACGTACGGCGCCACGGCCCGCTCGACCTCGTCGAGCGCCTCCTCAGGCGGGACCACGGCCGCGAAGAGCCTCATGTCATGCGATTGTCCCCGGACGGGGACGGATCACGCCATCGCCAGCGCCGGCCTGGCCATCCGGTTGCCGATCAGCTTGGTCACCATCACCGCGAGCCCGGTGCCCACCAGGACGAGCACGCCCGACAGCAGCACGCCCGTACGCGGCCCGCCCAGCTCCGACAGCCACCCGATCAGCGGCGCCCCGATGGGCGCTCCGCCGGTGAAGACCAGCATGTAGATGCCCATGACCCGGCCCCGCATCTCCGGGGACGTGGCGATCTGCACGCTGGCGTTCGCGGCCGTGTTGATGGTGATCAACGCGATGCCGGTCGGGACGAGTAGCAGCAGATAGACCGGGTAGAAGGGGGCCAGCCCGGTCAGCACCTGGAACAGCCCGAACCCGATCGCCCCGGAGAAGAGCACCTTGCGCGAGAGTCTGGCCCGCCGCGCCGCCAGCAGCGCGCCGCCCAGCGCGCCCACCGCGAACATGCTGGAGGCCAGCCCGAACGACGACGCCCCGGCGCCGAACACCTCGCGGGCCATCAGCGCGATCGACATCGAGAACGACTGCGAGAACATCGACACGAAGGCGATCAGCAGGATCGGCATGAGGAGCTCCTCACGCCGCAGCACGTACCGCAGGCCCTCCCTGAGCTGGCCCTTGGCCCTGGGCACCGGCTCGGACAGGTTGAGCTCGGACTTCCGCATGAAGATCAGGCTGGAGATCACCGCGCCGAAGGTGAGCGCGTTGATCAGGAAGATCGGTCCGGTGCCGCCCAGCACGGAGATCAGGATGCCGGCCACCGCGGGGCCCACCACGCGGGCGAGGTTGAAGATGGAGCTGTTCAGGGCGATGGCGTTGGGCAGGTCCTGCCGTCCGACCATCTCGACCACGAACGCCTGCCTGGTCGGCACCTCCACGCAGGAGATCAGGCCGAGCAGGAACGCCATCACGAACACGTGCCAGACCTGCGCGGCGCCGGTCATGGTCAGCACGCCGATGGTGAGCGCGAGCACCGCCATCATCGACTGGGCGGCGATGAGGATGGGCCGCTTGGGGTACCGGTCGGCGAGCACGCCGCCGAAGAGCCCGAACAGCAACATCGGCAGGAACTGCAGGGCGGTCGCCAGGCCGAGGGCCGCCGCGCTGCCTCCCGCGCCGTGCGGGCCCTTGGTGAGGTCGAGCACCAGCCAGTCCTGGGCGGTGCGCTGCAGCCAGGTGCCGACGTTGGAGACGGCGCCACCTGCCGCGAACATGCGATAGTTGCGAACCTTGAGCGACCGGAACATCCCGGTCTTGGGTTGCTCAGGCTCTATATCTTGCTGAGCTTCTCCAGGATCGGCGCCGCCTGCCGCAGGATCGACCGCTCCTCCGGCGAGAGCTCCTTCAGCCGCTGTGTCAGCCACGCCTCCTTGCGGCGGCGTTCCTCCTTCAGCAACGTCTGGGCGGCCTCGGTCACGGTCACGCTCACCTGACGCCGGTCGGTCGGGTGCGGGGTGCGTGCGACCAGGCCGCGTTCCTCTAGCGCGGCGATCACGCGCGTCATCGAGGGCGGTTGCACCTTCTCTAGCTCGGCCAATTCGCCGGGGGTTATCCCGGAATGCCGTTCCACGGCGGCGAGCGTCGCGAACTGGGTGGGCGTCAGCGAGTGCGCCGCCGCCTGACGCCGGAGTCGCCTGGTCAGCCTTGCCATCGACACGCGCAGGGCTGAGGCCAGGCCCGCGTCGCTGCGCAGGTCCATCTTGGGCTGGGTGTTCATTAGCACGTCTCATTACCTTTGCTAACTATATGCGAAGGCAAGATATTTCCCTAGGTCAGGTTCGTCTCACTCCTTGATACCCCGAAGCCGCCCCACATGCGCGGGGCGGCTCCTGGACGTCGAGGTCAGAGACCGATCGCGGCCCGGATCGGGCCGATCGCAAAGTACAGGACGAACAGCGCGGTGACGCCCCACATGAGCGGGTGCACCTCGCGCGCCTTGCCCCGCACGACCTTGACCAGCACGTAGCTGATGAAGCCGGCGCCGATGCCGTTGGAGATGGAGTAGGTGAACGGCATGACGACGATGGTGAGGAAGGCCGGGATGGCGATCTCGTAGTCGTCCCAGTCGACGTCGCGGACGGCGGTCATCATGAGGAAGCCGACGACGACCAGCGCGGGCGTGGCGGCCTCGTAGGGCACGACGGCGACCAGCGGCGCGAAGAAGACGGCGACCAGGAACAGCGCACCGGTGACCACGCTGGCCAGACCGGTCCGCGCGCCCTCCCCGACGCCGGCGGCCGACTCGATGTAGGTGGTGTTCGACGAGACCGAGCCGGCGCCGCCCGCCGCCGCGGCGATCGAGTCGACGAGCAGGATCTCCTTGGTCCGCGGCAGCGTGCCGTCGGCCTGGACCAGGCCCGCCTGGCGGCCGACGCCGACGATCGTGCCCATCGTGTCGAAGAAGTCGGTGATGAGCAGGGTGAACACGAACAGCACGGCCAGCAGCACGGAGATCCGGCTGAAGGCGCCGATCGGGTCGAACTCCGTAAACAGCGTCAGCGGGTTGTGGAACCCGAAGATCTTGTCGGCCGAGGGCAGGGCGGGGACGTTGAGCTGCCAGCCGCCGGCGTTCTTGGGCGAGGCCGCCCCCACCTTGGTGACCGCCTGGACGACGATCGCCAGCACGGTCGAGCCGACGATGCCGATCAGGATCGCGCCCTTGACCTTCCGCGCCACCATGGCGGCCGTGGCCAGCAGGCCCACGATGAACACGAGCACCGGCCAGGAGGTGAGCTGGCCGCCGATGCCCAGCTCCAGCGGCGTGCCCGCGGCCTTGCGCACGAACCCGGCGTCCACGAAGCCGATCAGCGCGATGAACAGGCCGATGCCGACGCTGATGGCGGTCTTGAGCTGGGCCGGGATGGCGCGGAACACCGCCGTCCGCAGGCCGGTGAGCACCAGGATCGCGATGATGACGCCTTCGAGGAAGACCAGGCCCATGGCCTCCTCCCAGGACATCATCGTGGCGATGTTGAAGGTCACGAAGGCGTTCAGCCCGAGCCCGGCGGCCATCGCGAACGGCACCCGGCCGACCAGGCCCATGATAATCGTCAGGACGCCGGCCACGAACGCCGTGCCCGCGGCGACCAGCGGCACCTGCGGGGTCGTGCCGTCACCGATGACCTGGCCCTCGATGTCCTTGCCGTAGGCGAGGATGATCGGGTTCAGCACCACGATGTAGGCCATCGTGAAGAACGTGGCCAGGCCGCCGCGCACCTCACGGGAGATCGTCGAGCCTCGTTCAGAGATTGCGAAGAAACGGTCTATTGCATTACGCATGTCACTCACGCGCCGAAGAGTGACAGTAGTGGTGAGCTGGGAAAAGTGTCCGCAATCGGATCGAGACCCGATTGGAAGCTAGGCTGGACACGTGAAGCAGCAGTGGCGCCCCGATCCCGAGCCGATCAAGACCAACGACACGGCCGCCGTCGGGGTCGGCACCGCCCTGTGGGCCGTCGCCCTGATCGTCCTGCTGATCTTCCGCCCGGCCCCCGAGAACACGTGGTGGATCTGGACCTGCGTCACCGGGGTCGGCTTCGGCCTCTTCGGCATGTGGTTCGTCAGCCGCCCGCGCCGGGGTTGACATTCATCATCTTCCGGACATCTCCGAAGTCATCAGGAACCCATGTCTCCCTCCACTACCTGGGCGGACACCGTCCCGGCAGGCTGGTCAGCATGAAGAAGGCGATGTTGACGATCCTGCTGGGCGCCGCCGTCCTCGCCGGTTGCGGCACCACAGGTGAGCCCGCGAAGCAGGCCCAGCCCGGCAAGGGCACCGTCGCCTGGAGCCCGTGCACCGGGCTGACCGGGCCCGACGGCAAACCGCTGCCCGAGGACGAGGCCGTCCAGTGCGGGGCCGTGCCGGTGCCGCTCGACTACGGCGACCCCGGCGGCCAGAAGATCGACCTGGCGCTGATCCGGATCAAGGCCGACGGCGACCCGCTCGGCTCGCTGGTCTTCAACTTCGGCGGGCCCGGCGGGTCGGGCGTCGACACGCTGGCCCAGGCCGCGAAGGCGTTCGGCAGCCTGGGCACCCGCTACGACCTCGTCAGCTTCGACCCCCGCGGCGTCGACCGCAGCGCGGGCGTCAGGTGCGGCGGCGAGCTCGACGCCCTCCTCGCCGCGCCCGCGGGGGCCGACGGCGAGGCCCTGTCGAAGAAGTTCGCCGCCGCCTGCGAGAAGGACTCGGGCAAGATCCTGCCCCACGTGGGCACCGTGAACGCCGCCCAGGACCTCGACCGCATCAGGGCCGCGCTCGGCGACCGGCGGCTCAACTACTTCGGCTTCTCCTACGGCACCCACCTCGGCGCCGTCTACGCCACCCGCTTCCCCGCGAACGTCGGCCGTTTCGTCCTCGACGGCGCCTTCGACCCCACGGTCACCTTCGAGCAGCGCGCCGTCACCCAGGCCACCGGCTTCGCCCACGCCTTCGAGGCGTTCGCCAAGGACTGCGTGGCCCGGACCTGCGACCTCGGCCAGGACCCGGCCGCCGTGCGGAGCGCCGTCGAGAAGCTGCTCGACGGGCTCAGGAGCAAGCCGCTCAAGGTCGGCGACCGGCAGCTCACCTACGGCCTGGCCCAACTCGCCGTCATCACCCCGCTGTACGCCAAGTCCGCCTGGCCGGTGCTGGAGCAGGCCGCCGCGGCCGGCATAAAGGGCGACGGCGCCACCCTGCTCGCCCTGGCCGACGCCTACACCGGACGGCGGCCCGACGGCACCTACTCCACCATGATGACCAGCCTGCAGGCCATCACCTGCGCCGACACCACCGAACGCCCGACCGCCGCCGACATGGCCCGGGTGGACGACCAGATCAAGAAGATCTTCCCCATCCTGTCGGCGGACGGCACCGCCACCGCCTGCGGCCACTGGCCCACCCCCGGCGACGACGCGGCCAAGCGCATCGACGCCACCGGCTCGGCGCCCATCGTGGTCATCGGCGGCAAGGGCGACCCGGCCACGCCGTACGAGTGGGCCACCGCGCTCAACGCCAAGCTCAGGACCGGCGTGCTCATGACGTACGAGGGCGAGGGCCACGGCGCCTACCTGAGCGGCGACGGGTGCGTGACGCGCACGGTGGACGCGTACCTGCTGAACGGCAAGGTGCCGGCGGCCGGCACCACCTGCGCGGCCTGACCGGGAGCGGGCCCCACCTGCGGGACCTGACCCCGGGAAGACGCTGGGAGCGGCCGCCACCCGCGCGGCCTGACCGCGGCGGGCCGCCCCCGCGACCGGGGGCGGCCCGCCGGTCTCAGGTCAGGACAGGTCGGCCTCGGCCAGCAGCAGCGGCACCGCCTCCGGGTCGCGCAGCAGCGCGGCCACGGCCAGCCGGTCGTTCCACTGGCCCGTCGCCCAGGCCAGCCCGCGGGCCAGCCCGTCGACGCCGGTGCAGTGGACCGCGCCCTCGAAGAACCGCCACGTGCAGGCGACGCCGTCGACCAGCAGCTTCTCGTGCTCGACGTACGTCTCGGGCGCAGTGGGCAGCAGCGAGCGCACCTGCGGCGGCACCGCGCGCACCTCGCCCTGCGATGTCACCTCGCCGGTGGCCAGCTCACCGGCCAGCGGCAGGTCGAGCAGCTCCGACAGCGCCTCGGCCAGGTCGTAGGAGGCCAGCACCAGCGGCCGGTCGGTGACGAGCTGCAGCAGGTCGGGGGCCTCGACCACCACGGCGTCCTCGGCGGCGGCCACCACGATGTCGCCGCCGAGCACCGCGCGCACCCGCGAGGGCGGCTCGACCCGGGCCGGATCGACGGCGGCCAGCGCGATCCACAACGCCCGCAGCTGCGCCCGGTCGACCTCGATCGCCGGGTCGGCCATCAGCTCCAGCAGCTCCTCCGGGCCGCCGTGGGCGGCCAGCAGCTCGGCCAGCGTGGTGCGCACGCCGAGCATCGACAGCGCCGCCTCGTCGAGCCCGGCCGGCGCGTCGGCGTAGAGGCCCTGCAGCAGCGGGTCGGCGCCGGGCAGCCGCAGCTCAAGCGGCTTGCGGCCGCCGAGCACCGGATGGTTGGCCAGCCACCACGCGGTGTACGAGGGCACCTCCACGCCCTCGACGCGCAGCGGGTGCAGCGCGGCCCGCAGCGGCGGCCGGGTCAGCAGCGGCAGCGCGGCCTCCCAGTCGGCCACCAGCTCAAGGTCGCGCACCGCCGCGAACTCGGCCACCACCGGCGGCACCGCGAGGTCGGGCAGCAGGTCGAGCACGTGGTCAAGCCAGTCGGTCTCGCCGTCGAGGTCGTGGTCGCAGTCGTCGGGGTCGAGCAGCACGTCGGAGTCGTGGGCGACGGCGAACCCGTCGAGCACGCCCGCCGCCGCCAGCACCCGCGCCCCGTAGGTCTCCTCCAGCTCGGGCGCGGCCACGCCGAGGTGGGTGTCGGCGGCCAGCAGCCCGGCCAGGGCCCCATCGGCGAGCATCAGCTCACCGGCCGCGTAGAGCTCGCCGTCGGCGCCGCGCAGCGCCAGCTCGGCCAGCCACGGCGCCTCGCCGGGAACCAGCCCGGACGCCGCCACCAGCGACAACACGGCCCGCGCGACCGGCTCGGGGTCGGCGCTGTCGAGCGACTGCGCGACGGCGGCCTTGGTCAGCGGGTCTTCGAGCACCGTGCGCGGGGTGGCCTCGGCGGCGCCCAGCCGCAGCAGCGCCGGATGGGCCGCCTCCGGATGCACGATGCGCAGCCCGAGCGGGGTGAGGTCGAGGTCGGCGCCGCCGTCGGTGAGGATCAGCGTGCCGCGGGGGCCGCGCACCACGCGGCCGTCGGTCAGCGGCACCGGCAGCGCGCCCAGCGACTCGGGGTCGTCGGCGGGCAGCACCGCGTACAGGGAACGCCACCAGGACGGCTCACGCGCCTCCACGGCCTCCCCGGACAGCAGGTCGACCACGTCGGCCAGCTCCACCCGGCGCACGCCCAGGGCGACCATGGCCGGATGCCTGGCCGGCCACCCGGCCGGCAGCAGCCCCGGCACGAAGTCGGCCACGGTGTCGAGCAGCTCGGCGGTGGCCCCGGCCACGACGGCCGCCTCCCGGCCCGCGACCACCCAGCCGTCGCCCTCGGGCTCGCGCGCCGGATGCTCGACCCGCCACTCGGCGTCGGGCTCGTAGACCTCGGCCTCGGCGAAGGACGGCGTCTGGACCGCGGGCGCGGGCGCCGACAACGCGGGCAGCAGCGGCGCGGACGGCAGGCGTTCGAGCACGGCCCGCCGGACACGCGCGTCGAGCTCGCCCTTGCCCATGAGGGACGGCACCAGGTCGAGCAGCCTGGAGGTGCGAGGCAGCTCGCCCAGCAGCCGGACATAGGCGTCGGCCGCCCGCTCGACCAGGAAGTCGGTGAGCGGCCCCTTGGCGACGTGCCGCCGGTCGGTGGCCATCGGGAAGGACGCGATCAGCAGCGCGGGCAGGTCGATGGGCTCGTCGCTCGGCGTCGGGGCGTGCACGACGGGCGGCACGGCGGCGGGCAGCGGGCCGGGCTCGCCGGTGCCGGTGACGGGCACCGCCCAGCGCAGCGACCAGAAGGGCCGCGCCCGCTCCTCGGTGGGCCGGTCGGCGAACAGCCTGGCGACCTCGTCGGGGGTGAACTCGCCGGAGTCCGACACGACGTGCCAGCCGTCGGCCACGACCGTGCGGGTGGCGCCGTCGAGGTCGATCTCGATGGCCTCCAGCGCGGGCAGGCCGAGCAGCAGCGCCGGGCTGGTCTCGGCCAGCATGACGCGGACGGCGTCGACCGCCGCGGCGTCGCGCAGCGGCAGCCGGACGAGCGTGTCGAACCCGTCGGGCACCTCCAGCGGCGGCGCGTCGAACGGCAGCCTGAGCAGCGGCACGTGGCCCGCCCGGTCGGCCAGCTCGCCCGCCAGCACGGGGATGCCCGCGACCAGCTCGGACGTGCCGGCCCGCGACCAGCGCACCGAGCCGCCGCCGCGCGAGCCGATGGCCGGCTCGTCGCAGACGGAGACGACGGCCGCGAAGCCCACGCCGAACCGGCCGGCCGCGCCGATCTCGTCGCGCTTGCCCGACACGCGCAACGTGGACAGGCCCTCCACGCCGGTGGCGTCGAGCGGGGCGCCGGTGTTGGCGGCCGTCAGCACGTCGCCGCGCAACGTCAGCCGCAACACCCCTGGCACCCCCGCGCGCAGCGCCGCGTCGGCGGCGTTCTGGGCGAGCTCGACGATCAGCCGGTCGCGGTAGCCGCCGAGCGCGAAGTCCTCCTCGGCGTTGGCGTCCTCGCGGAAGCGGGCGGGCGAGGCCGTCCAGGCGGAGAGGACGGCGGCTCGCATCCGGTCAGTGCCAAAGGTGTCGGTCATCGATCACGATCCTGGTCGAGTGAAGAGGGGCCAGGGTAGGTTAGCCCCCCTGACCGACGAAACCGCCGTGCCCGCGCTCGCGCCCGTGCTCCGGTCAGGAGTGGCCGAGCTCCTCGGTGGCGGATCCGTCCACCGAGCCCTCTTCCTCCTCGATCAGGTCGTAACCCAGGTCGTCGAGGATGGGGATGGCCTGCTCGACCGGCGGGGGCAGCACGGCCGCCTCCGAGTGGGCGCCGCAGCCGTGGTCGGCGGCGACGACCTTGCCGTCGTCGGGGGCGTACTCGTTGGTGCAGACGCCGAACGACAGCCGCAGCTCACCGGAGAGCAGCCAGTAGAACCCGCAGGTGGAACACTGCGCGGGCGCGGCGTGTGCGATCGGAGTGTGCGGCCCGTGCTCGCCCGCGTGCCAGCGTCTGGCAGCCCGGTCTCTGCCGATGGCCGAGAGCACACGGGCTCGGCCCAGGCCGTACTCGAAAACCATCTGGCGGTCGGCATCTTCGTCGAGCTCGGTGAAGCCGGGCGCCAGCCTGTCGTCGTCGTCGGGGGTCGGCAGCAGGTCGCCGACGCCCAGGTCGCCCGGCCGCAGCCGCTCGCTCCACGGCAGCCACTCGGGGGCGAGCAGCGCCCCGGAGCCGGGCAGCAGCACGGCCTCGCTGACCGTGACCTTCTTCGCGCGCGAGGCCCGGGTGACCGTGACGGCCCACCGCCAGCCGCGATAGGCCCGGTCGAGGCAGGCGAAGTAGTGGGTGACGATCCGGTCGCCCTCGCTCTCGAAGCCGAGGTGGTCGCCGGGCTCGCCCGGGTGCGCCAGCTCCTGCGCCGCGGCGCGCGCCAGATCGACTGCGGCGACGCAGGCCTGGTCGGGAGCGGGGACGCGGGCCCGGGTGCGGCTCATCGGGCCGCCTCCGCCTGAAGGTGCTGTTCGCTCACACTTCATTCTCACCCATAGGCGGACCTGGCAGACCCACAACCGCCGATCCGAAGCTGAGAAGAGGGGTGAATCGGGTAAGACTGGTAGGCGTGGGGGGTGGCTGGGAGCAGGCTCGGGACATCTCGCGGCGGATGGGCCAGGCCATCGGCGGCGCGGGACGCGCCGGCGTGCGTGCCGGCCGGGCCACCGCGAGCGGCGCCGTCCGGGCCGGCCGCGCCACCGCCAGGGGCGCGCGCAAGGCGGGCCGGGCGACCAGGAAGCTGACGTACGCGGGCGGCGCGGGCCGTACCGGGCTCGGCCGGCTGATCGAGCTGTCGGCCGGCAACAGCGCCGCCGACGCGCTGGTCACGGTGGCCCTGGCCAGCACGGTGTTCTTCGGCGTGCCGGTCGGCGAGGCGCGCGGGTCGGTCGCGCTCTACCTGGTCATCACGATGTTGCCGTTCGGGCTGCTCGCGCCGTTCGTGGGGCCGATCCTCGACCGGTTCAGGTCGGGGCGCCGCTACGTGATGGCCGGCACGCTGTTCGGACGGGGGCTGCTCTGCTTCGCCATGGCCGCCGCCGTGGGGGCGGGCGACCTGCCGACGCTGTTCATCGGCGCGCTGGGCGTGCTGGTGTTGTCGAAGGCGTACAACGTGTCCAGGGCGGCGATCATGCCGAGCGTGCTGCCCGCCGACATCACCCTGGTCTCGGCCAACGCGCGGGTGGCGCTGTTCACGCTGGTGGCGGCCGGGGTGGCGGTGCCGGTCGGGGCGGGCCTGACCGCGTGGCTGGGCAGCGCCGTGGTGCTGCGCGTGGCCATGCCGGCCTTCCTGCTGCTCGGCGTCGCCGCCGTACGCCTGCCGCGGCACGTCGACTCGCCCGACCAGGAGGAGGAGGGCGTGGCGCCGCGCTGGCGCACCCTGCTCAAGGTGGGCCCGGCCGTGGCCGAGGCGGTCTGGGCGAACGTGGCGCTCCGGATCTTCTCCGGTTTCCTGGTGTTCTTCCTGCTCTTCCTGGTCCAGGACAAAGCGGTGCCGTGGCTGGCCGCGCCGGCGGCGGCCGCCTCGTTCTTCGACGTGCCGAGGACGATCGCGCTGCTCGCCCTGGCCGCCGGGCTGGGCGGCCTGGCCGGGGCCGCGGTCGCCAACTGGACGCGCAGCCACTCCCCCCAGGTGATCGTGCTGGTCACGCTGGCGGTGACGGCCGCGACCACGATCGCCACGGCCGTGCTGTTCGGCCTGTGGACCGCGCTGGCGGTCTCGCTGGTCACCGCGTTCGCCCAGGAGCTGGGCAAGCTCGCGCTCGACGCGATCGTGCAGCGGGAGATCGGCGAGGAGGTGCGCTCGTCCACGTTCGGGGTGGTGGAGGCGGTGCTGCAGTTCGCCTGGGTGTTCGGCGGCCTGCTCGGGCTGGTGTTGTCGCTGACCCGCAGCTCCCTGGCCGGCTTCGTCGCGCCGGCGGTGGCGCTGACCGGCGCGCTCGGCTGGCTGCTGGTCACCAGGCGGGGACGGGTGCGGGCGGCGGCCAAGCTGGCCGGGCAGCGGGCCGAGGACCCCGATCAGCAACGGACCGAGACCCTCGACCGCACCAAACCCCTGACGAACCCGGGCGGTTAGGCGTCGAGGTCGTCCGCGACGGCCCTGAGCACCTGGGCGATCTTCTTGGCGTGCGCCGCCTCCGGGTGCTTGCCCCGCTGGTAGGAGGTGGACACGCCGTCGAGCAGCTTGATCAGGTCTTCGACGATGACGACCATCTCGTCGGGCGTCTTCCGCTTGCCCTTGGGCTTCGTCTTGGCCAGGGTCGGCGGCTGGTCCAGGATCCGGACCGACAGCGCCTGCTGGCCCCGGCGTCCCTCGGCCACGCCGAACTCCACCTTCTGGCCTGGCTTGAGCGGGCCGGCGTTTGTGGGAAGCGCGGAGGAATGCACGAAGACCTCACCGCCGTCGTCACGGGTGAGGAAGCCGAAACCCTTGTCGGCGTCGTACCACTTGACCTTGCCACTCGGCACAGGAGGACCTCGTTCAAACAGTCGAAAAGGATGAATGGATGTAGGTTATGCCCCGAAGCCCGCGGAAGCGACCGGGAAAATGCCCGGCAATTACCGTAGTTCGTCGCGCGCACGCCATCCGGCGAACCAGTCGGCGAATTCGGTCAGGTCGGCGAGCGCCACATCGGCTCCGTGCTCACGCAGCTCTCCCAGCGTGTAAGGGCCCGTCGCGACGGTCACGCTCATGGCGCCGCCCGCGCGTGCCGCCTCGATGTCGGCGACATGGTCACCAACATAAGCCGCCGCGCCGAAGCGCGCGAGTGCCGTTCCCTTGGCGGCTCCGAACACCGATCCGACCACTTCGTCCACGGCCAGCCCGAGCAGTTCGACGGTGCCGGCGGCGTCGCGCGGGTTCTTGCCCGTCACCACGATCACCCGGCCGCCGCGGGCCCGTACGGCGGCGATGGCCTCGTACGCGCCCGCCATCGCGGTGTGCACCGGAACGCCCACCGCGGGATAGATCTCCCGGAACAGCTCGGCGGCCGCGGGAATGGCCTCCGCCGGCATCCAGTTGGCCAGCTCGTACTCCAGCGGCGGCCCCAGCCGGGTGATGATCTCACCGCTGTCGATGTGCACGCCCAAACGGCTTGACAGCTCGTCGTAAACGGCCGCGATGCCTGATCGCGTGTCGGCCAATGTCATGTCCAGGTCGAAACCCACTGAGGTAGTCACCCGTGCAGGATGCCAAACGCCGCATCCACGTCGGTAACGACCCTTGTTGTGGGACTCTGGGAATGGGCAGAAAGGAATTACTTATCGGAGAGGAGTGACCGTGTCAGAGACCCCCCGCACGCCCGGCACGGGAGACCGGCTCGTCGCCGCCGCCGCTCCCCGTCCCCATCGGCCCGCCCGGCCGCGCGGCACGCCGGTGACGGCCTGGCGGCGCATCGTGTCGTTCGTGGCGTACGCGGTGCGGCTCGCGTCCAGGCTGGCGGCGCTCTCCTTGGCGCTGCACGCCGTCTTCACGGTGTTCCGGGCCAATCCGGCCAACGGCTGGTACCAGCTCGTCGAGTCGCTGGCCGCGGGGCTCTCGCTGGGCCTGGCCAACCTGTTCCAGCTCGCCGACCCGCGCTGGACCACGCTCGTCAACGACGGGCTGGCCGCGCTGGTGTGGCTCGTGGCCGGTTCGGCGCTGGCGGGCCTGGTCAGGCGCACCGCGCCCTGACGACTACTCTCGTTGCGGAGGTATCTGCACAGACATGACCAGATCGACCCGTGAGCGGATCATCGACGAGGCCCTGCGGCTGTTCGCCGAGCGTGGCTACGCCGCCACCTCCGTGGCCGAGATCGAGGCCGCCTCAGGGCTCTCCCCCGGCGCGGGCGGGCTCTACAGGCACTTCAAGTCCAAGTACGAGGTGCTCGCGGCCGCGATCAACGAGCATGCCGCCCGCACCAGGAGCCAGGTCGCCGAGAGCCTGGCCGAGCTGAGCACCATGGAGGCCGCCGCCGGCCTGGAGGACCGCCTGTCGCTGCTGTGCCGGGCGGGCCTGGCCAAGGTGCGGGAGGAGTCGGAGCTCACCCGGGTGTTCTTCCGGGACCTGAGCCAGTTCCCCGAGCTGGTCGCGGTGGTCCGCGAGGGGCTGCTGCAGCCCATGTTCGACGCGATCACCACCTGGTTCCGCGCCCAGCCCGAGTACGCCGGCGCCAAGGTCGACTGGACGGGCATCGCCGCGGTGCTCGGCGGCTCGGTGGTCCACTACCGGCTGTTCCAGGAGACCGTGGGCGAGATGCCGGGCCACGCGGAGAAGGACCAGTTCGTCGCCGCCTGGGTACGTCTGGCCGTCGGCCTGCTCCCCAGCCCCGCGCCGGTCACCTGACGTCGAGCAGCCGGTGCCGCCGACCGTGTAGCCGAACAGCGGCGCCGAAGCGCGTCGGCACCTTCGCGACGTCCCGGGCGTCCTGGCTGCCCCGCCGCTCCGCCGCGTCGGCCGCCCTGCTGACGTAGTTCAGCACCATTTGGTCCGCGCGCTCTCTCACGTCTGGCAATGCTGCCCCGATCAGGGGGGACATACCATGGCAACGATGGAGTTCACGGAGTGGATCAGGGGGCGCACCGACGAACAGCTTCGGGCGCTCGTCTCCGCGCGGCCTGAGTTGATCACTCCGGTGCCCGCGCATCTGGAAGGGCTGGCCGCGCGGGCCGCCAGCCCTTCGGCGATCGGCAGGGTGCTCGACCGGCTCGACCGGTTCACGCTGGCCGTCGTCGAGACGCTGGCCGTACAGGACGGGCCGGTGACGAAGGCGGCGCTGCGCGGCCTGGTCGGACGGGCGCTGGCGGCGGGCCGGCCCGAGCCCGCGCTGACCGCGGCCCTCGACCGGCTGCGTGACCTGGCGCTGGTCTTCGGCCCCGACAACGCGCTCGACCTCGGGCCGGGCGTGCGCAAGGTCCTGGAGGAGCCCGCCGGGCTCGGCCCCAGGGTCGTCGACGTGTTCCGGCACCACCCGCCCGAGCAGCTCGACGAGATGGCCGACGACGTCGCCCCCGGCACCGACGGGCCCGGCAAGGAGCGGCTGGCCGCCGCGCTGTCCGCGCCCGAGGCCCTGGTGGCGGCGGTCTCGCCCGAGGCCAGGGGCGCGCTCGACCAGCTCGTCTGGGGGCCGCCGACCGGACGGGTGCCCAACGCCAGGCGCGAGGTGCGCGTGGCCTCGGCCCGTTCGCCCATCGAGGAGCTGCTGGCGCGCGGGCTGCTCGCGGCCACCGGCGAGGAGAGCGTGACGCTGCCCCGCGAGGTGGGCCTGCACCTGCGCGGCGGGCGCGTCCACCGCGACCTGCTCGCCGTGCCGCCCGCGCTCGGCGGGGCCGCGCGCGACCGCGAGCTGGCCGACCGTACGGCGGCGGGCCAGGCGTTCTCGTTCGTCAGGTCCGTGGAGGAGCTGTGCGAGCGGTGGAGCATCGACCCGCCGGGGGTGCTGCGCACCGGCGGGCTCGGCGTACGCGACATGAAGCGCACCGCGACCGACCTCGACCTGCCCGAATGGGCGGCGGCGCTGGTCGTCGAGGTGGCGCACGCGGCGGGGCTGGTCGCCGCGGGCGGCGGCGTCGACGGCGAGTGGCTGCCGACCTCCGGCTACGACCTGTGGCGGGTCAGGGCCACCGCCGACCGCTGGGTGACGCTCGCCGCGACCTGGCTGCACATGGACCGCGTGCCCGGCCTGGTCGGCGAGCGCGACGACCGCGACCGGCCGCTCAACGCCCTGCACACCGACCTGCGCCGGGCCGCCGCGCCGGGGGTGCGCACGGCGGCTCTCGGCGTGCTGGCCGCCGCGCCGGGCCTCGCGCCCGACCGCGACTCGGTGCTCGAACGCCTGGCCTGGGAGCAGCCGCGCCGGCGCGGGCCGCTGCGCGAGCAGCTCACCGAGTTCGCGCTGCGCGAGGCCGAGCAGATCGGCGTGACCGGGCTCGGCACGCTGTCCGGCCACGGGCGGGCGCTGCTCGACGGCGGCGACGCGGCCGGCCTGCTCGCGCCGCTGCTGCCCGAGCCGGTCGACCACGTGCTGCTGCAGGCCGACCTCACCGCCGTCGCCCCGGGGCCGCTGACCAGCGAGCTCAACCGCTGGATGACGCTCACCGCCGACGTCGAGTCCAAGGGCGGGGCGACCGTCTACCGGTTCGGCGAGGGCTCGATCCGGCGGGCGCTCGACGCCGGGCACGGCGGCGAGGAGCTGCTGGCGATGCTGGCCCGCCATTCGGCCACGCCGGTGCCGCAGGCCCTGTCGTACCTGGTGACGGACGTGGCCCGGCGGCACGGGCGGATCCGGGTGGGCACGGCCAGTGCCTACGTCCGGTGCGACGATCCGGCGCTGCTCGACCAGATCACCGCCGACCGCCGTGCCGCCGCGCTGCGCCTGCGCCGGCTGGCCCCCACGGTGATCGCCTCCCGCTCGTCCAGGGCGGCGCTGGTGGACTCGCTGCGGGCCATGGGGTACGCGCCGGTCGCCGAGTCGCTCGACGGCGACGTGATCATCTCCCAGCTCGACAGCAGGCGTACCGAGGGGGTGGCGCCCGTACGCGCCGTGGCCTCGGTCAGCGGGCTCGATCCCGAGGTGGCCTCGGCGGCCGTCCGCGCGCTGCGCGCGGGCGACGCGGCTCACCTGGCGCGGCGCGAGCCGGTCGACGCCCCGGGCGGCGCGGTGCCCCGGGGGCCCGCCACGGCCACGATCTCGGCCCTCCAGGACGCCATCAAGCAGGGCGTACGGGTGTGGATCGGTTACCTCGACTCGCAGGGCAACGCCACCTCGCGCATCCTGGAGCCGGCCCGGATGGAGGGCGGCTACCTGACCGCGTACGACGAGACCAGGGCGGCCGTCCACCGCTTCGCCCTCCACCGCATCACCGGCGTCGCCGGCCTCTGACCCGCCTTCCCGGCCCGCGTCCGGGTCAGGGGTGGCGGGTGAGCGCGTGGGCCGCCAGCCGGGCCGCGGGGCCGTCCCCGGCGGCCAGGCGGCGCAGCTGGGCCGCCGCGTCGGCCGGGTAGCGCAGGGACAGCCCGCCGCACAGCCCGGCGACCGCCGCGGCCGCCCGCGGGTCGGCCGGGTCGCGGGCCCAGGTGAGCGCCAGGCGCAGGGCCTCGGGGGCGAGGGCGTCGTCGGCGCACATGTACGACAGCGCACCGCCCGCCGCCAGCCGTTCGCCCGCGCTGCCCTGGGCCCACACCTCCAGGAACTCCTGCCGCGCCTCCCTGAACGACCAGGCGGCCAGCAGCGCCACGCCCTCGGCCGCCCGCGCGCGCACGTCGTCCCCCTGGAGGGCCAGTGAGCGGGCCCACTCGCGCAGCGGCTGCCACAGCCAGTAGCCGTACCGGGCGACCAGCTCGCCGAGCACCTGGGCGCGGTGGTCCGGGTCGCGGAAGACGACCAGGCCGTCGTGCACGGCGATCAGCGGGTGCGGCGCGCCGGTGGGCCCCGGCCCCGCCTCGTGGGCCTCCCGGCTCCGCTCGAACGCGGCCAGCCGGCGGGCGAACTCCGCCTCGGGCAGCCCGTGCGCGAACGCGAGCGCCGCCACCGCCCGCACCTCGTGCATCGGCGGCTTGGTGTCGAACCAGGCGGCCACCTCCTCGGCCGCGGGCTCGTCGTCCCGCACCAGGCGCGTGGCCAGGCGGACGACCTCGGCGGGCGTGCGCAGCGCCAGCGCGCGGACCCGGGCGGTGGCGGCCCCGGCCGGGGCGCTCCGGCCGCCGAACGCGCTCAGGTAGAGGTCGAACAGCTCGCCGGGGTCGGGCGCGCACCACGGCTGCTCCACCTCGACCGCCTGCGAAGGGACGCCGTTCCGGGTGATCACCAGGTACGACCCCAGCTCGGCGAGCTTGCGGGCCAGGTCGAGCAGCTCGCCGCGGTCGGTGCTCCCGGCGATCCAGTCGTGCAGCAGGTACGCCCGCCCCGGCCCGTACTCGGTCCTGGAAAGCAGGTCGACGGTGCTGCCGGCCGGCGAGAGCACGGTGATCCTGCCCTCGGCCAGCGACATGCGCGACAGCAGGGCGATGGCGCCGAGCCGCTTGCCCATGTCCGCCTCTCCCACCAGGACGAGCAGGTGCCGCACGGACAGCCGGCGCACGGCGTCGGCGAAGCCGGCGGGCTCCAGGTAGGAGCGCAGCAGGGTGTCGGCCGCGCGCCGGTCGAGGTCGCGGGCCACCGGGACGACCAGAGGCCGGAGCCGCTCGGTGATGGCGACGACGCGCTCGGTGAGCGTTTTGTCGTCGAGGTCGCTCTCGCCTGCTTCAGGCGTCTCGATCACGAAGTCACCTCGGGCCTGACTGGGACGTTGACTGTGGAAAATGTCTTTCGCGAACTTTTTTGTCCGGCGACTTGTTTCCCCGCCTTATGGATTGACCGTGCGCGGCCTGGCAGCCACGGTTCTGACCAGGCATTCCTCACGAAGCTCGCGGCAACGGCCGCCGGCGCGCGCATGTCGATCATGTCCTCCATTGCTCTGGGCGACGGGCCGGTGACAAGAACCGCGACAGGCCATCTGGTAGCACGGAACCCTACTTATCCCACCAATACACGATCTAGCGCCACCCGAAAACTCGAATGACCCTCTAGGCCGATATTGGACATTTACTCGGCATGAGAGCATCGTCCACAATCGTCAGTCAAGGGCAGACGTGAGAACGTTCAGGGTTGACTGCGCGCGGCGCCTCCGATCAGGTTGTGCATGTGACCGAGCAAACGCTGGGCCAGCTGGCCGAGGAGTCATGGAACCGCTTCGACGACCACGACTCGGTGTTCTACGAAGGGGTCTGGCACCGCAGCCACGCGCTGGCCGGACGCGCGCGCCGGATGTGCGGCGGGTTCGTCGAGGCCGGGGTCCGGCCGGGCGACCGGGTGGTCGTGATGATGGCGACCTCCCCCGAGGTCCCGATCGTCTACCAGGCGTTGTGGGCGGCGGGCGCGGTGGTCACGCCCGTGGTCTTCCTGGTGGGGCCCGAGGAGCTGCGGCACATCCTGCTCGACAGCGGCGCGTCCGCCGTCGTCACCTCGCCCGAGCTCGTGGAGACCGTACGGGCCGCCGCGGTGGACGTCCCGATCCATGTGGACACGGCCGGGCTGGAGAGCGCCACCGAGCACGGACGGGTGCGCAGGGACCCCGGCGACCTGGCCGCGCTCATGTACACCGGTGGCACCACGGGCGTCGCGAAGGGGGTCATGCTGAGCCATCGCGGGCTCTGGCAGGTGGCCAAGGACGCGTACGAAATATCCCATCAAGAGGGGAAAAATCGTGCGATCGTGCCTGTGCCGCTCTCGCACGCGTACGGGTTGATCATCACCGTGGCCGGCCTGCACGCGACCGAGCCCCAGCAGGCCGTGCTCATGCGCTGGTTCGAGCCCGAGGCGTTCCTGCGACTGGCCGCCGAGCAGCACGTCCAGTACGGCACCGTGGTACCCGCCATGATCCACATGCTCCTGGCCCAGCCGCTGGAGTCGCACCCGCTCCCCGACCTGGCCTACCTCACCTGCGGCGCGGCGCCGCTGGGCCGGGAGGCGCTGCAGGAGTTCGAACGCCGGATGCCGGGCACGCAGATCCTGGAGGGCTATGGCCTGACCGAGACCAGCGCCGTCACCACCTTCAACCCGCCGGGCAGGCGCCGGCCGGGCAGCGTCGGCCTGCCGCTGGCCGGCTACACCATCACCATCCGCGACGCCGCGGGCGAGGCGGTGGAGTGCGGCGACGTCGGCGAGATCTGCGTCAGCGGCGACTCCCTGATGCTCGGCTACTGGGGCGAGCACGAACCCGACCCCGAGGGCACCGCGCTGGTCGGCGGCGAGCTGCGCACCGGCGACGTCGGCTGCGTGGACGACGACGGCTACCTCTACATCGTCGACCGCAAGAAGGATCTGATCATCCGCGGCGGCTTCAACGTCTTCCCGCGCGACGTCGAGGACGCGCTCAACCAGCACCCCGACGTGGTCATGTCGGGCGTCGTCGGCCGTCCCGACCCGCGGCTGGGCGAGGAGGTCGTGGCGTTCGTGCAGCTCAGGCCGGGGGCCGAGGAGAACGCCGAGGAGCTGATCGAGTGGGCGCGCGACCGGGTCGGACGGGTGAAGTACCCGCGCGAGGTGCGCTTCGTCGAGTCGATCCCGGTCACCAGCGTGCTCAAGCTCGACAGGAAGGCCCTGCGCGGGCGGTTGTGACCGTCCGCGCACACCGGGTCGGGCACGCCCGTATTCCGTGATAAACGTTGACCTGTCTGGAGGTGAACGTGAATCAAGAAGATCCGTCCGGCTACCCGCACCTGCCTTACGGGGCGCCCTACGGCGAGCAGCCGCCTCCACAGTACGGTTACGGCTACGGCGTGCCGCCGCGGCGCGACGAGGGCCCGCAGGCCGCCGCCATCGTCGCCGTCGTGCTCAACTTCCTGTCCCTCGCCTCCTGCCTCAACGTGCTCGGGCTGCCCGGCGGCATCCTGGCCGCCGTGGCGCTGACACGGGTCCGCGAGCAGCCGCGAAGCGCCCGTTCGCTGCTGGTCTGGAGCTGGGTGCTGTTCGGCGCCGGTTTCGTGCTGAACGTCGGGCTCTTCCTCTTCCTGGGCCTCACCGGCCGCCTGGACGACTGATCGATTACCCGTTCCGGGACTGTTCCTGCCGTCGTGTGTGTTGGATAAGGGTCAACCGTAGGAAGGGATGTCCGTGAACGACGGCCCGCTCATCGTCCAGTCGGACAAAACGCTGCTGCTCGAGGTCGACCACGAGAAGGCCGACGCGTGCCGCAAGGCGATCGCGCCGTTCGCCGAGCTCGAACGAGCGCCTGAACACGTCCACACCTACCGCGTCACGCCGCTCGCCCTGTGGAACGCGCGTGCCGCCGGCCACGACGCCGAGCAGGTCGTCGACGCGCTGATCGGCTTCAGCCGCTACCCGGTGCCGCACGCGCTGCTCGTCGACATCGCCGAGACGATGGCCCGCTACGGGCGTCTGCGCCTGGAGAAGGACCCAGTCAACGGGCTGGTCCTGACCTCGACCGACCGCGCGGTGCTCGAAGAGGTGCTGCGCTCGAAGAAGATCGCGCCGATGCTGGGCGAGCGCCTCGGCGCCGACTCGGTCATCGTGCACCCGAGCGACCGCGGCAACGTCAAGCAGGCGCTGCTCAAGCTGGGCTGGCCCGCCGAAGACCTGGCCGGCTACGTCGACGGCGAGGCCCACCCCATCAAGCTGCTCCAGGACGGCTGGGAGCTGCGCCCCTACCAGCGCGAGGCGGCCGACGCCTTCTGGCACGGCGGCTCCGGCGTGGTCGTGCTGCCCTGCGGCGCGGGCAAGACCATCGTGGGCGCGGCGGCCATGGCCCACGCCCAGGCCACCACGCTGATCATGGTGACCAACACGGTCAGCGCCCACCAGTGGAAGACCGAGCTGCTCAAGCGCACCTCGCTGACCGAGGACGAGATCGGCGAGTACTCCGGCAACAAGAAGGAGATCCGCCCGGTCACCATCGCCACGTACCAGGTGATGACGACCAGGCGGAAGGGCGTCTACAGCCACCTGGAGCTGTTCGACGCGCGCGACTGGGGCCTGATCGTCTACGACGAGGTCCACCTGCTGCCCGCGCCGATCTTCCGGATGACCGCCGACCTGCAGGCCCGCCGGCGGGTGGGCCTGACCGCGACGCTCGTGCGCGAGGACGGCCGCGAGGGCGACGTGTTCTCCCTCATCGGCCCCAAGCGCTACGACGCGCCGTGGAAGGAGATGGAGAACCAGGGCTGGATCGCGCCGGCCGACTGCGTCGAGGTGCGGGTCACGCTGACCGACGAGGAGCGGCTGGCGTACGCGATGGCAGAGGCCGAGGAGCGTTACCGCTACTGCGCCACCACGCCGTCCAAGACGTACGTGACCGAGGCGCTGGTCCGGCGGCATCTGGGCGAGCAGGTGCTGGTCATCGGCCAGTACATCGACCAGCTCGACGAGCTCGGCGAGCACCTCAACGCGCCGGTCATCAAGGGCGAGACCAGGGTCAAGGAGCGCGAGCGGCTCTACCAGGCGTTCCGCGACAAGGAGATCCAGGTCCTGGTGGTGTCGAAGGTGGCGAACTTCTCCATCGACCTGCCCGAGGCGGCCATCGCGATCCAGGTGTCGGGCACGTTCGGGTCGCGG
Organism: Nonomuraea sp. NPDC001636; assembly: GCF_040298265.1. Classification (NCBI taxonomy): domain Bacteria; kingdom Bacillati; phylum Actinomycetota; class Actinomycetes; order Streptosporangiales; family Streptosporangiaceae; genus Nonomuraea; species Nonomuraea sp. NPDC001636. Next base: position 139,099 of record NZ_JBEOZT010000025.1, read on the forward strand.
CAGGAGGAGGCCCAGCGGCTCGGGCGGGTGCTGCGGCCCAAGGCCGACGGCGGTGGCGCCCGGTTCTACACGGTGGTCAGCAGGGACACCGTCGACCAGGAGTTCGCCGCCCACCGGCAGCGATTCCTGGCCGAGCAGGGATACGCCTACCAGATCATCGACGCCGACGACGTGCACGGCGAGGTGTGACCGGTTGAATGCCCGGCCGCTCGTTGCCTGAGCGGCCAGGCACGGCGTTTATGTCACGTCCACGAGACTCCACGGGTCGTCGACATCGAACCACCCCCCTCACCTGCGTACTATCACGCCGCCTGCGACATACCCCCATGATCCGGCAAACGCACCTGAAATGCCCGACTTTTTCGGTATTCCCACGTTCACTAAGAGATACGGTCTTTGCCGGATTCGCTAGCCGGCCAGCAGGCCGCCGAGGAACAGCACCGCGCCGGCGACGATCCAAGCGGCGACCCCCGTCCCCATGATGCGGCCGAACGTGCGCGGGTCCTGCCGGGACGCCGGGACCAGCCAGGCGGCCAGCGTGGCGCAGGCGGCCGGCACGGCGAACACCCCCGACACCGCGCAGACCGCGCCGAGACGCCGCGAACAGGCCGACGGGGACTCGCCGTCCGCGCAGAACGCCTCCAGCCCCCATCCGGCGAAGACCGACATCCCCCAGAGCGCCGCCAGCAGGAAGCTCGCGACCGTGGGGATCATCGGCGAGAGGACCAGGCGAAGCCGCGCCACCTTCCCTCCTTACCCCGCCGTGCGCCGGTAAATGCTTTGGAGGCACCGGACGGCCGCCGTTAAACTAGTCGATTCGCTGCCTTGACCACCTCCGTTTTCGACCATGGGAGGCGCTTTCGCATGCCCACACACCAACTCGCTCCCGACATACCCTCCGACGTGCTCGCCGCCGAGCAGGCCCACCTGGCCGAGTCCAGGGCCGCGCTCAAGGCGATGCGCGCCCACGCCCAGTCGTTGTCGGCCGACGCGGCCGGCGACTGGGTCTCGCAGCAGATCCTCCAGTCGCTGCTGGACCAGCGCGTGGCCGCCCTGGCCGACCATCCGGACACCCCGCTGTTCTTCGGCCGCCTCGACCGCGAGGGCGGCGACGACCTGCCGGGCACCCTCTACGTCGGCCGCCGCCACGTGCACGACGGCACTAGCCGGCCGCTGGTCATCGACTGGCGGGCGCCGGTGTCCCGCGCGTTCTACCAGGCCAGCCCGGCCGACCCGATGGGCGTCGTCCGCCGCCGCCGCTTCGGCTACCACGGCGGCGCGCTGACCGCGTTCGAGGACGAGCCGCTCGGCGAGGGCGGCGAGGTCGGCCCCTCGAAGATCCTGACCGAGGAGATCGAACGCCCGCGCACCGGCCCGATGCGCGACATCGTGGCCACCATCCAGCCCGACCAGGACGAGATCGTCCGCGCGACGCTGGCCCAGACCGTGTGCGTCCAGGGCGCCCCCGGCACCGGGAAGACCGCCGTGGGCCTGCACCGGGCCGCGTACCTGCTGTTCACCCACCGCGAGCGGCTGGCCAGGTCGGGCGTGATGATCGTGGGCCCGAACCGGGCGTTCCTGTCCTACATCTCCTCCGTCCTGCCCGCGCTGGGCGAGGTCAAGGTCGACCAGACGACCGTGGCCGGGCTGCTCGGCGAGCACGCCGCCGAGGAGGACCCGATGGTCTCCGCGGTCAAGGGCGACGCCAGGATGACCGCGGTGCTCGAACGGGCGCTGTGGATGCACATCGTCAAGCCCGAGGACGGCCTGGTGTTCACGAAGGGCGCCTACCGCTACCGGGTCGCCGACCACGAGGTGCGCGAGATGGTGGCCTCCCTGCGCGGCACCACCCGCTACTCGCCGGGGCGGGCCGCGCTGGCCCAGCGCCTGGCCCACCAGGTGCTCGTACGGATGGAGCAGCGCGGCGAGTCGCCCGACGACCGGGTCCAGGACGCGGTGGCCCGGTCGAGGCCGGTCAAGCAGCTCGTCGACGCGGTGTGGCCGAAACTGACGCCGGAACAGGTCCTGCACCGTCTGCTGTCCGATCCGGAATTCCTCACAAAAGCCGCCAAAACTGATTTGTCGCCTGACGAGCAGGAAATGCTGCTTTGGCGGAAGCCTTATCGGAGCTGGAAGTCCGCCAAATGGTCGGCCGCCGACGCCGCGCTCCTCGACGAGCTGCGCGACCTCATGGAGCGCACCCCGTCACTCGGCCACCTCGTCGTGGACGAGGCGCAGGACCTGTCCGAGATGCAGCTGCGGGCGCTCGGCCGGCGCTGCCGCAACGGCTCGGCCACCGTGCTCGGCGACCTGGCCCAGGGCACCACGCCGTGGTCCACCAGCTCGTGGGAGACCGTGCTGAAGCACCTCGGCCAGGACGAGGGCGAGGTGACCGAGCTGACGCTCGGCTTCCGCGTGCCGCGCGAGGTGCTCGACTACGCGGCCCGCCTGCTGCCCTCGATCGCCCCCGAGCTGGCCGCCCCGCGGTCGCTGCGTCCTGGCACGGGCTCGCTCACGGTCCGGCCGGGCGGCACGGTCGCCGAGGCCGCCCGGGAGGTCCTGGCCAGGGAGGGCTCGATCGGGGTCATCGTCCCCGACGCGATGGTGGGGGCGGTCTCCGAGTCGCTGTCCGGCCTGCCGCACGCGGTGCTCGACCCCGACGCGACGCAGGAGCACCGCCTGCTGATCGTGCCCGCCACGCTCGCCAAGGGCCTGGAGTACGACCACGTGATCGTCGTGGAGCCGGCCGACATCGTCGAGGCCGAGCCCCGCGGCCTGGCCCGCCTGTACGTGGTCCTGACCCGCGCGGTCACCTCGCTCACGGTGCTGCACGACAGGCCGCTCCCGGCGCAGCTCGCAACCTGACAGAGGGCGGGCACGGCCGCTTCTAGGATGGCCTGAAGGAGCTGTCAACCTAGGAGGATGCCGTGCCCGCACCGCTTCCGCATGAACACCTGCCCCCGGTCCCCGCGCTCGTGGTGGAGAGCGACGACATCCGCGACGGCGAGCGGCTGAACGACCTCCACGTCTTCGACGATTGGGGGATGACCGGCAGGAACGTCTCGCCCCAGCTGCGCTGGTCGGGCGCGCCCGAGGGCACCCGCGGCTACGCCGTCACCTGCCACGACCCCGACGCCCCCACCGGCAGCGGCTTCTGGCACTGGGTGCTGTTCGACCTGCCCGGCGACACCACGGAGCTGCCCAGGGGCGCGGGCACCGGCCCCGACTTCAAGGGCCTGCCCGCCGGCGCGGTCCACGCCCGCAACGACTACGGCACCAAGGCCTACGGCGGCGCCGCTCCCCCGCCCGGCGCCCCCCACCGCTACGTCTTCACGGTGCACGCGCTCGGGGTCGACGAGCTGGGCGTCGGCGGCGACGCGAGCCCGGCCGTGGTCGGCTTCAACATCACCGCCAACACGCTGGCCCGCGGCCACATCGTCGCGCACTTCGGCGTCTGAGACCGGCACAACACCGCGGCGAAGGCGCCCCGTTCACGTTCGGGGCGCCTTCGCCGTGGTGCCGCGTCGGGTTCCGTACGCCCGGCGCCACCAGACGGGGTTCAGTCGCCCTGCACCAGCTCGTCCGCGAACGTGAAGTCCCCGGGGGCGTTGGACGACAGGTCCTCGCTCTCGCCGGCCGGCCGGCCCTCGAAGGCGTCCGAGACGTCCTCGCGCTCGCCCGACACGTCCTGCCCCTCCTCCGAGACGTCCTCGCGCTCGCCGGACCACTCGTCGGCCTCCTCCGACGACCTGCCCTCGGCCTCCTCCGACGACCTGTCCTCGACCTCCTCCGAGCTCTCCCCGCGCTCGTCCTGCGACGTCCACCTCGACGGCGAGGCGCAGTAGTCGCGGTCGTACAGTTCCAGGTAGCCCGCGCAGTAGGACACGTCGACGTACTCCAGGGCCTCGTCCAGGTAACCGTGGTCGTCTGCCTGGGCGGGCATCGTCATGGCGGCCGCGGCGGCCAGCATGACGGCGCCGAGCCCGAGAACGCGCGCGGTGCGGGAATTCATGTAACTACTCCTTTGTGAGGTGAATCGTCACTTCGTTTCGTTACTTTCCGTAGTCAATAACTACTAAACGTGACGGGATCGGACACAACAAAAGGCGGCCGGATCCTTGGAGATCCGAACCGCCTTCTGATGCGTCAGCGACCAGGCGAGGCCTAGAAGTCCATGTCGCCGCCGCCGGGCATGCCGGCCGGAGCAGCAGGGGTCTTCTCGGGCTTCTCGGCGATGACGGCCTCGGTGGTGAGGAAGAGCGCCGCGATGGAGGCGGCGTTCTGCAGCGCGGAGCGCGTCACCTTGGCCGGGTCGATGATCCCGGAGTCGAACATGTTGACGTACTCGCCGGTAGCGGCGTTGAGGCCCTCGCCCGGGGTCAGGTTGCGCACCTTCTCCACGACGACGCCGCCCTCAAGACCGGCGTTGACCGCGATCTGCTTGAGAGGCTCCTCAAGAGCCTTCTTCACGATCGCCGCGCCGGTGGCCTCGTCGCCGTTGAGCTCGAGCTTGTCGAACGCCTTGGCGCCGGCCTGCAGCAGCGCCACGCCACCGCCGGGGACGATGCCCTCCTCGACGGCCGCCTTGGCGTTGCGCACGGCGTCCTCGATGCGGTGCTTGCGCTCCTTGAGCTCGACCTCGGTCGCCGCGCCGGCCTTGATGACCGCCACGCCACCGGCCAGCTTGGCCAGGCGCTCCTGCAGCTTCTCACGGTCGTAGTCGGAGTCGGTGCGCTCGATCTCGGCGCGGATCTCGTTGACCCGGCCGGAGATCGCCTCGGCGTCACCGGCGCCGTCGACGATGGTGGTCTCGTCCTTGGTCACCACGACCTTGCGGGCGCGGCCGAGCAGGTCGAGGGTGGCGGTCTCGAGCTTGAGGCCGACCTCCTCGGCGATGACCTGACCGCCGGTCAGGATCGCGATGTCGCCCAGCATGGCCTTGCGGCGGTCGCCGAAGCCCGGGGCCTTGACGGCCACGGAGCGGAACAGGCCGCGGATCTTGTTGACCACCAGGGTGGCCAGGGCCTCGCCGTCGACGTCCTCGGCGATGATCAGCAGCGGCTTGCCGGACTGCACGACCTTGTCGAGCAGCGGCAGCAGGTCCTTGTTGGCCGAGACCTTGCTGTTGACGATCAGGATGTACGGGTCTTCGAGAACGGCCTCCATGCGGTCGGAGTCGGTCACGAAGTACATCGACGTCATGCCCTTGTCGAAGCGCATGCCCTCGGTGAGCTCGAGCTCCAGGCCGAAGGTGTTGCTCTCCTCGACGGTGATGACGCCTTCCTTGCCGACCTTGTCCATCGCCTCGGCGATGAGCGAGCCGATCTCGGGGTCGGCGGCGGAGATGGAGGCGGTGGAGGCGATCTGCTCCTTGGTCTCCACGTCCTTGGCCAGCTTGGAGAGCTCCTCGCTGACCCGCTCGACGGCGGCCTCGATGCCCTTCTTCAGAGCCATCGGGTTGGCGCCGGCGGCGACGTTGCGCAGACCTTCGCGCACCAGAGCCTGGGCGAGCACGGTGGCCGTGGTGGTGCCGTCGCCGGCGACGTCGTCAGTCTTCTTGGCGACTTCCTTGACCAGCTCGGCGCCGATCTTCTCCCACGGGTCCTCGAGCTCGATCTCCTTGGCGATGGAGACGCCGTCGTTGGTGATCGTGGGAGCGCCCCACTTCTTCTCCAGCACGACGTTGCGCCCCTTCGGGCCCAAGGTCACCTTGACGGCGTCGGCGAGCTGGTTCATACCGCGCTCGAGACCGCGCCGGGCGTCCTCGTCAAACGCGATCATCTTGGCTGCCATAAGGCTAGACCTCCCAGATGCAGGGTGGCGTGTCCTGGACCGAGCCGACGCCCGCGACGGCATGGGCCTGCATCTCCGTTCGGCAGACCCCATCGTCTCGATCCGAGTTGTTGGCACTCTGCCACACAGAGTGCTAACGAACTGTTTAGCACTCTACCCTGTCGAGTGCAAGCCACGGGCACCCCACCCCAGCTCATCGGGCAGGTCATCGGGTGCGCCGGTTCGTACGGCGAGCCGCCCCCTGAGGCGCGGCCCGCCGTGCGAAGCCGACGGAGGAAACAGTGGCGAGCCCGTACGGACTGCGCTGCCGCACGTCCCGCCTTGGTGCATACCAGCGAGGGTGAATCAGACCGTGCGGACGGACTCCGCCTGCGGCCCCTTCTGGCCCTGCGTGATCTCGAACTCGACGCGCTGTCCCTGTTCGAGAGAGCGGTACCCGTCCATCATGATCGCTGAGTAATGGACGAATACATCCTTACCACCGTCTACCGCGATGAAGCCGTAGCCCTTGTCCGCGTTGAACCACTTGACGGTGCCCTGCGCCACTTCCGACTCCTCTTACTGGGCTCGCAGATCTCGCCCATTCCTTCGCGAGACCCGTAATCGCATGACTTTTGGGAAAATCAGCCAGACGATCGCCCTCGACCATACCTGTGGCACGGGGTTTGGCAACAGAGTCAACCGACAAAACGCTAATTTCATCGAAGGCTGAGTCGTTCGAGGTTGAATTTGGTTCTAAAACAAGAAGGCGCCCACAAGGGGCGCCTTCAAGAGTCGGTGGTCCGGCGGTCAGCCGCCCGCGACGGCGGGGATGATGGAGATCTGAGTGCCTTCAGGGGCGGGAGTGTCCAGGCCCTCGGCGAAACGGACATCCTCATCACCAACGTATACGTTGACAAAACGACGAATCTTGCCCGATTCATCCAGAATTCTCGCGCCGATCCCCGGGTAGTCGGAGTCGAGCTTGGCGAGAACGTCACGAAGAGTCGCCCCTTCGCCACTCACTTCGGCGTTACCCCCGGTGTAAGTGCGCAGAATGGTGGGAATCCGCACAGAAACGCTCATGGTTTTTGTTGCCTTTCCTGGATTGTCAGACAGTCGCGCGGAACGCGTCGAGAGAGGGCCGGATCACGGCGGTGGGCCGCGCGTCGTCGCTGATCGCGTCGAGCGTCTTCAGGCCGTCGCCGGTGTTCAGGACCACCGTCTCGGCCTCGGGGTCGAGCCTGCCCGTCTCGACGAGCTTCTTCAGCACGCCCACCGTGACGCCGCCCGCGGTCTCGGCGAAGATGCCCTCGGTGGAGGCCAGGAGCTTGATGGCGGCGACGATCTCGGGGTCGGTGACGTCCTCGACGCCCCCGCCCGTGCGCCGGGCGATGTCGAGCACGTACGGCCCGTCGGCGGGGTTGCCGATGGCCAGCGACTTGGCGATCGTGTCCGGCTTGACCGGCTGGACGACGTCGTGCCCCGCCTTGTACGCCGTCGAGACCGGCGAGCACCCGGCCGCCTGGGCCCCGAACACCTTGTAGGGGGCGTCCTCGACCAGCCCGAGCGCGATCAGCTCCTTGAACCCCTTGTCGATCTTCGTGAGCTGGGAGCCGGAGGCGATGGGGATGACGATCTGCTCCGGCAGCCGCCAGCCGAGCTGCTCGGCGATCTCGTACGCGAGCGTCTTGGACCCCTCGGCGTAGTAGGGCCGCAGGTTGACGTTGACGAACCCCCACCGCTCGCCCAGCGGGTCGCCGATCAGCTCCGAGCAGAACCGGTTGACCTCGTCGTACGTGCCGTCGATGCCGATCAGCCGGCCGCCGAACACCCGGGCCATGGCGATCTTGGCCGCTTCGAGGTCGGCCGGGATGAACACGCACGCGTCGAGGCCGGCCCGCGCGGCGGCGGCGGTGACCGCGCCGGCGAGGTTGCCCGTGGAGGAGCAGGAGAGCGTGTGGAAACCGAAGTTCCTGGCCGCCTCGACGGCGATGGCGACCACCCGGTCCTTGAAGGAGTGGGTGGGGTTGCCCGAGTCGTCCTTCACGTACAGGGACCGGATGCCGAGCGCCTTGCCGAGGTTGCCGGCCTTGACCAGCTTCGTCCAGCCAGGGTTCATGTTGGGCTTGCTCGCCACGTCGGCGGGGACCGGGAGCAGGGAGCGGTAGCGCCAGATGTTGGCGGGGCCGGACTCGATGTCCGCGCGGGTCACCTGGCCGAAGGAGTAGGCCGCTTCGAGCGGCCCGAAACACTCCAGGCAGGCGAAGCTGGGACCCAGGGGGTAGCGCGTGCCGCACTCGCGGCAGGACAGAGCGACGGCAGGACCAAAGTCGAGCGACATGAAGCGAGGCCTTCCCTCATCTTCGCCCGCGGCCACCTTGACCGCGAACCGGAATTGGCACCTTGTCCCGGTCGGCCTCGCCAGGTCGCGAGCACAAGCCGGGAGGGTTGCCGGGGCTTCGCAGGGCCGGTCCCTCCACCCCTCTGGATGAGCAATATTCAGTTGTCGAAAAGGACTCTACCTTCTCAAGTGGTGGAAACGACCACCCGTCTCACCATGCGAGAGAGCGCGTCTCACCGATAGTCCTCCCCGAGGACTCCCTGCACGTACTTGCGGGCCTGGTGGATGCGGGACTTGGCGGTGCCGAGCGGGATGTTGAGCTGCTCGGCCACCTCGTTGTAGTCGAGCTGGACGATGTCGCGCAGCACCAGCGCCTGGGCCAGGTCGGGCTTGTCGGCCTCCAGCGCCTCCATCGCGTCGAGCAGGTCGAGCCGCGAGCCGGCGATCACGCTGACCCGCCGCGCGTCCGGCTTCTGCATCGGCAGCTCCTCCGACGTCTGCTCGGCGGCCCTGCGCTTCAGCGAGCGGTACGTGGTGCGCGCGCAGTTGGCGGTCACGATGTGCAGCCAGGTGCTGAACCTGGCCCGCCCCTCGAACCGGCCGATGTTGCGCGCCACGGCCAGCAGAGTGTCCTGCGAGGCTTCTTCCGCGTCCTGGTGATAGGGCAGGATCCGGGCGCAGTGGCGCATCACGTCAGGCTCGATCCTGGCCAGGAGCTCGCCGAGCGCGCGATGGTCTCCGGCCGCGGCCGAGCGGGCGAGTTCCTCGGTTAGCTCATCTAGCGCCATAGCTGGGATCCTATGGGCGAAGGGAGCCCAAATGAACAGCGTTCTCGTGGCGTCCAACCGCGGGCCGGTCTCCTTCACCGTCGACGACGACGGTGAGCTGACCATGAAACGCGGTGGTGGCGGCCTCGTCTCGGGCCTGTCGGGGGTGGCCAAGGAGCACGGCGTGCTGTGGGTGTGCGCCGCGCTGTCCGACGGCGACCGCAGCGCCGTGCGCCTGGCCCCGGGGGGCCGGCTCGACCGCGGCGGCTACGACACGGGCGCCCTGCGGATGCTCGACATCCCCGCGGCCACCTTCCACCGCGCCTACAACGCCGTGGCCAACTCGACCCTGTGGTTCGTCAACCACCTGCTGTACGACATCCCCAACTCCCCCAGTTTCGGCACCAAGTTCCGGCGCGAGTGGGAGTCCTACCGCGACTACAACGGCGCGTTCGCGCTGGCGCTGGCCGAGGAGGCCGGGCACGGCGCGCGCGTGATGGTCCAGGACTACCACCTGACGCTCACCCCGGCGATGCTCCGCGCCGAGCGGCCCGACCTGCGCATCGCCCACTTCAGCCACACGCCGTGGGCGCCTCCCGAGTACTTCTCCCTGCTGCCCGACGCGGTGACCAGGGAGGTGCTCGACGGCATCCTGGGGGCCGACCACGCGGGCTTCCTCACCGCCCGGTGGGCGGCGGCGTTCATGGACTGCTGCGAGGCGCTGCTGGGCGCGCGGGTGGACCGCGCGGCCGGCACGGTCACCCACGAGGGCAGGACGACCCGCGTCGGCGTGCACAGCCTGGGCGTGGACGGCGCGGCGCTGTGGGCGCGGGCCTGCGAGCCCGACGTCGAGTCGCACATGGCCGCGCTGGCCGAGCAGGTGGCCGGACGCCGGCTGATCGTCCGCATCGACCGCACCGAGCTGTCCAAGAACATCGTGCGCGGGCTGCTGGCCTACCGGGAGTTCCTGGCCGCCCATCCGGAGTGGCACGGCAAGGTGGTCCACCTGGCCTTCGCCTATCCCAGCCGGCACGACCTGCCCGAATACCGCGAGTACACCGCGTCGGTGCAGCGCTGCGCGCGCGAGATCGAGGACGAGTACGCCACCGAGGACTGGGACCCGGTCATCCTCAACGTCAACGACGACTACCCGCGCTCGCTGGCCGCCTACCGGCTGGCGGACGTGCTGCTGGTCAACCCCATCCGCGACGGCATGAACCTGGTCGCCAAGGAGGGGCCGGTCCTGTCGCCGCGCTGCGCCCTGGTGCTCTCGCGCGAGGCGGGGGCGGCGGCCGAGCTGGGGCCGTACGCGCTGGTGGTCAACCCCTACGACGTGAGCGGCACGGCGGACGCGCTGCACGAGGCGCTGGTGATGCCCGAGGACGAACGCCGGCGGCGGCGCGACCGGCTGCAGGAGGCGGCCACCGCGCTGCCGCCGCACAAGTGGCTGGAATCCCAACTCGACGCCCTGCTTTAACATGAGAAGTCGGGTTCACTGCCAATGACGGAGGCTGCCGGGTGTCGACGGTCTCAGTGCCCATCCGACTCGTCCGGGACCGTCCGACCTGGCTCATCTACTTCCTGCTCGGCACGTTCGCCACGTTCGTGTACGGCCTGAGCGCCGCCCTCCCGCTCCTGCGCGCCGACCAGCGCACCACGGCCACCGTCGCCGGGCTGCACGGCACCGCCATGGCGGTCGGGACGATCGGCGCCGGGCTCGCGCTGCCCCTGCTCACCAGGCTGCTCGGCCGGCGCTCGACGTGCTGGTTCGGCCTGGCCGGGATGAACGCCGGCGTGCTGCTGGTCATGGCCGCCTCCGCGCTGCCCCTGACGCTGCTCGGCTACGGCGTGGCCGGCGGCTTCGGCTCGGTCATGCTCTACGCGGCGATGGCCGAGCTCAGCGACCACCACGGGGCCGCAGGGCCGGCCGCGCTCAGCGAGGCCAACGCCGTGGGCGTGCTGGTGGGGATGGTGGCGACGTTCGTGCTCAGCCAGGTGGCGCAGAGCGCGCTCGGCTGGCGGGCCGCCCTGCTGGTCACCCCGGCCGTCAGCGCCCTGCTGGCGCTGTCGATGGGCCGCTCCTGGCCCTCGCCCCGGGGGGCCGGCGGAGGGCAGGGCGACGTGGTCGCCGGGGCGGCCGTCCCGGCGCGGGAGGGCGGCGGGTGGCGCTTCCATCTGGCCGGGGGTGTGCTGTTCTGCTGCGTGGCGCTGGAGTTCACGTTCAACCTGTGGGCCGCCGACCTGTTCGCCCTCAGGACGGGCGTGCCGGTGGCCGTCGCGGCGACCGGGCTGACGGCGTTCGTCTGCGGCATGGCGGCGGGCAGGTTCGCGGGCGCGCAGCTGGCGCTGCGGCTGCCGGCCACGCCGCTGCTGGCCGGCGCTCTGGGGCTGATGGCCCTCGGCTGGGTGCTGTTCTGGGCGAGCACCGCGCCGGTCCTGTCGTACGTGGGGCTGGCGCTGAGCGGGCTGGGCGCGTCGCTGCAGTTCCCGCTCGCGCTGAGCACGCTGATCGCCGCCTCGGGCGACCGGGCGGACCGCGCGGCGGCCGCCTCGCCCGTGTGGGCGGGCGCCGCCATGGCGATCGGCCCGCTGCTGCTCGGCGCGCTGGCCGACGGCTACGGCACCGGGAACGCGTTCCTGCTGGTGCCCGTGGTCATCGGCCTCGCGGTCGCCGGGGTGCTCATCTCCAGTCGGCGTACTTGAGCGTGTCGGCCAGGCCGGGGGTGTCCCACTGGTCGACGACGAGGATCCGGCTCTTCGGCAGGTACCACTCGCGCTGCGTGAAGCGGGCCTTGACGCCGCCGCCCGAGTAGCTGACGCACGTGGCCTGCCAGGCGTTGTAGGCGGCCTTGTGCCCGGCCCCCATCTGCCGGTAGCCCCTGGTGACCTTGGGGCCGACGACCTCGCCCCACTTGCGGTTGATCGGGCAGGGCTGCACGTCGCTGGCCGGATAGTACGGGTTCTTGCCCGTGTAGGGCCCAAACCCCTCGGCGCCCCGCTTGATCGCGGCGGGACCGAGGACGTAGAACGCGTCGCACTCGGGCGAGCCCCAGCCCTGCGGCTTGGCGCACCGGCCGGTGACCACCTGGACGACGTCGCCGCCCGTGCGGTGGACGACCCACTCGATCGGGATGTAGAGCGTCAGGCCGCCGCGCAGCTTGAGCTGCTGGGCGGGGGCGGCGGAGGCGGCGCCGGGGACGGCGAGCACGGCAGCGAGGGTCGCGGCCGAGGCGGCGGCGAGGGCGAGGGATCGTCGTGACATGCGCACCAACGTAGGACCCGCCACTTGCAGCTCAGTCACGAACGGCTGAAAGCCGCGAGCCGGCCCGAAACGAGCCGGCTCACGAACGGCTGGACTCTAGGGACGGGTGAAGGCCGTCGTCAGCTCCCGCAGCAGCGCCACCACGCCGTCGGGCCCGTCGACCACGATGTCGGCCCGCTCGGCCAGTGCGGTCACCTCGGCCGAGCCGCTGCACACGGTCACGCCGGGCAGCCCCGAGGCGCGTACGGCGTCGAAGGCGGCCAGGTCGCCGAGGTCGTCGCCGACGAACATGACGGACCTGGCGTCCCGCTCGGCCAGGAACAGCCCGAGCGCGTGGCCCTTGTCCATGCCGGGCGGGCGCAGTTCCAGGACCATGCGTCCGGGCTCGATCACCAGGCCGTGTTTCGCGGCCAGCTCGGCCAGCGGCTCGCGCAGCACGGCGAGCGCGCCCTCGGGGTCGGGGGCGCGCCTGGTGTGCACGGCCACCGCCCTGCCCTTGTCCTCGATCACCACGCCGTGCAGGCCGAGCGCGTCGAGCAGCAGGGGCAGCTCGGCCCGGACGCGCGGCACGCCGGGCGGCGGCGGCGGCGCCGAGACGCGTCCGTGCTCCCACCGTTCGAAGCCGTAGTGGCCGAGCACCACGAGGCCGGGCACGTCGGCCAGGCCGGGCCCGAGTTCGAGCGCGGTGGCCGCCGGCCTGCCGGTCACGATGGCCACGGCGCCGACGTGCGCGCCCAGTTCGGCGAGCACGGCGGGGGCCTCGGGGTGGATCTTGGCGGAGGCGGGATCGGGCACGATCGGCGACAGGGTTCCGTCGAAGTCGAGCCCGATCACGGCGCCGGACGGATCTTTAAGGATCGCTTCCATACCAGGGATGTTCCTCACGCGGCTGCCGTACCCAGCCGGTCAGGGACGCATGCCGAGCCGTCTCGCCGCACGGTCGCGCTGACGGGTGGAGCGCAACCTTCGCAACCGTTTGACCAGCATCGGGTCCTGCTCCAGCGCCTCCGGTCTGTCGATCAACTCGCCGAGCAACTGGTAGTAGCGGGTGGCCGAGAACCCGAAGGTCTCCTTGATGGCCTGCTCCTTGGCGCCCGCGTGCCGCCACCATTGGCGTTCGAAGGCGAGGAGTTCGAGATCGCGGTCGTTGAGGGATGTCCGGGACGGTTCCTGGGCAGCACTGTCACCGCTGAGCGGTGCTCCCATGATGTCCTCCTCGGGAAGGGGCGTACGACGATCACATCGCACGCTTCGCGGCCCGTGGCCAATCGTAATGTGCGATCTGCGGCTGTTCACGGCGGATTGCCGGACGTACAGTCACGAAATGTGACCCCAGTCATCACGCTCCTCACGGACTACGGGCTCGAAGACGGTTATGTGGCCGCCTGCCACGGAGTGATCGCCGGGATCGCGCCCGAGGCGCGGGTGATCGACGTGTGCCACCTCGTCCCGTCCGGCGACGTACGGCGGGGCGCTGCCATCCTCGCCCAGACCATCCCCTACCTGCCTGAGGGCGTCCACATCGGCGCGGTCGATCCCGGCGTGGGCGGCGCGCGGCGGTCGGTGGCGGTCGAGGCGGGCGGCCGGGTGTTCGTCGGCCCCGACAACGGCCTGCTGTCGTGGGCGGTGCACGCCAGCGGCGGCGCGCGGGCCGCGTACGCGCTCGGCAACGAGGAGCTCTTCCTGCGGCCGGTGTCGCCCACCTTCCACGGCCGGGACGTCTTCGCGCCGGTCGCCGGGCGGCTGGCCGGCGGCCTGGACCCGGCCGAGCTGGGCCCCCGGGTGCCGGTCGAGCGGCTGGTCACGCTGCCCGCGCCGACCTCGCTGCTGCGGGACGGCTCGGTCGAGGGCGAGGTCGTCTCGGTCGACCGCTACGGCAACACGCAGCTGTCGATCGCGGCCGGCGACCTGCAGGCGCTGGGCGTGCAGGTGGGCGACACGCTGGGGGTGTGGCTCGGGCGGCGGCAGGTCGCGATGCCCTTCCGTGCGACGTTCGCGGCGGTGCCGCCGGGCGAGCTGGTGGCGTTCACGGACTCGGCGGGGCTGATCGCCATCGCGGTCAACTACGGCGACGCGGCGCAGCGGCTGGGGCTCCCACCTGGGGCGCACGTCCGACTTTCGCCGACACCCTAGGGCGAATAGCCGCATATCATCAATTACTCCGCGTATCGGGCTGTTTACCGAAGCGTCGGAACGAATCATCGGCCGCGTGCCAGAATGCACGGCAGATCGGGCGTCCCTCCCCTCCCGTTCGAGGTTGACGTGTACCAACTGTCCGTCGTGCTGCTCTCCATCCTGTCGGTGTTCTGGCCGCCGGCCGACGCGCCCGTGCCGGAGCGCTGGCACGCCTGGCCGGTGACGCGGATCTTCCCCCTGGTCGTGCCGGGTCTCAGCCCGTCGGGGGCCAGGGTGACGTACGTGCTGGCGGGCGTGGCCCCCGAGGCGCCGTGCCGGGTGGCGTTCCAGCCCGCCGCGGTGGGGCCCGGCTGCCTGACCGCCCTGCGGGCCACGTACGCCGACAGCACCCAGACGTACGTGGCCACCGTCGGCATCGCCGTGCTCGGCGAACCGGGCCCCGGGACGTACCGCGGGGCGCGCCCGGCCACCGTGCGGCCCGTGGCCTTCCCCGGCGGTCCGGCCGAGCGGTTCGGCCGGCGGCAGTACGTCACCGGGGCGGTGGCCGGTACGGGTGACCCCTACCTCGTGGCGACGGCCGCGGGATACGCCGACGGGCGGGCGTACCGGCCGGGCGACCGCGTCGCGCCGCGGCTGCGCGGGATCGCCCGGCAGCTCGCCGAGGCGTTGTACCGGGCGCTGACCCGATGAGGGGGCTCGCGTCCCTGCTGCCGGCTCTGATCCTGGCGGCCGGGGTCGCGGGCGTGGCCTCCAGCGCCACCGACGACGTGCGGACGGCGGCCTCGCCGAGCCTCCCCGGCGGTGTGGGCGCCGCCGCGCGGGCCCGGCAGTGGCAGCTCGGAGCGCTGCGCGTGCCCAGGGCGTGGCGGGAGAGCCGGGGCGCGGGCGTGCTGGTGGCCGTGCTGGACACCGGCGTGAACGGCCGCCATCCCGATCTGCGAGGGGCCGTCACCCAGGGCCCCGACCTGACCGGCGCGCCCCCGCGGCTCTGGGGGCACCACGGCACCGCCATGGCCGGTCTGATCGCCGGCCGCGGGCACGGCCGGGGGCGCGCGGAGGGCGTGGTCGGCGTGGCCCCCGCGGCGCGGGTGTTGTCGATCAGGGTCACGCTGGAGAACACCGACCCGCTGCGCGCCGAGCAGCGCGCCGGCCGCCGCGACGCCCTGGCCGCCGGCATCAGGTACGCGGCCGACCACGGCGCGGACGTGATCAGCATGTCCCTCGGCGGCGGCAGCGGCGCGTGGGAGGGCTCGGCGGCCGAGGAGGAGGCCGTGCAGTACGCGCTCGCCCGCGGCGCGGTCCTGGTGGCCTCGGCGGGCAACGACGGCGACACGGCCAACAGGAAGAACTTCCCCGCCGCCTACCCGGGCGTGATCGCCGTGGGCGCGGTGGACCGGCGGCTCAGGGTGGCCCCCTTCTCCAACCGCCAGGACTACCTGTCGGTGGTCGCGCCGGGCACGGACGTCGTCACGGCCGACGGCGGCGACGGGTACGTGGTGGGCGACGGCACCAGCTCGGCGGCGGCCATGGTCGCGGGCGTGGCGGCCCTGGTGCGGTCGGCCCATCCGGAGCTGTCGCCGTACCAGGTGCGCACGGCCGTCGAGCGCGGCACCAGGAGACGGCCGGCGGGCGGCCACAGCCCCGCCTACGGGCACGGGGTGGCCGACGCGCCGCTCGCCCTGCGGGAGGCCAGGCGGCTGGCCCACGGAAGGGTCTCACCGGCCGCCCGGCCCGGCCCGTACTTCGGGCGGGGGCCGGCCAGGCCGCCCGCCTCCAGGGCGCCGGTCGTGGCCGGGATGGTGGTGCTGGCGGCGGCCATGTCGGCGCGGGTGGTCGCGACCCGGCGGCGGCGCCGGAGGGATTCACCCTAGCAAGCGCTTGTGTAATACTCCTGGCTATGACCTTAGCGATCGACGGCTGGTTCGCCATCGACGGGGACGGCGCCACCCACCTCATCGGCACCACCTGCCTGACCTGCGGGACCGTCGCCTTCCCGCCGCAGCCCGGCCTGTGCCGAAACCCGCGCTGCGCGGGCGAGGAGACGGCCGAGGTCCGCCTGCCGCGGCGCGGGCGGGTCTGGTCCTACACCGAGGCGGGTTACCCGCCGCCGGAGCCGTACGTGGCGGCGGAGCCGTACCGGCCGGTCACGCTGGCCGCCGTCGAGCTCGACGAGGCCGGGCTGG
This sequence comes from Nonomuraea sp. NPDC001636, assembly GCF_040298265.1. Lineage (NCBI taxonomy): Bacteria > Bacillati > Actinomycetota > Actinomycetes > Streptosporangiales > Streptosporangiaceae > Nonomuraea > Nonomuraea sp. NPDC001636. Next base: position 155,563 of record NZ_JBEOZT010000025.1, read on the forward strand.
TGGTGCTCGGCCAGGTCAAGGACCTCACGGCCGGCGACCTGGAGGTGGGCATGGAGCTGGAGCTCGTGCACGGCCCGCTGGCCGACGGGCCGCTGGTGTGGATGTGGGGGCGGGCCTCGTGAGCGCGGTCGTGGTGCTCGGCGCGGGCATGCACCCGTGGGGCAAGTGGGGACGTCCCTTCGCCGAGTACGGCGTCGCCGCCGCCCGCGCCGCCCTCCGCGACGCCGGCGTGGCCTGGACCGACGTCCAGTACGTGGTGGGGGCCGACACGATCAGGAACGGCTACCCCGGCTTCGTGGCCGGCGCCACCTACGCCCAGGCACTCGGCTGGACGGGCGCCAGGATCGCCTCCTGCTACGCGGCCTGCGCGTCGGGGGCCCAGGCCGTGGACATCGCGCGGACCAGGATCATGGCCGGGCTGTGCGACGTCGCGCTCGTGGTGGGCGCGGACTCCACCCCCAAGGGCTTCTTCAAGCCGGTCGGCGGCGACCGGCACGACGACCCCGACTGGCTGCGCTTCCGCCTGCTCGGCGCGACCAACCCCGCCTACTTCGGCCTGTACGCCCGCAGGCGCATGGCCCTGTACGGCTCCACCGCCGCCGACTTCGCCGCCGTCAAGGTCAAGAACGCGCGCGCCGGCTCGCTCAACCCCATGGCCCGCTACCGCCGCCCGGTCACGGCGGAGGAGGTGCTCGCCTCGCCCATGGTGGCCGACCCGCTGCGCCTGATGGACATCTGCGCCACCTCCGACGGCGGGGCAGCGGTCGTGCTGGCCTCGCAGGCGTACGCCAGGCGGCTCGGCGCGACGGCCCCGGTGCGCCTGGCCGCCGTCTCCACGGTGACCCCGACCTTCCCCAACACGATCCTGGAGCTGCCGAACTTCGCCACCGAGTCCCGCGCCGCCGTTCCCGCGCCCGAGAGGCCCTTCAGGGCCGCGATCGCGCACGCGGCCTACGAGGAGGCCGGCCTGGGCCCCGAGGACGTCTCCTTCGCCGAGGTGTACGACCTGTCCACCGCCCTGGAGCTGGACTGGGTCGAGGACGTCGGCCTGTGCCCGCGGGGCGAGGCGGACAAGCTGCTGCGGGCGGGCGAGACCGCGCTCGGCGGCCGGGTGCCGGTCAACCCGTCGGGCGGCCTGGCCTCCTTCGGCGAGGCGATCCCGGCCCAGGCGATCGCGCAGCTGTGCGAGCTGACGTACCAGCTGCGCGGCGCGGCGGGCGGGCGGCAGGTGCCGGGCGCGCGCGTCGGCCTGGCGGTCAACCAGGGGCTGTTCGGCCACGGCTCGGCGATCGTGGCCACCACGTGACGAGGCCCTCCAGGAGAGTCTCCCGGAGGGCCTCACGATCGCTCGCGGTCAGCCCGCGTGCACCACGTCGTGCGTCTCGGCGAAGTGACAGGCGCTCTCGTGCCCGGTCCCCGTCCGGATCTGCAGCAACGGCTCCTCCTCCGCGCAGATCTCCTGCGCCTTCCAGCAGCGGGTGCGGAAACGGCAGCCCGACGGCGGGTTGGCGGGCGAGGGCGGGTCGCCCTGCAGGATGATCCGCTCGCGCTGCTCCCGGCCCTCGGGGTCGGGAACCGGCACCGCCGACAGCAGCGCCTGCGTGTACGGATGAGCGGGCTTGTCGTAGATCTCGACGTCCTTGCCGAGCTCGACGAACTTGCCCAGGTACATCACGCCCACCCGGTCGGAGATGTGGCGGACCACCGACAGGTCGTGGGCGATGAAGATGTAGGCCAGGTTGAACTCGTTCTGCAGCCGCTCCAGCAGGTTGATCACCTGGGCCTGGATCGACACGTCCAGCGCCGAGACGGGCTCGTCGCAGACGATGATCTCCGGCTGCAGCGCCAGGCCGCGGGCGATGCCGATGCGCTGCCGCTGGCCGCCCGAGAACTGGTGCGGGTAGCGGTTGATGTGGTCGGGGTTGAGCCCGACGACCTCCAGCAGCTCCTGCACCTTGCGGCGGCGGTCGCCCTTGGGCGCCACCTCCGTGTGGATCTCGTACGGCTCGCCGATGATGTCGCCGACGGTCATCCGGGGGTTCAGCGAGGTGTACGGGTCCTGCATCACCATCTGGATGTTGCGGCGCATGCGCTTGAGCTCGCCGCCCCTGGCCTTGGCGATGTCCTTGCCGTTGATCTTCACCGAGCCCGAGGTCGGCCGCTCCAGCGCCATCAGCACCTTGGCCAGCGTGGACTTGCCACAGCCCGACTCGCCCACGATGCCCAGCGTCTCGCCCCTGTTGAGGTCGAACGAGACGCCGTCCACGGCCTTGATCGCGCCGATCTGCTTCTTGAGGACGATGCCCTGGGTCAGGGGGAAGTGCTTGACCAGGTCGCGAACCTCAAGAATGCGCTCACTGCCGTTCGCCATCGAGGACCTCCCTCCAGTAGTGGCAGGCGCTGCCACGCGTGCCGCTGATCTCGTAGAGCTGGGGGGCGGCGGTCACGCAGTTGTCCTGCCGGTACGGGCACCGGGGATTGAACGCGCACCCGCTCGGCAGGTCGAGCAGGTTGGGCGGCAGGCCCTTGATCGCGTACAGCTCCTGGCCCTTGAGGTCCACCCGGGGGATGGACTCCAGCAGGCCCTTCGTGTACGGGTGCGCCGGCGCCCGGTAGATGTCGTGCACCGGGGCGTTCTCCACGATCCGGCCGGCGTACATGACCGAGATCTTGTCGGCCACGTCCGCCACGACGCCCAGGTCGTGGGTGATCAGGATCATGCCCATCTGGCTCTCGCGCTGCAGCTCGGCCAGCAGTTCCATGATCTGCGCCTGGACGGTCACGTCCAGGGCGGTGGTCGGCTCGTCGGCGATCAGCACCTCGGGGTCGAGCGCGATCGACATCGCGATCATGATGCGCTGCCGCATGCCGCCCGAGAACTGGTGCGGATAGTCGTTGACGCGCTGCCGGGCGGCCGGGATGCGGACCTTGTCCATCAGCTCGACGGCCTTGTTCATGCCGTCGCGCTTGGACATGCCGCGGTGGACCCGGAACATCTCGCTGATCTGCCAGCCCACGGTGAACACCGGGTTGAGCGCCGAGAGGGCGTCCTGGAAGACCATCGCGATGCGCTGGCCGCGCACCTGGGTGCGCGCGTCCTCCGAGAGCTTGAGCAGGTCGGTGCCCTTGAAGCGGATCTCGCCCTTGGGGATGACGGCCGGCGGCATGTCCAGGATGCCCATGATCGCCTGAGCGGTCACGGACTTGCCCGAACCCGACTCGCCGAGCACCGCCAGCGTCTCACCGGGGTTGACCGTGTAGCTCACGCCGTTCACCGCGCGCACGACGCCCTGACGCGTACGGAACTCCACGTGCAGATCGTCAACCGCGAGCAGCGGTTCGTCGCCCAGCCCTCCCTCGGCGGGCAACACGTCTGTCGACGTCTTCTTCACTTGATCCCCCCTTCTACCTGAGCTTCGGATCGAGAGCGTCACGCACGGCGTCGCCCAGCATGATGAACGCGAGCACCGTGATGCTCAGGAACAGGGCCGGGAAGAACAGCGGCAGCGACGCGTCGAGGAACCGCGGCCGGGCGTCGGCGATCATGAGGCCCCACGAGATGTCCGGCGACTGCACGCCGACCCCGAGGAACGACAGCGCCGCCTCCGCCGCGATGTAGCCGCCGAGGTTGATCGTGCTGACCACGATCACCGGCGCCAGCGAGTTCGGCAGCAGGTGCTTGAACATGATGCGCCACTGGCCCGCGCCCACCGCCCGCGCGGCGACCACGAAGTCCTGGCTCTTGGCCGTGATCACCGAGGCCCGCATGATGCGGAACACCATCGGCCAGCCGAGCACCGCCAGGGCCGCGATGACCAGCATGATGCTGTTGATGCCGCTGTCGCGGAAGGTGGCCGCGATCAGCAGGGCGCCCAGGATCGGCGGGATGGCGAAGAAGATCTCGGTGACCCGGGAGGAGACCGAGTCGATCAGGCCGCTGCGGAAGCCGGCGAACAGGCCGAGCAGGCCGCCCAGGACCATGGTGATGATCGTGGTGGTCACGCCGATCACGATCGAGTTGCGGGCGCCGTAGATCGTCCTGGCGAACACGTCACAGCCCTGGCTGTCCTTGCCGAACGGGTGCCCCACGCTGGGGAGCTGCCGGGCGGTGGACAGGTCGCAGGTCTGGGCGTTGGTCGGGTCGATCGAGGTGAACAACGACGGCCAGAACGCCATGACCAGCAGGATCGCGATCAGCACCGCGGAGATGATGAACATCGGCCGGCGGCGCAGGTCGTACCAGGCGTCGGTCCACAGGCTGGCGGGCTTCTCCTGCTTCTGCTTGCCGCGCCTGCCCTGCTTGTCGGGGGACGGTGGCGCCGGGGCCTCCGTGACCAGCGACTTCGCTTCCGGCAGCATGGGCCCGACGTTTGCTTCGTTACTCATAGCGGATCCTCGGGTCGAGCACTGCGTACAACATGTCGACGACCAGGTTGGCCAGGATGTAGATCAGCACCAGCACGGTCACGATGCCCACGACGACCGGTTGTTCTCGCAGCAGGATCGACTGGAACAGCTGGTTGCCGATGCCCGGCAGGTTGAAGATCGTCTCCGTGATGACCGCGCCGCCCATCAGGTTCCCGAGGTCGGCGCCGAGGTAGGTGACCAGCGGGATCAGTGCGTTGCGGAGCCCGTGCCTGCCGATGACGCGGCGTTTGGCCAGGCCCTTGGCGGTGGCCGTGCGGATGTAGTCCGCGCGCAGCGTCTCCACCAGGCTCGTCCGCGTCAGCCTGGTGAGATAGGCGATCGACGTGCCGGCGAGCACGAAACCGGGCAGCAGGTAGCTGCGGAACCCGGCCGAGATGCCGGCCACGGGGAAGATGTCGCTTCCCGTCCACAGCTTGAGCTTGACTCCGAGAACGAGCTGCAGCACGAAGCCCGTCACCAGCGTGGGGACGGAGATCAGCAGCAGCGTCGAGGCGAGGATGGCGGTGTCGGAGGCCCTGCCGCGGCGCAGCGCCGCCCACAGGCCGAGGCCGACGCCGATGATGGCCTCCATGACGAGCGCGGTCAGCGCGAGGTTCAGCGTGACCTGGAACTTGCCGGCCATGAGCTGCGAGACCGGGATCCTGGAGAAGGTGGTCCCGAAGTCTCCGTGGAAGAGCACGCCGCTGAGGTAGTACCAGTACTGCAGCAGCAGCGGGTCATTCAGGTGGTATTGGTCGCGCAGGACCTCGGCCACGGCCGGGTCCAGGCGCTTCTCGCCCGCCAGTGCCTGGATGGGGTCGCCGGGCAGGGCGAAGACGATCGCGAAGATGAGTAGCGTGGCGCCGAGCAGGACGGGTATCGCCTGCAGCAGTCGCCTGATGACATAACGGCCCATTCAAGCCCTCCGGTACATGCGTGGAGGCAGTCACCCTCGTAGCCGCGGTTTGCCCGGCCCCAAAGTGACTGCCTCCAAGCTCAGTCCTCCGATGGGCGGACGGCAAGAGCCGTCCGCCCGGCGAATGACGTCAGGCCTTCTCGATGTCGGCCCACTGAACCTGGTTGAGCAGGTTCAGCTTGACGCCCTTGACCTTGGCGGAGTGTCCGAAGTTGCTCCGGTAGAAGTACACCGGGATGTACGGCATGTCCTTGATCAGGATGTCGTCGGCCTGCTGGTAGAGCTTGAGGCCCTCGGCGGCGTCGGCGGCCTGGTCGCCCTTGGCGACGATGTCGTCGAACTCCTTGTTCTCGTACCCGCCGTAGTTCGAGCCGGTCGAGATGGCCTGGGTGCCGAAGATCGGCGTCAGGTAGTTCTCGGCCGACGGGTAGTCGATCGACCAGCCCATGCGGAACAGGCCCTTGTACTTCTTGGCGTCCAGGTCGTCCAGGATGGCCTTGAAGTTCTCGAACGGCTTCGGCGTGACCTCGATGCCCAGGTTGGCGCGGAGGTTGTTGGCGACGGCCTCGATCCACTCCTTGTGGCCGCCGTCGCCGTTGTAGCCGAGCTCCAGCTTGGCCGGGCCCTTGGCGTCGGCGTAGAGCTTCTTCGCCTCGGCCGGGTTGTACGTGCAGGCCGTGCAGGCGCCCTGACGGTAACCGGGGATGGCCGGGTTGATGAAGTCGTCGGCCGGGGCGCGGGTGCCCGCGAAGACCGTCTCGGTGATGGTCTTGCGGTCGATGGCCATGGAGATGGCCTTGCGCACGTCCGGGTTCTTGAACTCGGGGTTGTACTTCAGCGGGACGCCGATGTAACCGACAGAGGCGTCGGGCTCGTCGAAGTAGCGGTCGCCGAGGACGGACTTGGCGGTCGCGATCGCCGAGGCGGGCAGCGAGTCGTCCACGTCCAGGTTCTCGGCCTGGAGGTCCTGGAAGGCGGTCTCGGCCGAGCTGTAGATCTTGAACTGCAGCTTGGTCCAGTTCTTCGGCTTGGCGCCGGGGAACTTGTCGTAGACCGTCATGTCGATGGTCTGCGCGCCGCCCTTCTTGTAGGGCTTGTCGACCTTGAACAGGCCCTGGCCGATCGGCTGCTCGCCGTAGGCCTGGGTCACCTTGCCGTCGGCGCCGAGCGCGGAGGCCGGCAGCGGGTAGAAGGCGGTGTACCCGAGCATCGTCTTGAACTGCGAGAACGGTGCGGACAGCGTCACCTCAAGGGTGCTGTCGTCGACAGCCTTGAGGCCCTTCATCTCCTTGGCCGTCGGCGTCTTGCCCTCGCCCGGGTGGACGTCGGCGAAGCCGTCGATGCGCGAGAAGAAGGCGGAGGAGCTCATGGCGTTGTCCTGGTTGGCGCCATAGTTCCAGGCCCGCGCGTAGTCAGCCGCGGTGACCGGCTTGCCGTCGTGCCAGGTGTAGCCGGACTTGAGCTTGATCGTCCAGACCTTGCTGTCCTGGGTGGTGATCGACTCAGCGGCCTCTTCAACCGGCTGCTTGTTCTCGTCGTACTTGACGAGCGGCGAGAACACCGCGGCGAGGACTTCGGAGCCCTCGGTCTCGGTGGTGTTCAGCGGGTTGAGGAGCTCCTGAGGCTCACCGATCTCCATGCGGACCGGCGTTTCGCCGCCGCCCGCGGCAGTGCCGCCGTCCGAGGCACCGCCGCCACACGCGGCAACCGCGAGGGCGAGCAGCGCGGTACCGGCGACGATCTGTGCGCCCTTAGTAACACGCATGGTGAAAAAAATCCTCCCTCTACAGGTGGGCGACAGCGCTGAGCTGCGGTGATGGTAAGCAGCCTGACGGGGGGTTCCTGGTATCCCCCGGATTTGGCTGACATGGTCAAACCAGCCGACGCCCTGCCAGTCGATCGCGACTATCCCTTACTACTTGCCACCAGCGAGTCTCTGGCGCGTTGCAGTTCGGTCACACGTGCGCCAATCCAGCGTCACAGACATTCTTCCTATAAGACTACAAACACCCCAGGGATGCTCAAACAGGTCAAGCCTCGACGTGAACGGCGGATGAAAATTACCCCCTACAGGACCGTGGTCGCGCCCTTCCCGCCATGGCCCGCCTCGCTGGGCTACGGTTGTGCGAGTCTTGACGGCACCTTGGAACCTGGCGCCCCAAGACTCCGTCCAAGCATCTGCCGCGTCCCTCGCGGCAGGCACCCCACCGACCTGGATCCAATAGAGTCCTAGCCATGAGCCAGCCGGAATCCGCTGTCGCGGACGCCCAGGCGGGCGGCCGAAGCGGGCAGGAGCCGCTGGCCAAGCTCGCCGAGAGATACGGACTTCGCCGTGCCATCGCGCGGCCGAGGTTCCCTGTCTATCTGCGCCAGCTCTGGGAGCGGCGACACTTCATCCTGACGTACGCGACGTCCCGCAACGTCTCGAAGTACTCCAGCTCGGCCCTGGGCCAGCTGTGGCAGGTGCTGACCCCCCTCCTCAACGCCGGCATCTACTACGTGATGTTCGGCGTCATCCTGGGCGGCCGGGGCGGCATCGAGAACTACCCGGCCTTCCTGCTGACCGGGATGTTCGTCTTCACCTACACCCAGCGCGTGGTCACGGCGGGCGCCAAGTCGATCTCCGGCAACCTGTCGATGATCCGCGCCCTGCACTTCCCGCGCGCGTCGCTGCCGCTGGCGTACACGATCCAGGAGTTGCAGCAGCTCGCCATCTCCATGGGCGTGCTCCTCGTCATCGTGACGGCCACCGGCGAGTGGCCCACCTGGTTCTGGCTCATGATCCCGGTGGTGCTGGCGCTCCAGACGATGTTCAACATCGGGGCCAGCCTGGTGATCGCCCGGATGGGCGCCCAGATGCGCGACCTCAACCAGTTGCTGCCGTTCATCACCCGCACCTGGCTCTACGCCTCGGGCGTCTTCTTCTCGATCCAGGACAAGGTGGTCGGGTCAGCGAAGCTCCCGCAGTGGGTCGCCGACGTGATGTACCTGAACCCGACGGCTTCCTACATCGAGTGGATGCGCGACATCCTGATCAAGAGCTACCACCCGCAGAACGGGCACTACCCGCCGACCATGGTGTGGGTGTCTTGCGTATTCTGGGCAGTGTTCTCACTCGGCTTCGGCTTCTGGTACTTCTGGCGGTCCGAGGAGAGGTACGGGCGTGGCTGAACTGACCGAGGAGCTGTCACAGGTGAAGGGCGAGGAGCCCGCCGTCCCCGGCAAGGACGTGAGGGTGCACCCCAACCCGGAGCCCCGGGGCAAGAGTCCGCTCGACGTTCCGACGGGCACCCCGACCGTCATCGTCGACGACCTGCACATCGTCTACCGCGTCTACGGCACGGCCACCGACAACGAGAAGGGCAACGCGGTCAACGCCCTCACGCGCCTGCTGAAGCGCCAGGGCCGGCCGCAGATGAAGGAGGTCCACGCCGTCAAGGGCGTGACCTTCGTGGCCTACCACGGCGACGCCATCGGCATCGTGGGCCGCAACGGGTCGGGCAAGTCCACGTTGCTGCGCGCCATCGCCGGCCTGCTCCCGCCGCACGAGGGCGCCGTCTACACCGACGGCCAGCCCTCGCTGCTCGGCGTCAACGCCGCGCTCATGCGCGAGCTGACCGGTGAGCGCAACATCGTCCTCGGCTGTTACGCCATGGGCATGACGCCGGCGGAGGTCAAGGAGAAGTACCAGGAGATCGTCGACTTCTCCGGCATCGACGAGTTCGTCCAGCTGCCCATGTCCACGTACTCGTCGGGCATGGGCGCGCGGCTGCGCTTCGCCATCTCCTCGGCCAAGACCCACGACGTCCTGCTCATCGACGAGGCCCTGGCCACGGGCGACCGCGAGTTCCGCAAGAAGAGCGAGGCCCGCATCCGGCAGATCCGCGAGTCCGCCGGCACGGTCTTCCTGGTCGCCCACGACCTCAAGGTCATCGAGGAGACCTGCAACCGGGTCATCTGGCTGCACAAGGGCAAGATCCGGATGGACGGCGACCCCAAGGAAGTCATCGCCGCCTACAACAAGGGCTGAGCCCGCCCGCTTTTCGATCACCTGCGCGAAACGTGGGTGACTCGCGCGCCGAAACACTGACAGCGTGACTGCCGTTCCGATAGTATTCGAACGCGAATTCGATCCAAGGAACGCTGATGGAGTGGGGGCGCGCGATGGGAGAGCTTTCGGCCGCGATCGACCACCTGGCCATCGAAGACGTGGCCGAGATCCCCAGGATGCAGCTCGCCGAGCAGCTGCTGGAGCTTCACTGGCAGATGGCCCGGTTGCAGGCCCAGATCGCCCGGCGCACCGGCGTCCGGCTGCCCTAGCGGCTCGCGCCGGACCAGGGGGGACATGAGAAGGCCGCCGACCCCGTGGCGGGGCCGGCGGCGGGCTCGGCGCGGCGCCGCTGCCCTGCAGTCAGCGGCGGTTCGCGCGCGTGAACCCCGGGCTGGAGCGCATCCGCCCAGACCCGTGGCGGGCCCGTCCGCCCGAGCGGCGGACCCGCGACCGACGCGCGGCAGTGCCGTCGGGGCGCTCGGCACCTTGTGAGCGCACCCCATCGGCCTGTCCTGTCGGTGCGACGACGCCCCCGTGGTTCCGCGGGCGTCCACCGACGCCGGGGAGAGCGGGAACCCGCCGTCGCGGGAACAATCTGGCACCTGAACGCGGGCCGCCTCACGGCCGTCACGGCCGGTTCACGAGCGTCGGCACCTGGGACGCCGGCGAACCGTCGCACGGCCCTCGGCGGGGCCGCGTGCGCGCGTCGTCACGTCATGTCCGGGACGCGCCCGCGCGGGTCACGTCCGCGACACGTCCGGGACGCGCCGCGCTCGCCTCAGTCGCGAACCCAGGAGCCCCGCACCGAGCTCGTCAGCGCGTCGCTGCTCCAGCCGAGGGCGGAGACCATGTCGCTGTAGGAGCCGGCGGCCTTGGAGCCGTTGGCCGAGACGAAGCCCGCGGTGTCCTGCATGAGCGGGGTGATCTCGTCGACGGACGCGGTCCGGGTGGTGCCCGGCAGCGCCTCGACGACCGGCGCGGCCTCGACGGGGGCGACCTGCCCGACCATCGGGGCCAGCTCGCCGCCGGACGCGTGCGGCAGGGCCATCCTGGCGGCGCGGGTGAGCCCGCCCATCCCGGACTCCGTGGACAGGTCGCGCAGGCCCTTGGTGGCGCCCGTCATGCTCGTGGTGGCGGTGCCGGCCGTGCCTGAGCTCGTGCCGGGCAGCAGCGCGCCGCCGCCCACCTTGCCCATCGCGCCGCCGACCGAGGCCCCGGCCAGGGCGGTCATCGTGTCCATGGCGCCGCGCAGCGGGGCGCTCGTGCCGGTGAGCCCGCTGTTGCTCTGGGGCGCGCCCTTGACCAGCGGCTGCGCCATGCGGGCGCCGCCGAGCAGCGGCAGCGACTTGGCCAGTCCCCGGCCGCCGCCGCCGATCGCGCCGCTGCCGAGGATGGGCGACAGCTCGGGCAGCGGGCCGCTCTGCTGGGTGACGTCCTCGGCCGCGTTCGGCGTCATCGCCAGGCTGGCGCGCCGGTTCTCGTCGGCGATGTCGCGCGCCCTGGCCTCGCCGGCGGCGTCCGCCGACTTGGCCTTGCCGGCCCCGGTCAGGCCGCCGAGGCCGCCGCCCAGGCTGCTGAGCAGCCCGCCGCCGAGCAGCCCGCCGAGCAGGTCGAGCGGGCCTCCGCTGGTGCCCCCGCCCAGGCCGTCCAGCGGGACGATCTTGGCGGTGTGAGTGAATTGAACTTCTGCTTGAGCTGGCACGGCCAAAGCCGCCGCCAAGCCGAATGCTGTGACGGCAACGGCCGCCTTGACTACTCGATTCATGATTGCCTTCCCGGCTCGTGATCGATCGCTCTCGAATGCGGTGGAAATGCGAATCGATAACCCCCGAATGCCGTGGCGCACACGCTATGGGCACCACACGAAGCGTGCTGTCACGGCTGAGCTACGGAAGCAGTTGTATCACTGACGGTGATCGCCCGCAGGCGGCCGGAAAGCCCATGTAGCAGGGTTTGCAGCCCGGTTACCGAGTAAAGGGGGAGCGTTGAGCGGAGAGACAAAACGGGAAATACCCCGGTTTTGATTTCGATTCCGCGCGGACCCGAACGCCATCGGGACCGCGCCGCCGACGTGCGCCCGCACGGCCCGCGAACAAGTGGTCGCATTAACAAATGTCACGGGCCGGGGGCGCACAATTCAGGGACGGTGGCGCGAGAACGCGACCACTCAGATGGGCAGCAAGGCGTCGGCCGGCTCGAACGGAAAACGCTCGGCGAACGCCGGCCGCAGATCCGTCAGCCAGACCGCCGACGGGTCGTACCGGGCGAAGAACGGCCGCCCGACCAGCTCGGGGTCGCGGGCCTGGATGAGGTGGAGCACGAAGACGCGCTCACCGGCGATCTCGGTCACACCGTCCACACACACCTTGCCCGGCGTGGCCGACATGGACGGCCCCCGGACCGTACGGCAGAGCCCGGAGACGGTCGAGTAGGCGTCCCTGAAGATCTCGTACGCGCGGGCCAGCGGGACCGCGAAGTAGTCCTGCGGCCCGGTGTCGCGCTCGACGAACATGTAATAGGGAATCAGCCCCATCCGCAGCTGCCGCCGCCACATCGACGACCACACGGCGGGATCGTCGTTGATGGACCTGATCAGCGGCGCCTGGGTCCTGATCGTGGCCCCGCTGCCGAGGATGCGTTCGACCGCCGACTCCACCAGCGGCGACTCCAGCTCCCGCGGATGCGAGAAGTGGGCCATGAACGCCAGGTTCTTGCCGGCCTTCACCACCTCCTGGAACAGGCCGAGCGTGGCGTCGGCGTCGGGATCGGTGGTGAAGCGCTGCGGCCAGTAGGCCAGCGCCTTGGTGCCGATGCGGATGGATTCGAGCTGGTCGAGGCCGAGCAGCGGCTCGATGTAGCGCCGGATGACCGGCTCACCCATGATCATGGCGTCGCCGCCGGTGATCAGGACGCTGGTGACCTCGGGGTGGTGGCGGATGTAGGACACCATGCGGTCGATGTCGTCGGAGGCGAACTTCAGGTCCGCGTCCCCGATGAACTGCGCCCACCGGAAGCAGTAGGTGCAGTAGGCATGGCAGGTCTGTCCCTGTTTAGGGAAGATGAGCACTGTCTCTGGATATTTGTGCTGCATGCCGGGCACCGGCTCGTCGTCCATCCTCGGGACGTTGAGCTCCTTCTGCCCGGCGGGATGCGGGTTGAGCTGCGCGCGTACGCGGTTGGCCTCGGCCTGGATCTCGCTGTTGGGCGCCTCGGCCTTGAGCAGATCGGCCAGCCTGGCCACGTCCGCGGCCGGAAGCATGTCCTCCTGCGGGAAGACGAGGCGGTAGATGGGATCGTCGGGCGCCGCCGACCAATCTATGAGTTCGTCCACGACGTAGGCGTTCGTCCGGAAGGGCAGCACCGTGGCCACGGCGCGGACCCTCAGCCGCTCCTCGTCGTTCAGCCCCGCCCGTCGCAGGAGCTCGTCGAGGTGCTTGGACGTGTACGCCTTGAAGCGTCGGGTACCTGCCTGGTTCAAGATCACTAGGCCTTTCCCATCTTTTTTGTTCGATCGCGTGTAAACCTCACGACCCAGTCGCGCGTCTACGGTTCTTAATATCCGGACGCGACGCGCCGCGTCCCCGGTTCCACTGGGCTCCAAGTTTCCTTGCAGGTTTGACACTCGCGACATATCGCGATTCGACATACACTGATTCATCGTGACCGAGGATCTCGACCTGCGCGCCTCCGACGCCGACCGCGACCGCGTCGCAGCCCTGCTGGGCGACGCGCTCGCCACCGGAAGACTCACCAGCGTCGAGCACGCCGACCGTCTGGAGATCGCCTACACGGCGAAGACGATCGGCGAGCTCGTCCCCCTCACCCGGGACCTGCCCCAGGTGTCCGCCCCGTCCGCCCTGCCCGAGGCCATCGAGCACCAGGTGATCAGCTCGAAGTTCAGCAAGATCGTGCGCAAGGGGCGCTGGGTCGCCTCCCGGCGCACCAAGCTGTCGGCCCGCTTCGGCGCCCTCGTCATCGACCTGTCCGACGCCGTGCTCCCCGGCCGGGAGATCACCATCGAGACCGACGCGAAGTTCAGCAAGATGATCGTCCGGGTGCCGGAGAACGCCCACGTGATCGACGAGGGCAGCTCGATCTTCGGCAAGCGGAACGTGAGCGGCGGCTCGGCGGGCGACGGCCCGCTGATCCGGGTCACCGGCTCGTCGAAGTTCTCCAAGGTCGTCGTGACCCGCGGCCTCGACGACTGGAACCTCCACTGACGGGCCCCCGCGACTGGAAGCGCCGCGCCGGGGAAGCAGGGACGTCCACCCGCCGGTCGACCTGACGTCCGGCCTGCCTACGATGCGGACATACACGAGCCCGCGTACCGGCCCGGCCGGGCGACGGCGGGCTCGTCTGTCCCACGAGGTGACCATTGTCCGACAGCAGGCCCGTCGCGCTCGACGCCATGGGCGGCGACCACGCTCCCCACGAGATCGTGGCCGGCGCGGTCCACGCCGTACGGGAGCGCAAGCTGCCCATCGTGCTCGTCGGCTCACCCCGCATCCTGTACGAGGCGCTGGCCGACCACGACGCCACCAAAGAGGTCCCCATCGTCCGGGCGGAAGAGGCCCTGGCCATGGACGAAGGCGCCCTGGCCAGCCTGCGCCGCCCGCGCTCCAGCATCGCCATCGCCTGCCACCTCGTCCGCCGCGGCGACGCCTCGGCCGTGGTGTCGGCCGGCTCGACCGCGGGCATCGTCGCCACCGGCAGGCTCCGGCTCAAGGCCCAGCAGGGCGTCCTGCGACCGGCCATCGCCGTGGCGCTCCCGACGCTCCCCACCCCCACCCTCCTGGTGGACGCCGGCGCCAACGCCGAGGTCAAACCGGAGATGCTGCTGCAGTTCGCCCACCTCGGCGCGGCCTACGCCGAGCTGGCCTACGACATCCCCGAGCCCCGGATCGGCCTGCTCACCATCGGCAGCGAGGCGGAGAAGGGCAACAAGCTCGTCAAACGCGCCCACGAACTGCTGCAGTCCTCCCCCGGCATCCGCTTCACCGGCAACGTCGAGGGCCACGACCTGCTCACCGGCAAGGTCGACGTCGTCACCACGGACGGCTTCACCGGCAACGTCGCGCTCAAGACCATGGAAGGCGCGGTCCGGTACGCCTTCGGCGAGCTGGCCGAGACCATCGGCGAGAGCCGGATCGCCAAGTTCGGCGCGCTCATGCAACGCGGCCGCCTGCGCGAGCTGCGCAGACGCCTCGACGCCGAGGCCCACGGCGGCGCCGTCCTGCTCGGGCTGAACGGGACGGTGGTGATCGCCCACGGCTCCTCCAGGGCGCCCGCGATCAGCGCCGCCTGCCAGGTCGCCGCCGACCTCTCCGCGGGCGGCATCGTCGCCAGGATCGGCGACCGGATAGCCGCCACGCATCGCTCACACAGACTCTGGTGACGCCGTAGTGTGTGAGACCGATCCACAGGAACGGGGGAAATGTGGACGGCCTCACCTCAGCACAGGTCGCGGGGGCGAAGACCAACGAGGTGCCGCGGCGGTCGAGCAGATCGCTCAGCGCGATCATCAGGGCGAACGTGTTCACCCTGTTCAACCTGGTCATCGGCGTGCTCTGGGCGCTGATCCTGGTCTTCGGCGAGTGGCAGGACGGCCTGTTCGGCCTGGTGATCGTGGCCAACGCGCTGATCGGCATCGTCCAGGAGCTGCGCGCCAAGCGCACCCTCGACAAGCTCGCCGTGATCAACGAGGCTCCGGTCCGCGTCCGCCGCGACGGCCGTGAGCAGCAGGTCGAGCCGCACCGGGTCGTCCTCGGCGACCTGGTCCTGCTCGGCTCCGGCGACCGCCTGCTGGTCGACGGCGAGGTCGTCGGCTCCGACGGCCTGGAGGTCGACGAGTCGCTGCTGACCGGCGAGGCCGACCCGGTGCACAAGAAACCCGGCGACCAGGTGTTGTCGGGCAGCTTCGCGGTCGCCGGCGCCGGCGCGTACGTCGCCACCCGCGTCGGCACCGACGCCTACGCCGTGCGGCTGGCGGAGGAGGCCAGCAAGTTCCACCTCGCCCACTCCGAGCTGCGCGAGGGCGTGGCGAACTTCATCAAGTACATCACCTGGCTGGTCGTGCCGATCGGCGCCCTGCTGATCTACAGCCAGCTGCACAACTCCGCCGACTTCTCCACCGCCATCACCGGCGCGGTCGCCGGCATCGTCACCATGATCCCCGAGGGCCTGGTGCTGATGACCTCGATCGCGTTCGCCGTCGGCGTCATCCGCCTCGGCCGGCGCAAGTGCCTGGTCCAGGAGCTGCCCGCGATCGAGGGGCTGGCCAGGGTCGACGTGCTCTGCCTGGACAAGACCGGCACCCTCACCGCCGCCGGCATGGACCTCGACCAGGTGCTCCCGCTGCGCGACGGCCAGCCGGTCGAGCCCGCGCTGGCCGCCCTGGCCCACCTCGACGCCCGTCCCAACGCCACCGCCCAGGCCATCAGGGCCCGCTACCCCGCCCCCGCCGACGGCTGGTCGGCGGCCTCGTCCGTGCCCTTCTCCTCGGCCCGCAAGTGGAGCGGCGCCGACTTCGGCGGGCACGGCGCCTGGCTGCTGGGCGCCCCCGACGTGCTGCTGCACGACGGCGACGGCTACGACCAGGCCGCCGAGCTGGCCGCCACCGGCACCCGCGTGCTCGTCCTGTGCCGCACGCCCGACCTGCGGGCCGCCCAGGACGGCGGGCCCGTCGAGCCCGTCGCGCTGGTCACCCTCAGGCAGCGGATCAGGCCCGACGCGCTCAAGACCCTCGGCTACTTCGCCAAGCAGGGCGTCACGGTCAAGGTCATCTCCGGCGACAACCCGGAGGCGGTCTCCGCCATCGCCATGAGCCTGAAGATCCCCGGCGGCGACCGTTCCATCGACGCCAGGACGCTCCCCCAGGACGACCCCGACAAGCTCGGCGAGCTGCTCGACTCCCACACCGTGTTCGGCCGGGTCAGCCCGCAGCAGAAGCGGCAGTTCGTCGGCGCGCTGCAGGCCCGCGGGCACACCGTGGCCATGACCGGCGACGGCGTCAACGACGTCCTCGCGCTCAAGGACGCCGACCTCGGCATCGCCATGGGCGCGGGCAGCCCGGCCACCAAGGCGGTGGCCCAGGTGGTGCTGCTGGACGACAAGTTCGCCACGCTGCCGCACGTCGTCGGCGAGGGCCGCCGGGTGCTGGCCAACATCGAACGCGTCGCCAACCTCTTCCTCACCAAGACCTTCTACGCGATCGTGTTGTCGCTGGCCGTCGGCGTGGCCGGGGTGATGTTCCCGTTCGCGCCCCGCCACTCCACCCTCACCAACGCGCTGACCATCGGCATCCCGGCGTTCTTCCTGGCGCTCGCGCCCACGGTCGAACGGGCGCGGCCGGGGTTCGTCCGGCGGGTGCTGCGCTTCGCCGTGCCGGCGGGGGTGCTGTGCGCGGTCGCGGTGCTGCTGTCGTTCTGGGCCGCGCACAGCGGCACCTCCACCCTGACCGAGGACCAGACGTCCGCGGTGATCACGCTCTTCCTCACCACGTGGTGGGTGCTCGTGCTGATCACCAGGCCGCTCAACTGGTGGCGGATCACGCTGCTGGCGTCCATGGCGGGGCTCTTCGCGCTCGCCCTGTCGCTGCCGCCTGTCAGGCGCTTCTTCGCGCTCGCGCCCGGCGACCTCAGCAACGACCTGACGGCCGTCGGCATCTCCGTGGTGGCCGCTGCGGCGATCAGCATCGCGGTCAAGGTCGCCGGTACCCTTAGAACATGACCGACCCGCAGATAGTGCTCACCGAGCGCGTCCAGCAGGCGCTGGCCAACGCGTTCGGCGCCGAGCACGCCGACGCAGACCCGCTGATCCGGCCCTCCCAGTTCGCCGACTTCCAGGCGAACGTCGCGATGAGCCTGGCCAAGCGCCTGCGACGGTCCCCGCGGGAGGTCGCCGAGGCGATCAAGGCCGAGCTGTCCGACTTCCCCGGCACGGTCGAGGTCAGCGGCCCCGGCTTCCTCAACATCACGCTCGCCGACTCCTGGATCGAGTCCCAGGCCGCGGGCATGCGCGACGACCAGCGCCTCGGCGTCGGCACCAGCACGCCCGCGCAGACCATCGTGATCGACTACTCCGCGCCCAACGCGGCCAAGGAGATGCACGTCGGCCACCTGCGCACCACCATCGTCGGCGACTCCCTGGCCCGCCTGCACGAACACCTCGGCAACAAGGTGATCAAGCAGAACCACCTCGGCGACTGGGGCACCCCGTTCGGCATGCTCATCGAGCACCTGCTCGACATCGGCGAGCCGGCCGCGGTCGCCCAGCTCGAAGCGGGCATGGGCACCGAGTTCTACCAGGCGGCGCGGGCCAAGTTCGACGCCGACGAGGGCTTCAAGCAGCGCGCCCGGGTCCGGGTCACCACCCTCCAGTCGGGCGACCCGGCCACCATGCGCCTGTGGCACGTCTTCATGGACGCCACCGTCCGCTACTTCAACAAGGTCTACTCCCTGCTCGGCGTCACGCTGACCGACGCCGACCTGGCCGGCGAGAGCATGTACAACCCCATGCTGGAGAAGACCTGCGCCGACCTTGAGTCGTCGGGCGTCGCCGTCCACAGCGAGGGCGCGCTCTGCCTGTTCCCGCCCGGCTTCACCGGCTCCGACGACAAGCCCCTGCCGCTCATCATCAGGAAGAGCGACGGCGGCTACGGCTACGCCTCCACCGACATGGCGGCGATCCGCTACCGCGTCCACGACCTGAAGGCCGACCGCATCCTCTACGTGGTGGGCGCCGACCAGGCGCTGCACTTCCGCATGGTCTTCGCCTCCGCGCAGATGGCCGGCTGGCTGCCCGACACCGTCTCGGCCGAGCACGTCCAGATCGGCATGATGCTCGGCAAGGACGGCCGCCGCTTCAAGACCAGGTCGGGCGAGTCCATCAAGCTGATGGACCTGCTCCAGGAGGGCGTCGACCGGGCCTCGGCGGCCATCGCCGAACGCGGCTACGACGAGGCCACCCGCAACGAGATCGCCCTGGCCGTCGGCATGGGCGCGGTGAAGTACGCCGACCTGTCGGTCAGCCACGACAGCGAATACGTCTTCGACTACGACCGCATGCTGGGCTTCACCGGCAACACCGGCCCCTACATGCAGTACGCCACCGCCCGCATCCGGTCCATCTTCCGCAAGGCGGACATGGAGCCGGCGGCCGCCACGTCCGCGATCCTGCTGGCCGAGCCCGCCGAGCGCGCCCTGGCCCTGCACCTGCTCGGCTTCGGCACGCTCATCGAAGAGGTCACCGCCCGCTCCGAGCCCCACCGGCTGTGCAACTTCCTCTTCGAGACGTCGAGCCTGTTCAGCACGTTCTACGAGCAGTGCCCGGTGCTGCGGTCCGACGTCGAGCCCGAGACCCGCGCCTCGCGGCTGGCCCTGTGCGCGCTGACCCTGCGCGTGCTCGAAACCGGCCTCGACCTTCTGGGCGTCCCCGTCCCCGACCGCATGTAACAGGCAGTTGGCTCAAAGTCTCCCGTTCCGTCATGGGCGCGCCTCCACCGGGTTGGCGCGCCCTAACGGCTAGGCTTTACGCGGTCATGAACTGAGGCCGAAATGGGGGAGTTCTCTGCCTTGAGCACGGACCTGACTGCGAGCCCCCAAGCAGCGACGGAGTTGCAACGCTACGCCGAGGCGCTGCTGGCGCACCTCGCCGCCAATGGCACCGCTCCTCCCGCTGCTCCGGGCTTTCGCGACATACCCGGCCACTGGCTGCCCCCTGCCGTCGAAGCGCTGGTCGCCATCCTCGCCGGCGACGACCCGCTCGAACCGCTGAGCAGGGCCGCCGGCCGTGACCAGCAGCAGACCGCGCTCTTCCTGTGCCTGGCCCTGGCGGTGTCCGGGCAGGGCAGCCGCATCCACGCCTCCTGGCTCGGCACGGCCTTCGGCGAGCTGTCACTCGACCGTCCCGTCACCCACGGCCAGCGCTCGCTCTGGCTGGCCGCCGCCCGCGGCGCCTACGGCCCGGCCGGCAAGATCTTCGTGCTGCGCAAGCTCGACGCGCTGGCCGTGCAGGAGCACGCCGACGTCGAGGAGTGGGTGCAGGCGCTGGTGCCCGGCGAGCCCGCGGTCGTCGTGCCGCCGTCGCTGGCCGACTTCCCGGAGATGGCCGAAATCCCCGACCTGGCCCGTCCGGCGGTCGCGGCCGCCCGCCTGTCCAGGCTGCGCGGCCGCTGCGCCGAGATCACCTCGGCCCGGCAGGCCGACCACGACTCCGCCGCCCCGCTCAGCAACAGCTCGGCCAGCCCGGCCGCGTCCTGGGCCGAGGACGAGCCGCTGGCGGTCCTGCGCACCCAGATCGGGCAGGGCGGCCCGGCCGGCCCGATGGCCTCGCTGATCTCCCACCTGCTCGACGACCTGCGTCCCGGCGCCGACCCGCACCTGGCCGCCATCGCCCTGCACGTCGCCGCGCCCATCCTGCGCGGCCTGGCCGAGGAGCTCGAAGCCGACAGCCGGCTGACGCCGCCGGCCACGCTGACCGTCCCGCTGCTCGGCCACCGCATCCACCTGCGCCCCGAAGGCCCCGACGAGACCTCGATCGCCACGGCGGAGCACGCCATCCTCACCGAGGGCGTCGTGCCGCGCGGTCGGCCGTGGGCCGCGTTCGTGCTGATCGTGGCGGGTGTCGCGTGCCTGGCCGGAGCGGCGTTCAGCGCCTCGCTCCTGCTGGCCGCCGCCGGGGTGGCCATGCTCGGGCTGGGCGGCTGGCAGCTCTGGCAGCGCCACAAGACGATCGTCGCCGACGCCCGTTACGTGGCCGGCCAGGTCAACGAGCTGAAGGAGCTGGCCGAGGGCGCCGTCTGGGCCCTGCACGCCTACGCCAGAGAAGCGGACGCCCGCGCGAAACAGGCCGCTGACGATGCAGCCGAGCTCACCCGGCTGATTCGTCGCGGCCCGCGCGCTGCTTAGACCCGATCAGGTCGTCTCGATCTCCACGTGTGCCGGCGCGAGCAGGAACACGCGATCGGCGATGCGCTCGATCCGCCCCTCACAACCGAACGCGAGCCCGGCGGCGAAGTCGACCATCCTCGTCGCCTCAGGCATCGCCATGCCCGTGACGTCCATGATCACCGTCTGCCCGTCACGGAAGTGCTGACCGATCAACGGTGCGTCGTTGTACTTGAGCGGCTGGACCATCACGATTCGCGACGCGTCGACGTTCGCGCGCCACCGCCGGGCGGCCCGCTCCGTCGCCGGAACGTACTCGTCCTCGTAGTGCTCGTCGTCGTCATAGCCGTCGTCGTAGTGATCGACCCCGCTCAGGCCAAGGTAGTTCACCACCTTGCGCACTGCCCCCATCGGCTTGTCCTTTCCTCAGGAACTCACCGTAATCGGCACGTCCCTACACATTGGACGGTAACCGACGATTCCGCATTCGCCACGCGACACGCCCAGCCCTAATTCCATTTTGTACGGCTTGCAACCCGCTTGCATCTGGATATCCGTCCCCCCCGTATAGCATCGGCCACATGCGCCTGTTCACTGTAGACGCCTTCACCGACACAGCTTTCAAGGGTAATCCCGCAGGTGTCTGCCTGCTGGACTCTCCGGTTACTGATGGGTGGATGCAGAGCGTAGCCGCCGAGATCAACCTCTCCGAGACCGCCTTCCTGCTCGGCGATTCCCTACGGTGGTTCACCCCTGTGGTAGAGGTCACTCTCTGCGGTCATGCCACGCTGGCGACCGCTCACGTTCTGTATTCGACCGGCGCCGCGACCGGCCCCGTCGAATTCCGCACGGCCAGCGGAACGCTAACCGTGAATCGCGCCGCCGGAGACCTCATCACGATGGATTTCCCGGCCAAGGAGGTGACACCCGTCACGGTTCCCGACGGCCTGGAGAAAGCGCTCGGAGCCACCCCGGTGCGGGTCGGGAAAAGCGACCTGGACCTGCTGGTCGAGGTCGATTCAGAGGAGACGGTACGCGCCCTGCGCCCCGACATCCCGGCCCTGTCGGCAGTGGAGGCGCGCGGCGTCATCGTCACCGCCCGCGGCACCGGCACTGATTTCGTCTCACGATTCTTCGCTCCCCAAGTGGGCGTCGCCGAGGATCCGGTGACGGGCTCGGCCCATTGCGCCCTGTCGCCGTACTGGTCCGCGCGCCTCGGCCGCACGGCTCTGACCGGTGCACAGCTCTCCGCCAGAGGCGGCCTGGTCCACACCCGCCTCGACGGCGACCGCGTCCACCTCGCCGGCCATGCCGTGACGATCCTCACCGGCACACTCCTCACGCCCGGGTAAAAACTTCCTTACCCTCCTTGCTTCCCTCCACTCGGCTGTCTAACCTACAAATCGAGTTGGAGGTTAGCTACCACGACAGAAGCAGGAGGTTCGGAACCATGCTGCTGACTTCGATCGACCCGTTCTTCCAGGAGTTCGAGCGCCAGTTCAACCGGCTGGCCCGCCAGACCTTCGACAACGGCGGCGCCGCCACGATGCCGATGGACGGCCTGCGCCGCGACGACGACGTGGTCCTGCGCTTCGACCTGCCCGGCATCGACCCGGACTCCATCGAGGTGACCGTCGACCGGGGCGTCCTCACCGTCAGCGCCCGCCGCGAGGAAGAGATCGCCGAGAACGAACGCCTGTTCGTCCGCGAGCGCCCGATGGGCACGTTCACCAGGCGCGTCTACCTGTCGGAGCACCTCGACAGCGACCGCATCGACGCCGGCTACGCCAACGGCGTGCTCACCGTGCGCATCCCGGTCCTCGAACGCGCCAAACCGCGCAAGGTGGAGATCCGGCGCAACGACACGAAGGCCATCCGGGCCTGACCCGGCACCGGGGGCGGGGCATCCCGGCCCCGCCCCCGAAACCCGAGGAGGCCACGATGCCCGAGCTGCCCTTCGACGACGAGCACGCCCCGCTCTACTCCCTGGGCCAGGTCGCCGACATGCTCCAGGTCCGCCAGGCCTACCTCCGCCGCCTGGACGAACACGACGTCATCAGCCCGAGCCGCTCGTCCGGCGGCCAACGCCGCTACTCCCGCAGCGACATCCTGATCGTCCAGCACGTGACCGACCTCGCCGACCAGGGCATGACCCTGATCGCCATCCGCCGCATCCTGGAACTCGAACGCGAACTCGCCGACGTCCGCCGGCAACTCAAAGAAGCCCGCACCCGCCTCGGCGACCCCACCTAACAGGCGCCCCCCTGGGCGAGACGCGCTCCCTGCCCTCTCCCCAACAAGACCAGCGGCCCCTCGGGGAGATCGCGACGACGAGCACCAGCCCTCCAGAGCTTTCCCCAGACCACCGGCGCCGAGATGCCCGCTCTCCGCCATCCCACCGCCTGCCGCATCACCGCAGGTATCCACGAACCCCGATCCCCGCCCACCGATCCCCGGCTACCGGCTACCGGCTACCGGCTACCGGCTACCGGCTACCGGCTACCGGCTACCGGCTCAAGCATTGCCCCCGATCCCCGCCACCGAGTCGCCCCAGCCACCACAAACGCCGCCCCGACCTGTCGGCCATAGGATGCGCCCTTACCGCACCACCGCCAGACCCCGACAGGACTCGCCCGCCATGAACCCCCACCACGAACACCTGCGCACCCGGTTCCGAACCGCTCCGCTCCACCCCCCCGCCCCCACCCTGGCGCCCCCTGCCGCCAGTAGCGGTCGGAGGCTTGACCGGCGTCGGCTTCGCCGTGCACCCCGAATCGGGCGAAGACCTCGTCCTCGTGACCTCTCACCAGGGCCGCAGCGTCCTCAACTGCGTCACCGGCCAACGCACAGCACGCGACCCCGACCCAGAACCAGCCTGGCCAGACGAGCACACCCTCACCTGCCAAGGCATAGGACCTCTGACAGGCACCCCCATCAAGATCTCCGGCCTCCTGGGCGGCGGGCTGCACACGACCACCACGAACGGATGGTCCATCGATGTCGTCACCCCCGACTGGCCCATCGAAAGCGTCCTACTTTCCAGCGGCGGTGACCCCTACCGCGACGAACCCGGATCAACCTGGTGGCACATCCACCGCGAAGAGATCTGCGAACTCCGCACAGCCGGCTTCTCCCCCACAGGCCGCACCCTGGCCATCGCCTCCAGCTGCACACTGACCCTCTTCGCCCACCCCTGACATCCAGCCCAACTGCCCCGACACCAGAACGGCCAAATCGCAGAGCCCTACTGAGCTTCTGCGGTTACCGGGACTTCGCGATGGCCGGAACTAGGTGCTGTCAGCGGAGCCCTGCTCATGCCTGGGATTTGTCTCCGTCGGCCACGACATCAGTGCTGTCGCCGGCCTGTCGGATGTCCTCACTCAACTGTCCGGTCTGGTGGCGTAGCTGTGTACTCCAGGGGTCCGGCCTGTATTGGCAGGGGACCTGGGCTGGTGTCAGCGCGATGTGGGTCTGCTTCTATGGCGCAACTCCCGCGGCTGACTACGGGCCTTTGCGGCTACCAGGAGACGGGCTCGTAGGGGCGCGCAGCCCCCTGACAGCGCCTCCTACCCCGGACAGTGACGGCGTACTCTCCGGCATGCAGAGCTGAGTACGGACAAGCGTGCAGAGGAGCGTGTCCCATAATCGCCTGGTGAGCTGGGTGGCGAATGTCATGGTGTCGATTGATGCGGTGGATCGGCCCAACGTTGAGGCGTTGAGCAACTGGTTGCGGGTCGAGGCTCCGCGGCGGAACCGGCCAGGAATGGGATGTGGCTTCCTGACCGAGACGACCGGCCAGGACTCGCACTGGGGTGGCTGGAAGTTCCCCGAATGCAGCGTGTGGGCCGGGGCGCTCAATCACGCCGATCTGCCCGCGGTTCTTGATCGTGTCCGAAGCATCGCCTGGGATGCCCGCACGCCGTCCAGGTGTTCTTGATGGATCAGGAGGAGTCGTTCTTTCGCGTGTGGATGCTGCGGAACGGGATGTTGCAGCAGTATGCACCCACACGCCCTGGCGAGGAGGATGAGGGCTTCTTCACTTGCGATTCCGGATGATTCTGACCATTTGCGTCGAGGTGGGCATGGGCTCGATCACAGCTGACGGCGGCACGCCTGCGACGGTGAAGCTCAACAGGTCCTGGCCCACCTACGCAACGCCGACACCTGAAGTCTGTCCGCGGTCGCGGGATGCCACCGCTCTGCGCAGGCGGGTAGATGTCGACATTCAGCGCAGATGTAGGGCCGTCCCAAGGACGGGCACAGAGGAGCATCGCCCCAGGCGCCGGATACGAACCCTAAGTCTCCGAAATGGGCCAGCTCGGACTGACCACAGGCGGAACTGACTGGAATCCACCGAAAGCGGTACCCGCCCCTTGCAACAGCGCACCCCCGAGCCGGACCACCGGCCCACGGGTCCACCGTGCCTCGGGTCCACCAGGCCCTCCACGAACCGGTCCCCCGAGCCAGCGCCGCGCGCCACCCCCAGCACCCGCGACAACACCCTGGAAAAAGAGAAAGGCCCCGGAAACGCAGAAAGGGCCCCGACCGAAGCCGAAGCCCTCCCCGAACGCGAAGAAGCCCCACACAAACCGTGTGGGGCCTCTTCGAAAGATTGTCCGGCGGTGACCTACTCTCCCACACCCTCCCGAGTGCAGTACCATCGGCGCAGAGAAGCTTAACTT
>NZ_JBEOZT010000026.1:0-178462 GCF_040298265.1 Nonomuraea sp. NPDC001636
CCGCCCACTGCGCGGCGGTCAAATCACCTCGACCCACACAAAGATCATCTCGGAAGTGAACCACCCAGGTGATCCACTTCTGAAACAGGCCCTAGTGAGCCGCCCCGCCCTGCTCCCGGCGTACCATCTCGGCGATCCACACCGGCGCGAACGGCGACGTGCACCCCGGGGACGTCGGATAGTCCTTGAGCACCTCCAGACGCTCACCGATGTCGATGGCACGGGCGCGGTGCTCGGCGTGCTCGATCCCGATGTGAGCCAGGCAGTTGTTCATCTCCCACTGCAGACGGTCGGGCGCGTCCTTCATCTCCGCCTCGATGACGTCGAGCAGCCCCACCAGGTCGAGCCCCTCGGGCTTCTTCGCCACGCGCTCGACGGTCAACGCCCACCCGGCGCTCGCGACCAGCGGGTCAGGGTCGGCCGACCAGGCCACCCGCAGCTCTTCGGCGTACGGGCTCTTCTTCACCACGTAGTTCACGAGCCAGTCGCGCACCTTGGGCGTACGCGCCTGGCGCACCATCGTGTCCAGCTCGTCCCGCTCGAACGCCTTCGGACGGCAGACCAGCGTCGCCAGCAACCTCGCCGCGGTGTCGCCCGTCTCCCAGAGGCCGCGGGCGAGTTCCTGCTGCGTCTTCAGCCGCTTGGCGAGGGCGCGCAGCTTGCCGAGGTTCACGCCGTGATCGTCACCGTGTCTCTCGTTCACCTCGCGCGCCTTGGGATCCTCCAGCGCGGCCAGCTCGGCCATCACCTCGGTCAACGTCACCCTGGCCACCTCCTCAAAAGCAGCTCCAGCCTAAACGCGTCGTGACGTACCTTGGTGTGTCTCCGCGACCGAGCGGACAGGAACTGCATGGAACAGAACAAGGCTTCGAAGTGGGACGGCGTCACTCTGCGGTCGAGCTACAAGGGCCATCTGATCGCAGGACGCGACGAACTGGCCGACGCCGCACGTGACGGCGCCTGGTCCACAGTCTTCGAGCTGCTCGAAGAGCATCCCGAGTGGGTCAACGGCGGCAGAGTCGGCGGCACCAGCGGCTACGCCCCACTCCACCAGGCCGCCTGGCACGGCGCCGACGTCAGCGTCGTGCACCGGCTGATCGCCCGCGGCGCCTGGCGCACGCTCCGTACGGCTCAAGGAGAGCGGGCGATCGACATCGCCACCCGCCGCGGACACCACCCCCTCCTGGCACCACTCACCCCGGTCATCCACCACCCCCTGCCGGCCGGAACCCTGAGGTCGATCCAGCGCCACTTCCACGCGCTGATCCACGAACGCGCCGCCGACTCCTCAGTCATCGAAGCCGGCGATCAACTCACCGATGAACTTCACGCGGTGATCCGCCGCAGTTCGTCAAGGGAGTCTGCAGTGAGCCGTTTTCATCCTCGGCGGGTGCCTGCTGATCACAGCGTGATCGCGAGTCCGACGTTCGTCTGAAGACGCAGAGAACCCCTGATAGACGGGTGGATCCCACAATCAACACCGTCACCACCCGGGGTCCGGATGCTGTTCTATCGTGCTGCGGTCGATTGGTCGCGCTCAACGCTGAACTACGTGGCCGGCATCATCCGCCGACACCGCAAGGCCATCGGCTCCACGTGGCGACGCCTCAACCCCGCCCAGCAGGCCCTGCTGGTTCTGGTCTACCTGCGCAAAGGCGAGACTTACACCGAGCTCGCCGCCGGATTCGGCGTCTCGGTCGCCACCGCTTGGCGGTACGTGGAGGAGACCGTAGCCCTGCTGCGCGCCCGCGCTCCCAAGCTCGGCCCCGCCTTACGCAAGACCGTACGGGAAGGTCTGCACTACCTGGTGCTGGACGGCACGCTAATCCCCACCGACCGGGTGCGCGCCGACCGGCCGTACTACTCGGCCAAGCACCGCAGGCACGGGATGAACGTCCAGGTCATCGCCTCTCCGGACGGCAGCGTCGTCTGGACCTCCGGCTCGCTGCCGGACAGCACCCACGACCTGACCGCCGCCCGCACCTGGGGCATCCTGCGCGCGCCGGCCCAGGCCGGCATCCTGACCCTGGCCGACAAGGGTTACCAAGGCGCCGAAGGCCCGGTGGCCACGCCGTACAAGGGCCGCAACAAGCCCTTGCCGCAGAAGGCGGCCAACCGCTCCCACGCCCGGCTCCGGGGACCGGGTGAACGCGCCAACGCCCAGCTCAAGAGCTGGCGCGTCCTCCGCAAGCTCCGCTGCTGCCCGCACAAGGCGGGCCAGCTATGCAAGGCGATCGCCGTCCTGCAGAACTACGAGCTCGCCCACAGATGAAAAAGCCTCACTGCGCCACCGCAATCGCCTGCCTGCCATGGGGCGCCGAGCCGGCCCCGTCTCTCTGCCCGACCGACGCGTCCCACCTCCGGACGACGCGCTCCCACGGCCTTGTCCAGCCTTGGACGCTACGTCCGCCTCGGTGAGGAAACCTCCGCCCGCATCACCACCCGGAGCGGATCGTCGACGCCGCCGTACGCGGGGGCTGGCGATCAAGGAGGCGGTGGACGTGTACCGGATCATCTGGCACTACACCGCCCGCGAGATCAGCCGCCGGGCGGCGGCTCGCAAGCGACGAGAAGAAGGCGGACCCACCTATCGGGAGCGCGTCTTCGCCGAACTGGACGCCGAGGAGTTCCCCCGGCTGAGCACGGTGGCGAGGCGATGGGAAGACCTGACCGCCCGCTACACCTACGCCAAGGGCGTACGCGCCCTGGTGAACGGCCTTCTCCCCTGAACGCGATCGCCCCCGCAATAGGCCGAGTGTGTCGCCCCCTAGCTACCGGCGGCGAAGGCGGCGAGGAAGATGCGGGTGCCCTCGTCGGCCAGGGCGGTCAGTTCCTCCGGGGAGCCGACGGACGCGTCGCCCAGGAAGGCGGCTCGGTTGGTGGGGATCGAAACGATCAGCCAGGTGAACATGTAGGCGGCGCGCTCGGGGTCCGGGGTGTTCAGCAGGCCGCGTTCGGTGAGCTTCGCGAAGGTCTGCGCGAGGAGCTTTAGGGTACGGTCCCAACTCCGTTCGAAGTACTCACGTCCGATGGCCGGGAAACGCTCCGCCTCGGCGACGACGAGGCGTCGCATCTGGAGTATCTCCGGGTTCATCAACCCTGCGAGCGTCATCCGGGCGTGGTCCCGCAGGGCTGTCTCGAGGTCGTCCACTTCGGCGAGCGCGAGGATCATGGGCTTGAAGTGCTCGTAGCCGCGATCGACGGTGTCCAGCACGACGCCGGCGAACAGTTGCTCCTTGTCGGCGAAGTACTGGTACACCGTCCGTTTCGAGGCGCCCGCCGCGGCGGCCACCGCGTCCATGCTCGTGCCGACGTAACCGTGGGCGGTGAACACCGACCGTGCGGCCGTGAGAATCTCCTGGCGCTTGCGCGCTGAGCGGGCCTCAGCCCGTGTCGAAGCGGACAACGAACTACCTCCTTGACAGAGGATACTACACGGTTTAGTTTACGAACCGCGTAAACGGTACCGTTTAGTTTACTTAGGAGGTGAACGTGGGAAGCTCGATCTCCGTCATCGCCGCGGCAATCGTGGCGTTCGTGTTCAGTTCGGCCTACTACGCCCTGCTCACACCGGTCGAGAAGCGCCTGCTGGGTGAGCGCGCCCCGGACCGGGGCGATCGGCCGCCGCCACTGAAGATCCTTCTGGAGCTGGCGCGCAGCCTCGTGGTCGCCGCCGTGATCGCGGGCTTGGCCCGGTACGCCGGCCTCACCGGCATGTGGTCGGCGGTGGTGCTCGGCCTCGTGCTCTGGGTCGGGTTCCCGGCAGTGCTGCTCACCGGGTCCATGATGTGGGAGAAGACCCCCGCCGCCACCGCAGCGCTGCACGCGGGCGACTGGCTGATCAAGATTCTCGTCATCTCGGCGATTGTGGGTGCCTGGCTGTGAACGACGTACGCCCCTATGAGACCGACCCGCGCGTGGACGACTACATCAAAGCCCTGCCCGAGTGGCAGCAGGACATCTGCCAGCAGGTCCGGGACCTCATCCATGCCGCCGACCCCGAAGTCACCGAGACCATCAAGCGAACCGTCCGGCCCTACTTCGTGCTGCAGGGCAACGTGTGCGCGTTTCTCGCCGCGAAGGACCACGTCAACGTGTTCCTGTACGACGGCGGCATTGTCCCTGACCCCGAAGGGATCATCACGGCCGGCCACGACAACAAGACCGCCCGTACGGTGGCGTTCCGCGAAGGTGAGACGATCAACGCTCCTGCCCTCATCGCGATGTTCCGGCAGATCATCGCCGACAACCGGGCCGGCGGGTGGCGCAAACTTAAGGATCAACGCAGGTAGGCCGCTGTAGGGGTGCCACCGGAATACGGCCTACTCGGCCAAGCACCGCAGGCACGGGATGAACGTCCAGGTCATCGCCTCTCCGGACGGCAGCGTCGTCTGGACCTCCGGCTCGCTGCCGGGCAGCGCCCACGACCTGACCGCCGCCTGCGCCTGGGGCATCCTGCGCGCGCCGGCCCAGGCCGGCATCCTGACCCTGGCCGACAAGGGTTACCAAGGCGCCGAAGGCCCGGTGGCCACGCCGTACAAGGGCCGCAACAAGCCCTTGTCGCAGAAGGCGGCCAACCGCTCCCACGCCCGGCTCCGGGGACCGGGTGAACGCGCCAACGCCCAGCTCAAGAGCTGGCGCGCCGCCGTCAAAGAAGTTCGCAGTATAGGCAGGGTGGTGCTCCAGGTCCAGTCGGACTGGACCTGGAGAAGCTCCACTCAGATTGATGAGATCTTACTGATGGACGTCAAATCCTCCACTTATGAGGAAGCCTGCGATATTGCATAGGAGCGCTTACGTCAACTCGGCTGGCCTGCACGCGGGAACGACGGCTTGGAGTCGCACAAATGGGGCCATATAGCGATTTCTTTCAATTCGCTCGACAACCTGGATGCGTACGGACCCCTGAAACGGCCACTACGAGATGCAGCTCTGGCGGATCCGGCAATTTATTCTTCAGTCATAATTGTTGATCTCGCCCCTCTGAGTTGTGCCTCCATTGCCGCATAGTCCGGTCGGAGAGACGATGCAGGCAGGCGCGTGGGCGGCGCGACCGCGACCGGCCGAAGATCCGCAGCGCAGCCGGCGACCACCCGACGCAGAACGATCCGCCCGTACTGGCGATCGGGCGGAGTGTTCTTTCCATATGCCTTACCTCGACCAGGTCAGCGCTCTCCGACTACAGCCACGCCTCATCGCGAGGATCAACTACGGCGAGATCATCTGCTCTGGCGCCGGCGGATGTCTGGTTCAGGCCTCCCACGGAGCTTTCTGCCTGCATGGCAGCGATGAAGAAATCCTTCGAACCAGCCCTACCTGCCCTTTTGTACTTGATGGCTAGCTCGTACGCCGCGTTGACCAGTTGAAGACCTTGCAGCCGGAGAGCAGCAGCTGCAGGGATCTTGCCCATGGCCCTGCCTTTCCAGAAGGACGCCTTGTCCCGCCAGTACGCCACTTCCTCCGGATCGGTACCGCCACTTTCCAGCTCAACGGCCTCGCATGCCAACAGGACAGCCAACTCGTAGGCAGCCTGAGCATCTCCATCCTCAGCCTGCTTGAGTCGTCGGCTCGCCAGACGCCCCCAACTGCCTGGCATGCGTTCGTCAGGCAGTGAGGTCCTCCGCGAAGGGCCTTCTCCGGGAGCCGGCTCCAAGACGTCATCAGCGATGGGGGCGTCCGCAGGTTCCCCGATGCTGCCGTGGGTCGCGACGTGAAGCTGCGACGCGGATAAGTCGCCCTCCTCCTCCGCCTTCGCGGCCCGCCAGAGCTGACCGAACTCCCTTACCAGGGACTCCTGGGGAGCAATGTCGAGGTTCGACTTGACGGCGATGCGGTGGCACACGACCACCAGCATGCGTACAAGCAACCAGTCGGGAGTCCTCTTGGACTTCCCGCTGATGAGGTCGCAAGCGGTGGCTCGCGGGAGATGTCGGAGCCAGTCACCGTCCTCCTCATCCGCCTCGGCGATGACGCGTTCGGCTTCCCTGGAGAGCATCTGATATGACGGCTGGCCCGCTTCGGCGTAGTACAGCTTTCTCATCCGCGTCGCAAGCAACGCTAGGCGGGTGCCGCCCGGGCTGGCTCCATTCATGATCCAACCTGTTCAGGATCGTGTGCCCATTGTGGGCGGAAGGGGTTAGGCCGAGGCGGAGGAAGGTGCACTCCACCCTCGAGCCCGAGAAGTAACCATGGTCCCACAGGTCAGACTCGTAGGCGTTCACCACGCTGCGCCCGACATACCCGAGTCGATCCAATCGTCCCAATGCTTCCGGATACGTCCGCCCGCATCCGGAGCATCGGCCCGGTCATCCGGAGAGGACTCGTCAGCATCCGGGTTTGATCAACGTTGAGTGCGTGCGGCTCACGCTCTGCTACTCGTACTCTCATGAACTTCCACATAGCGCCCAGAGGGAGCAAATGCTGGGCCATCACTCAAGAGGGGAACGAGGCGTGAGCAAGGCAAACCTCATCTGGTGGGCCATCGTGGGCGCCCTGCTCTCACTCTTGATCGGCGTTGCTGGTTCCTTGCTTGCCTTGGGCAACGGGGACGCGGTCGCCGAAGCCATCATCTTCGGCGCGGAGGCCGCCGGCGGATGCGCAGGACTATGGATCGCAGCCACTGCTGCCATACATACGGTGCTCAAACGGTAGGCCGCAGTCACGTCACACATGGGTGGCAGACAGAAGACCGCTCTGCCTGCTCCCTGATCTGCGGAACGGATACGGAACAGTAATCCTGTTGGCACCGCGCCAAGACTGAGACACCCTCGCTTGTGACATCGCACAGGCGGGGGTATCCCAGGTCAGGGGCTACTTGAGGAGTTGGCGGGCCATCACCATGCGCTGGATCTGGTTGGTGCCCTCGTAGATCTGGGTGATCTTGGCGTCGCGCATCATGCGTTCCACCGGGAAGTCCTTCGTGTACCCGTACCCGCCCAGGAGCTGGACCGCGTCCGTGGTGATCTCCATGGCGGCGTCCGAGGCGGCGCACTTGGCGGCGCTCGACAGGAACGTCAGGTCCTTCTGCGGCCGGCCGTGCATCGCCAGCTCGCTCTTGGCGGCTGCGCGGTACGTCAGCTGCCTGGCCGCCTCCAGCTTCATCGCCATGTCGGCGATCATGAACTGCAGGCCCTGGAAGTCGCCGATCGGGCGGCCGAACTGCTTGCGTTCCTTGACGTAGCCGATCGCGTAGTCGAGGGCGCCCTGGGCGATGCCCAGCGCCTGGGCGGCGATGGTGACGCGGGTGTGGTCGAGGGTGGCGAGGGCCGTCTTGAAGCCGGTGCCGGGCTCGCCGATCATGCGGGACGCCGGGATGCGGACGTTCTCCAGGATCACTTGGCGGGTCGGCGAGGCCTTGATGCCGAGCTTCTTCTCCTTCGGCCCGAAGGAGACGCCTTCGTCGGACTTCTCCACCACGAAGGCGGAGATGCCCCGGGCGCCGGCGGACGGGTCCGTCACGGCCATCAGCGTGTAGTACTCGGAGACGCCGGCGTTGGTGATCCACATCTTGGTGCCGTTGAGCACGTAGTGGTCGCCGTCGAGGACCGCGCGGGTCTTCATGGCGGCGGCGTCGGAGCCCGCCTCCGGCTCGGACAGCGCGTACGAGAACATGGCCTCGCCCCGCGCCACCGGCGCCAGGTAACGCTGCTTGAGCTCCTCGGACGCCGAGAGCAGCAGCGGCACGGTGCCCAGCTTGTTCACGGCCGGGATGAGCGAGGACGACGCGCAGGCCCGCGCGACCTCCTCGATGACGATCACCGCGGCCAGCGCGTCCGCCCCGGCGCCCCCGTACTCCTCGGGGACGTGCACGGCGTGCAGGTCGGCGGCGACGAGGGCCTTGTAGACGTCCCAGGGGAACTCTTCGGACTCGTCGGCGGCCGCGGCCTGCGGCGCGATCTTCTCGTCGGCCAGGGCGCGGACCGTCTCCCTGAGCATGTCGTGCTCTTCGGCGGGCGCATAGAGAGGGAAGCTCATGCGTAGATACTAGGACGTCCGAGCACTTTGTTACCAGCTAGTACGGTTTGCGAACAGGAGGAGGTGGCACGAAGGAGGTAGCGAAGGCCGGTAGCATGCCTGGCGATCGAAAGGAGCTCGCTCGTGCCATATCGCCTCACGGTGATCGGGACCGGATACCTGGGCATCACGCATGCGTCCTGCATGGCGGATCTCGGATTCGAAGTCCTTGGCCTCGACATTGACGCGGACAAGATCCGCCGGCTGAACAACGGTGAGCTCCCCATCCACGAGCCCGGGCTGGAACCCGTGCTCCGCCGTGGGCTCGACTCCGGACGCCTTCGCTTCACCAGCTCCTACGAAGAGGTCGCGGCCTTCGGCGACGTGCACTTCGTCTGCGTCGGCACACCGCAGAAGAAGGGCGAGTACGCCGCGGACGTGTCGTACATGGACAGCGCCATCGAGTCGCTCGCGCCGCTTCTCGACCGCGAGTGCCTGGTCGTCGGCAAGTCC
Organism: Nonomuraea sp. NPDC001636; assembly: GCF_040298265.1. Lineage (NCBI taxonomy): Bacteria > Bacillati > Actinomycetota > Actinomycetes > Streptosporangiales > Streptosporangiaceae > Nonomuraea > Nonomuraea sp. NPDC001636. Next base: position 8,467 of record NZ_JBEOZT010000026.1, read on the forward strand.
ACCGTGCCGGTCGGCACCGCCGAGCGCATGGCCGACAAGCTCGCCCGCCTGTCGCCGGCGGGCGTCGGCGTCGAGCTGGCGTGGAACCCCGAGTTCCTGCGCGAGGGCTTCGCGGTGGAGGACACCCTCCACCCCGACCGCATCGTGCTCGGCGTGCGCTCGGAGCGGGCCGAGAAGGTGCTGCGCGACGTGTACGCGCCGCTCGGGGACGTCCCGTTCGTGGTGACCGACTTCGCGACGTCGGAGCTGGTCAAGACGGCGGCCAACGCCTTCCTCGCCACCAAGATCTCCTTCATCAACGCCATGGCCGAGGTCTGCGAGGCCGCGCACGCCGACGTCAAGCAGCTGTCCGAGGCGCTCTCGTACGACGACCGCATCGGCGGGCGCTTCCTCAACGCCGGGCTCGGCTTCGGCGGCGGCTGCCTGCCCAAGGACATCAGGGCCTTCATGGCACGGGCCGGCGAGCTGGGCGCCGACCAGGCGCTGACGTTCCTGCGCGAGGTCGACGCGATCAACATGCGCCGCCGCGCCCGCATGGTCGACCTGGCCAGGGAGCTGGCGGGCGGCTCGTTCCACGGGTGCACGGTCGGCGTGCTGGGCGCGGCCTTCAAGCCGAACTCGGACGACATTCGCGACTCCCCCGCCCTGGACGTCGCCGTGACGATCGGCCACCAGGGCGGACAGGTCACCGTCTACGACCCGATCGCGCTCGACAACGCTCGTAAGGCTCACCCGGAGCTGAACTACGGCGAGTCGGCCGTCGAGGCGGTCCGCGGGGCGCACGTGGTGCTGCTGCTGACGGAGTGGAAAGAGTTCCTGGAGCTCGATCCGGAGGAGCTGGGCGCGGTGGTCGCGACCCGGCGCATCGTCGACGGCCGCAACGCGCTCAACTCCGAGGTGTGGCGCTCGGCCGGTTGGCACTACCGGGCGCTCGGCCGCCCGTAACCCCGCCGCGGCGCCCTTCCGAACGCCCGGGACCCCTCACCTCGGGGAACCGGGCGCCCGGGAAAGCCCGATCTGCCCCTGGACGGCCCTGAGTTGCCTGCTCAGAGCTCTGCGGCCTCCGCGCGCAGCTTCTCACCCTTGGCGTACGCCTGCTCCTTGAGACGCCCCTGGAACTCCTCCATGCGCTCGCGCAGCCCGGCGTCGGACGCCCCGAGGATGCGGACGGCCAGCAGCCCCGCGTTGCGCGCGCCCCCGACCGCCACCGTGGCCACCGGCACCCCGGCCGGCATCTGGACGATCGACAGCAGGGAGTCCATCCCGTCGAGGTACTTCAGCGGCACCGGCACCCCGATCACCGGCAGCGGCGTCACCGAGGCCAGCATGCCGGGCAGGTGCGCCGCCCCGCCGGCCCCCGCGATGATCACCCGGATGCCGCGCGCGGCCGCCTGCCGGCCGTACTCGATCATCTCGACCGGCATGCGGTGGGCCGAGACGACGTCGGCCTCGAACGGCACCCCGAACTCCGCCACGGCCTCGGCCGCGGCCTTCATCACGGGCCAGTCGGAATCCGACCCCATGACGATCCCGATTCGCTCTGTCACGTGTACTCCCCGGTCATGAGGTAGACGGCGGCGTGGCGGGCGCGGGCGCGAACCTTGTCGAGGTCGGCGCCCAGGGCCGTGACGTGGCCGATCTTGCGGCCCGGACGCACTTCCTTGCCGTAGAAGTGCAGCTTGATGCCGGGGTCGTGGGCCAGCACGTGCTCGTAGCGCTTGAACAGGTCGGGGTCGTCGCCGCCCAGCAGGTTGGCCATGACGACGACCGGGGCGGTCATCGCGGGCGAACCGAGCGGCAGGTCGAGCACGGCCCGCAGGTGCTGCTCGAACTGGGACGTGGTGGAGCCCTCGATCGTCCAGTGGCCGCTGTTGTGGGGGCGCATGGCCAGCTCGTTCACCACGAGGCCGTCGGCGGTCTGGAACAGCTCAACCGCCAGCAGCCCGGTCACGCCCAGCTCGTGGGCGATCTTCAGGCCGATGCGCTGGGCGACGGCGGCCTCCTCAGGGTCCATGCCGGGGGCGGGGGCGATCACCTCGACGCAGATGCCGTCCTGCTGCACGGTCTCCACGACCGGGTAGCTGACGCCCTGCCCGTGGGGCGAGCGGGCCACCAGCACCGCGAGCTCCCGCTCGAACGGCACGAACGCCTCGGCCATCAGCTCGACGCCGGTGGCGAACGCCTCGGCCACGTCGTCGGGGGTGCGGCAGACCCACACGCCGCGCCCGTCGTAGCCGCCGCGCACCGACTTCAGCACGACCGGCCAGCCGTGCTCGTCGGCGAACGCCGCGACGTCCGCTACCGAGGCGACCCGGGCCCAGGCGGGACAGGGCGCGCCGATGGCGGTCAGCCGTTCGCGCATGACGGCCTTGTCCTGGGCGTGCACGAGCGCGTCGGCGCCCGGGTGCACGGCGTGGCCGTCGGCGATCAGGGCCCTGATGTGCTCGGTCGGCACGTGCTCGTGGTCGAACGTGATCGCGTCGCAGCCCTGGGCGAACGCCCGCAGGTCGGCCAGGTCGCGGTAGTCTCCGACCTGGGTGTCGACGATCACTCGTGCGGCGCTCTCCCCGGGGGCGGCGGCCAGCACCCGCAGCTCGATCCCGAGCGCGATGGCCGGCGGCTGCGTCATCCGGGCGAGCTGACCGGCGCCGACGATGCCGACGACCGGCCCGATGGGACTGTAGGAACTCACGTGAGGTGAGCTTACCGGGACGGAACGACTACCTCGCCGTTGTCAACTTCCGCCCTCCCGCCGCAGCACCACGCCGCCGTCAACCGGCGCGCCCCCGGCGCAGCCCGAGCGTCCTGATCCGGTTGCCCGTGCCGACCAGGCTGGCCATGACCACCAGATCCGTGCGCCCTCCCTCGTACGTGAGCCGCAGGGCGTCGAACACCAGGACGGAACCGGCGGCCACCGGGATCGCGAGGGTACGCGTGCCGAACAGCTCGACGTCGGCGCGGTTCGCGGTGACGTCCTTGAGCAGCCCGCGCAGCGGATCCCCCGGCGGGAAGCGCACGCCCGCCACCCCGGCCGGGTCGGTGAGGTACGTCAGGTGCCGCTGCGGCACCAGCCGGGCCTGCCTGACCAGCGACGCCGGCGCCTCGGCGGCCTCCCGCGCCGGTTCGCCGGGCACCGGGACCGGCCCCGCGCCCAGCCGCCAGCGGCCGTCCTCCAGGAAGAACAGGTAGTACGCGGGCGACGGCTCGCGGGCCAGCGCGGCGAACCAGTCGCCCGCGTCGGGCAGCACGTAGACGGGGTCGGCGGGACGGGCTGGACGGCCGTTCCGGGTCGCCTCGCAGGCACGGCCGTCCAGCGTCCGCTCCGCCCACGTGGTCAGCTCCCGTACGGCGGCGCAGTCCTGCCGCCGCCAGGCCCCGTCGAGCTGCCCGAGCAGCGAGAACGCCTGCTCGGCGGTCGCCGGGTCGACCCGTGGCGCGGCTGCCGGGGCAGGCGTGCGGTCCTCCTGGAGCACCGGGGCGCCGCCGGTCGCGCCACAGCCCGCGGTGAGCAGGGCCAGGACCAACGCGAGCAGTCGAAGCGGCACAGGTGGCTCCCGGGAGGGCGGCCGTCTGGAGCGGCAGGTCCGACATCGCGGGCGGGCCCGCGATCTGAACGGCAGCGTAATGCCGATCTTTCAGAAATGCCGCCCATAAGACGATATTTCTAGAAGTGGTCTTTGCGGGGTATGTTCGGCCCTCTGACACCGGCCGTACGACATCGCCGGTACGCTGAGGTGGTCAGTCTCGACGAGGGAAAGGACCGAGCGCGGACGTGGAGTTTGCCAAGCGCCTCTACCAGCGGTTCGAGTCCCTGGTTCACGAACTGGCCAAATTCGGGAGCATTGGGGCCGTCGCCTTTCTGCTCGACACGGGTGTCTACAACCTCTTCCTGCTCGGCTTCGAGTGGGGCCCCCTCACCTCCAAGGTGCTCGCCACCACGCTCTCGGCGACCTTCGCCTACCTGGGCAACCGCTTCTGGACCTTCCGCCACCGCGAGCAGAGCGGCCTCGGCCGCGAATACTTCCTGTTCTTCCTGCTCAACGGCGTCGCCCTGCTCTTCGGCCTGCTGGTGATCGGCTTCACCAAGTACACCCTCCACCTGCACGACGGCCTGAGCCTGAACATCGCCAACTTCGCCGGCGTCGGCCTCGGCACGCTGTTCCGCTACTGGTCGTACAAGAAGTGGGTGTTCCTGGAGGCCACCGAGCCGATCCCGGTGGAGCTGCCGGAGCTCAGGCAGGACCGCTGACCACGCGGTTCCTGCTGTCCTCCTCGGCCGGGCGCAGGAAGATGGCGAACGTCGCCGGCCGGCGGCGCACCAGTTCCAGCCGTCCGCCGTCGGCGGCGGCCAGCGCGCGGGCGAGAGTGAGCCCGAGGCCGGTGCCGCCACCGCCGCTGACGTTCCGTTCGAAGATCTTGGGTGCGATCTCGTCGGCGATGCCGGGGCCCTCGTCGGCGACCTCGATCACGATGTAGTTGTCGCCGCAGGTGCTGGTGACGGTGACCGTGCCGCCGCCGTGGCGCAGGGAGTTCTCCAGCAGCGAGGCGATGACCTGGCCGAAGCCGCCGGTGGTGGCCATCGCCTTCAGCCCGCGGGTGCCGTCGAGGTGCAGCGTGCGGCCCGCCTCGCGGAAGACCGGCTCCCACTCGGTGATCTGCTGGATGAGCACCTCGTCGATGGCGACGGGCTCGGCCTGGGCGTGGCGCTGGCGACGGGCCGCCGCGAGCAGCTCGTCGATCACCGCGGTCAGGCGCTCGGCCTGCACGATGGCTGCCTCGCCCTCCTCGCGGACGACCTCCGGCTCGTTCGAGGCGGCGACGATCTCCTCCAGGCGCATGGTCAGGCCGGTCAGGGGCGTGCGGAGCTGATGGGAGGCGTCGGTGGCGAACTCGCGTTCGCGGGTGAGCAGGTCGGAGATGCGGGTGGCGCTGCGGTCGAGCACCTGGGCCACGCGGTCCAGCTCGGGGATGCCGTAGCGGTGCTTGCTGGGCCGCGCGTCGCCCGACCCCAGCCGCTCGGCGATCTTCGCCAGGTCCTGCAGGGGCAGCGTCAGTCTGCGTGACTGCACGACGGCCAGGCTGACGGCCACCGCGAGCGCCGCGACGGCCAGCGCCACGATCAGCAGCAGCCTGGCCCGGACGTCGCGCTCGACCTGATCCCGGTCACGACTGATCCGGACGTAGACACCGGTGTTGGTCTGTGCGTCCTCGGTCATCAGGTGACCCGACGCCGGCGCCGTGCCGACGACGGTCACCCGCAGAGGGGTTCCGCGTTCCCAGATCTGGATGTACCTGCCCGGGTACTTCTGCTCCAGTTGTTGCGGGTCGAGCGGGGTCTCCTGGACCCGGGCGTACTCGACCTCGCCCACAAGACGTTTGGCTTCCGCCCCGAGCTCCTGAGCCGCCTCGTCGACGATCAGACGACTGACCACGACGCCCAGGGGGACCCCCAGCAACAGGACCGCGATGACCGCGACGACCAGTGTGGAGGAGAGCAGTCGACGGCGCATGCGCCTACTCGCGTTCGAACCGGAAGCCGACTCCCCGGACCGTCGTGATGTATCGGGGCTTGGCGGCATCGTCGCCGAGTTTGCGGCGCAGCCAGGAGATGTGCATGTCGAGGGTCTTGGTGGAACCCCACCAGTTGGTGTCCCACACCTCGCGCATGATCTGCTCCCGGGTGACGACCTTGCCGGCGTCGCGGACCAGGACCCGCAGCAGGTCGAACTCCTTGGTCGTCAGGTGCAGCTCCTTCTCCCCCATCCAGGCGCGGCGGGAGTCGGCGTCGATGCGGACCCCCTGCACGACCGGGGTCTCGGAGGTGCCGCGCCGCAGCAGCGCGCGCACCCGGGCGAGCAACTCGGCCAGCCGGAACGGCTTGGTCACGTAGTCGTCGGCGCCGGCGTCGAGGCCGACGACGGTGTCCACCTCGTCGACGCGGGCCGTGAGTATCAGAACCGGGGTGCCGTGCCCCTCGGCACGGATCCGGCGGGCGACCTCCAGACCGTCCATCTCTGGCAGCCCGAGGTCGAGAACGATGAGGTCGATGCCGCCCGACAGGGCCCTCTCCAGGGCCTGCGGGCCGTCGGGGCTCACCTCTACCTGATAGCCCTCGCGGCGTAGCGCACGCGCGAGTGGCTCGGAGATCGAGGTGTCATCCTCGGCGAGAAGTACGCAGGTCATGAAGCGATCGTAGGACCTTAGGCGATCGTTTCCCGGGCACAGCGCGCGGTTTGACTTGTCGTTGACCTATCCATTGACCTGGGCAAACGAAGCTAAATAAGGGTTAGTCGTGATTAAATTACCGCGATTATCGAGGGGAAAACACAAAGCGCTCCAGGCTTTCCCATCACACCACGGACGCCCGCATCCGCGGGACGCGTCGCCCTCTGGCGCGGCGCCCGGAGCGTGATACCCCGATCCGGGCGCCGGAATGCCTGGAACGTGCCGTTCAGAGCCAGCTCGACCGGACGGAGGCCGCCGGGCCGCCGGCCGGGGCGGTGCCGAGCTCGCCGGCGCGTACCCGGTCGAGCAGGCGGCGGACCGTGTCGACGATCTCGGGGGCGGTCTCCCGCAGGCTCGCCGCGTCGTCCGGGCCGACCTCGGCGGGATCGACGCCCGACTGCCGCAGCACGCCGTCGAGGTCGGCCAGCCGCTCCCCCAGCCACTTCAGCGGCTCGGCCGACAGCTCCTCGTCGAACACCCGCCGGTCGGGCTCCCAGCCGCTGGAGCCCGGGTGGTGGTGCGTACGGTCGAAGCTGCCCGGCGTGCCGTCGACCGACTCCAGCAGGTCGACCCGCCAGATGAGCTCATCGACGACGATCGGACGGGCCGAGTAGATCGACCCCTTGAGCTCGCCCGGCGCGAGCCTGCGGATCTCCAGGCGCACGCCGTGCTCGGCGCCCTCCTGGTGCTCCCCCGGGTCGGGGTCGACGAAGTACAGGTCGCCGACGGCCACGCCGATGCGCTCGAAGCCGAAGAGATAGAGCATGGAGACCACTCCCTCACAGGTGTCCTGGGCTCGCCTCCCCCAGTATCCGTCAGGCCGCCGTGGACGGCCCGGGGGCGGTGGGGCCGGAGAGAACGGGGGCTCTGGTCCAGGACGCCGGATTGTCCCGACATCCGTACACTGCGGCCATTGGGGTGCCGTGCCGGGCTCGCCTAGGCTGCGGGCCATGAGCCTGAAGTGGGGACCGCTGACCCGTGACGACGCCGAGCCGCTCGCCGACCTGCTGACCGCGATCGAGGCCGAGGACAGGACCGGCGAGGTCCACGACCTCGAAGACGTACGGAAGCAGCTCTCCCACCCCCTGCTCGACCTGGACGCGGGCACCCTCGCGGCCCGGGACGCCGGCAGGATCGTCGCCTACGGCTACCTGCCGGTCAGGCAGTCCGTGACCGACGCCCACACCATGCGCATGCTGGGCGGCGTGCACCCCGGACACCGCAGGCGCGGCCTCGGCCGGCGCCTGCTCGACTGGGGCATCGACACGGCGCCCGTGCTGAGCGCCAAGGCCTTTCCCGGCGTCCCGCTGGAGCTCCACCTCAACGTGTACGACGCCAACGCCGGTCTCAAGGCGCTGGCCGAAGGCGCCGGGTTCACCCCGAACCGCTGGTTCGCCTACATGGGACGGTCACTCGCCGGAGAGCTGCCCCGGTTCACGCCCCCCGACGGCGTGTCCGTCGTCACCTGGGCCCCCGAGTTCGACGAGGGCGCCCGCCAGGCGCGCAACGAGTCGTTCGTCGACCACTGGGGCAACGTCCCGCACACGCCGGAGAGCTGGCAGGCCTACATCGTCGGCACCCGGCACTTCCTCCCCGAGTCCTCGTTCGTGGCCCTGCACGAGGGACAGGTCGTGGGCATGCTGCTCACGCACACGTTCGAGGGGTACAACGAGCAGGCCGGGGCGCGCCGGGCCTGGATCCAGATCATCGGCACGCTCCGCGAGTGGCGCGGCAAGGGCGTGGCGAGCGCGATGATCGCGTGCGCGCTGGCCGCCTACCGCGACCAGGGGTTCGACACCGCGGGGCTGGGCGTCGACGCGCACAACCCGACGGGAGCCGTCGGCGTCTACACCCGCGCCGGCTTCGAGCCCCTCCTGCGCAGCGCCAACTACACCCTGCCGCTGACCATCGGCTGATCTAGTCGTCGACGGACTGGGGCTCGGCGTAGCGGGCGAGGTAGAGCTGCTCGCCCAGGCTGCGCATCAGGCCCAGCTCGGTCTCCAGGTAGTCGATGTGCTCCTCCTCGTCCTCGAGGATGTCCTCGAAGATGCGGGCGGAGGTGATGTCGCCCTTCTCCCTCATCAGCTGGATCGCCGGGCGCAGCCGTTCGACCACCGCCAGCTCGACCTCCAGGTCGGCCTTGAGCTGCTCCTCGACGGTCTGGCCGATGTGCAGCGTGCCGAGGCGCTGGTAGTTGGGCAGCCCTTCGAGGAACAGGATGCGGTCGGTCAGCCGTTCGGCGTGGCGCATCTCCTCGAAGGACTCGTCGCGCGTGTGCTTGGCCAGCTTGGTGTATCCCCAGTTCTCCTGCATCTTCGCGTGCAGGAAGTACTGGTTGATCGCCGTGAGCTCGGCGGTCAGCTGTTCGTTGAGGAGTTCGATGATCTGCTTGTCGCCCTGCATGAACGGGCCCCTCGTCACGGTGCGGCTATGCGGTCGTCAGTTCTTCAGACTGCTTCAGGATCGCACAGATCTTCCGTACACAACGGGCACAGTCCCCACCAGCCCCAGTGGTGTCGCGAATCTGTTTCGCGCTCTTCGCCCCGGAGGCGATGCAGTCGTGGACCTCGTTCTCGGTCACAGCACGACAAATGCACACATACATCCGGAGACAGGCCTCTCAAGCGAGCAGAAGGGGACGCCTTTAGGTTAGGCACACCTAAGATAGCTCACTTCGGTAAGGCTTGCCTATGTTAGAGGCGTCACAGTCACCTGACCCCGCAGGTCAGTGGCCCCTCGCCCGCCACTCCTCCAGGTGCGGCGCCTCCGCCCCGATGGACGTGGAGTCGCCGTGACCGGTGTGCACGACCGTCTCGGGCGGCAGGGACAGCAGCCGCCCGGCGATCGACTCGATGATCGTGTCGAACGACGAGTACGACCGCCCGGTCGCCCCGGGGCCCCCCTTGAACAGCGTGTCGCCGCTGAACAGCACGCCCGCGTCGGGCACGTGCAGGCAGACCGCGCCCGGCGAGTGGCCCGGCGTGTGCAGCACCTCCAGGGCCACCCCGCCCACCGTGATCTTCTCGCCGTCGGCCAGCGGCGTATACGCCACCTCCGGCCCGTACACCTGCTCCCAGAGCACCTGGTCGGCCGGGTGCAGCAGGATCGGCGCGCCGGTCAGCTCGGCCAGCCGGGCGGCGGCGTTGACGTGGTCGTTGTGGGCGTGGGTGCACACGATGGCCTTGACCCGGCGGCCGCCGGCCCGCGCGGCAATGGCGTCGGCGTCGTGCGCGGCGTCGATGATCACGACCTCGCGCGCGTCGCCGACCAGCCAGACGTTGTTGTCGACCTCCCAGGTGCCGCCGTCGAGCGAGAACGTGCCGGAGGTGATGACGCGGTCGATCATCAGAGCACCACCACCGAGCGCAGCACCTCGCCGCGGTGCATCTTCGCGAACGCCTCCTCGACCTGGTCGAGCCCGATCGTCTCGGTGACGAACCGGTCGAGCGGCAGCCGGTTCTGCAGGAACAGGTCGATCAGCATAGGGAAGTCCCGTGAGGGCAGGCAGTCGCCGTACCAGGACGACTTCAGCGCGCCGCCGCGGCCGAACACGTCGAGCAGCGGCAGCTCCAGCCGCATCTCCGGCGTCGGCACGCCCACCAGGACCACCGTGCCGGCCAGGTCGCGGGCGTAGAACGCCTGCTCGTACGTCTCCGGCCGGCCGACCGCCTCGATCACCACGTCCGCGCCGAACCCGCCGGTCAGGTCGCGGATCGCCTCGACCGGGTCGTTCTCCCGCGAGTTGACCGTGTGCGTGGCGCCGAACCCGCGGGCCCACTCCAGCTTGCGGTCGTCCACGTCGACGGCGATGATCCGGGACGCCCCGGCCAGCGACGCCCCGAGGATCGCCGCGTCGCCGACGCCGCCGCAGCCGATCACGGCCACGCTGTCGCCGCGCGTCACGCCGCCGGTGTTGATCGCCGCGCCGATGCCGGCCATCACGCCGCAGCCCAGCAGGCCCGCGACCTGGGCCGGCGCCTCGGCCGACACCTTGGTGCACTGGCCGGCCGCCACCAGCGTCTTCTCCAGGAACGCGCCGATGCCGAGCGCGGGCGACAGCTCGGTGCCGTCCTTGAGCGTCATCTTCTGGGTGGCGTTGTGGGTGGCGAAGCAGTACCACGGCCGGCCGCGCAGGCAGGCGCGGCACTGGCCGCACACCGCGCGCCAGTTGAGGATCACGAAGTCGCCGGGCGCCAGCCCGGTGACGCCCTCGCCGACGGCCTCGACCGTGCCCGCGGCCTCGTGGCCCAGCAGGAAGGGGAAGTCGTCGTTGATCCCGCCCTCGCGATAGTGCAGGTCGGTGTGGCAGACCCCGCAGGCCTGCACGTTCACCACCGCCTCGCCCGGCCCGGGGTCGGGGACGACCACCGTCTCCAGCGAAACTTCCTGGCCCTTACCGCGGGCGATCACGCCCTGCACTTCGTACGGCATGGCAGCCATCTTGTGTCAGGAGGATGATCTCCGCAAGACATAGGGCTGGACCACGCCGAGCCCTCTTGCGGGCCGCCTCCGGATCTTGTGCACCTCGATCCCGTCCGGCGCTCCGGCCAGGCCCTCGGCCAGCTCGGAGTCGACCAGGATCGTGCCCGGCCGGGCGATGGCCGTGAGCCGGGCGGCCAGGTTGACGGTGGTGCCGAACACGTCGCCCATCATGGGCACGACCGGCCCGTACGCCATGCCGATGCGCAGCTCCAGGCTCTCGGCGAGGTCGAGGGCGATCGACGCGGCCTGGGCCGGGGCGGGCGCGGTGAACAGCACCTCGTCGCCGAGCGTCTTGACCAGCCGCGCGCCGTGCGCGGCCACCACGTCGGCGGCGCGCGACTCGAAGCCCTCGACCAGCGAGGCCAGCGCCCGCTCGTCCAGCTCGCGCGAACGCCGGGTGAAGGAGACCAGGTCGGCGAAGCCGACGGCGATCGACACGCGGGCCGGCCCCCGCTCGTCCTGGTCGTCGGCGACGGCCAGCAGGCGGGTGCCGGCGGCGGCGAGCTGGGCCCGCCACACGTGCACCAGCAGGTGCTCGAAGTCGGGCAGGAGGGCCTTGGCCGTGTCGAGGACGCCGTTCAGGTCGGCGTCGGTGCGCGAGTCCGGGACCATCGTGCCGATCACGATCTCGGCCTGCCACTGCGCCAGCCTGGCGGTGGTCTGGCCGAGCGCGCGGGCCATGCGGATGACGGTCTGCTCGTCGAGCAGGCCGCCGTCGATCAGGCTGCGCACCCGGCGCAGCGCGGCCACGTCGGCGTCGCTGAACGCCACGGCGTCGTCGGGGAACTGGGCGAAGCCGAGCGCCCGCCAGATGCGCTGGGCGAGCTCCTGCGACACCCCGGCCCCGGCCGCGACCTGCGCGCGGGTGTGGCGGGCCGGCATGCCGACGAGCGCGCGCTCGATCTGCTCGGCCGTCGGCCTGCCGGGCGGTTGGGTGGCGTTCACGATCAGCAGGCTACGCCAACCTCAGTGGCCGTCGATCTCTCCGTCGGACGCGTCCTCGACCAGCTTGAACAGGTCCATGCGGACGTCCTGGATGCGCGGGATGTCGCGCAGGACGATCTGGCCGCGCTCGCCCGCGGACTCGACGGTCAGCGTGCCGCAGCCGAGCATGCGTTCCATGAACGTCTGGTCGGAGCTGACGGTGTTGACCTTGGCCATCGGGATCTCGTCGGTGGACTTGTTGAGCACGCCCATGCTGATCGTGAACCGGTGGGTGGTCAGGACGTACCCCGTGTTCTTCCACTGCAGGTAGGGCACGAACGAGAAGATCGTCAGCAGGATCACGGCGATGACGACGACGGCGATCCTGCCGTAGGAGGTGACGCTCTCCCCCCACGCGGTGGGGAAGAAGTAGAGGGCCGCACCCGCTGCCGCGGCGATGAGGATCAGCGCGAAGAACGGGCCGACAAGGCGCTTCCAGTGGGGATGGAAGGATCGGACGCGCTGCTCACCCTGCGTCAGATGGTGGTCGGGAAGGGTCATGCCGCACATGCTGCCACCAACCCGGCCGAGCGGCTACGCCCTTGCTCATCGGGCGGCCCGCACGTGCACGACGTCTCCGGCGCCCAGCGTGTAGCGCTCGCCGCCGGACTCCACCTGGAGGTGGCCGGACCCGTCGATGCCGGTGGCCCGCCCGGTCAGCACCTGCTCGCCCGGCAGCTCCACCCGGACGTCGCGGCCGACCGTGGCGCTGGCGGCGAGGTAGGCGGCGCGCAGCCCGGCGGCCTCGGCGTCGCCGCCGGCCGCCTCCCACTCGCGGTAGTGGCTCTCGACCTCGCGCAGCACGGCCCGCAGCAGCGGGTCGCGGTCGACGCAGGCCGCCTTCTCGATGGCCAGCGACGTGGCCGTCTCGACCGGGACCTCCTCCGCGCGCAGCGAGACGTTGAGCCCCATGCCGATGACGACGGCGTCGTCGACCCGCTCGGCCAGCACCCCGGCCAGCTTGCGCTCGCCCACCAGCAGGTCGTTGGGCCACTTCAGGCGCACGTCGACCTCGGCCAGCCGGCGCACGGCGGAGACGGCGGCCACGCCGTACAGCAGCGGCAGCCACCCCTGGGTCGGAACCGGCGCCGTGGGCCTGAGCAGGACGGAGAACGTCAGCCCCGACCGCGGCGGCGCCGACCAGGCACGGTCGAGCCGGCCCCGGCCGGCGACCTGCGACTCGGCCACCAGCACCCGGCCCTGCTCGGCCCCGGCCTGGGCGGCCAGGGCGAGGTCGGCGTTGGTCGAGCCGGTGGTCTCGACGACGGTGACGCCCGTCCACAAGCCGCCCGGACGCACGAGCGCGCGGTTGAGCGCGGCCTCCGAGAGCGGCGGACGGTCGAGGTCGGAGTAGCGCGAGGAGGCCATCCCCCTATCTTGGCCGAACCCGCGCCGAGGTCGTCGCACCGCACCGGCTGGTCTCGAAGTCCGCATGAGGGGTAAAGATGGGGGGATGAGCAGACGTCCTGACCCTCGCAACTGGGCTTCGTGGCGGCCCTTCGGCCTCGGGTTGCGCAAGCCGAACAACTACCTGGAGCTGTGGAAGGCGTTCAGGTCGGTCAAGGGGAACAGGCGTTACGCCTGGCGCATACTCAACCAGGGCACCTGCGACGGCTGCGCGCTCGGCACGCACGGCATGCGCGACTGGACGATGGACGAGATCCACCTGTGCAACATCAGGTTGCGCCTACTGCCGCTCAACACCATGCCCGCGCTCGACGTGTCGCTGCTGCGCGACGTCTCCGGGCTGACCGGGCGCAAGAGCGCGGAGCTGCGGGAGCTGGGGCGGCTGCCGTACCCGATGCTGCGGCGGGCCGGCGAGCCCGGCTTCACCCGCCTCACGTGGGACGAGGCGCTGCGGGTGGCGGCCGAGCGGCTGCGCGGCGCGCGTTTCGGCACGTACCTGACCAGCCGCGGGGTGCCCAACGAGAACTACTACGCGGCGCAGAAGGCGGTGCGGGCGCTCGGCACGAACAACGTCGACAACGCCGCCCGCATCTGCCACTCGCCCTCGACGGTCGCGCTCAAGCAGACCATCGGCGCGGCGGCCACGACCTGCTCCTACACCGACTGGATCGGCTCGGACCTGATCGTCTTCATCGGCTCGAACCCGTCGAACAACCAGCCGGTCGCGATGAAGTACCTCTACCACGCCAAGAAGGCCGGCACCCGGATCGCCATGGTCAACGCCTACCGCGAGCCGGGCATGGACAAGTACTGGGTGCCCTCCAACGCCGAGTCCGCGCTGTTCGGCACGAAGATCACCGACGAGTTCTTCGGCGTGAACGTCGGCGGCGACATCGGCTTCCTCAACGGCGTGCTCAAGCACCTCATCGAGAACGACTGGGTGGACAAGGCGTTCGTGACCGGGCGCACGTCCGGGTTCGAGGAGGCGCGCAAGGCCGTCGAGGCCCAGTCGTGGGCCGAGCTCGAAGCGCTTTCGGGGGCGACCAAGGAGCAGATGTTCCGGCTGGCCGAGCTGCTCGGCAAGGCGCGCTCGGCGGTGCTGGTCTGGTCGATGGGCATCACCCAGCACGCCTACGGGGAGGACAACGTCCGGGCGATCGTCAACCTGGCGCTCGCGCGCGGCTTCCTCGGGCGCGACAAGTGCGGGCTGATGCCGATCCGGGGGCACAGCGGGGTGCAGGGCGGGGCCGAGATGGGCGCGTACGCGACCGGCTTCCCCGGCGGCCTGCCGATCACGTCCGCCAACGCCGCCAAGTTCACCGACCTGTGGGGCTTCCAGGTGCCCGACACGGCCGGGCTGACCGCGACCGACATGATCGACGCGGCCCACCGGGGCGAGCTCGACGCGCTCGTCTCCTCCGGCGGCAACTTCCTGGAGGTGCTGCCCGACCCGGCCTACTGCCGGGAGGCGCTGTCCAGGCTGGGGCTGCGGGTGCACATCGACATCGTGCTTTCCTCGCAGATGCTCGTGCCGGGCGAGGGCGACGTGCTGCTGCTGCCCGCCCAGACGCGTTACGAGATGGTCGGCGGCGTGACCGAGACCTCCACCGAGCGGCGGATCATCTTCTCGCCCGAGGTCGAGGGGCCGCGCGTGGGCGAGGCGTGGCCGGAGTGGAAGATCTTCTCCGAGCTGGCCGCCCGTACCCGTCCGGAGATAGCCGACCATGTGCGGTTCACCGGCACTCCGCAGATCCGTGCGGAGATCGAGCAGGTCGTGCCGTTCTACCAGGGCATCTCCGGGTTGCGGAAGTTCGGGGACAACGTCCAGTACGGCGGCCGCCACCTCTTCGCCGACGGCCGCTTCCAGACGCCCGACGGGCTGGCCGTCTTCTCCGTGGTCGAGCCGCCCGCCCTTGAGCGCCCCGACGGCACGTTCAAGGTCGCGACCAGGCGCGGCAAGCAGTTCAACAGCATGGTCCACGAGCGGCTCGACGGCTTCAACGGCGCGGCGCGCGAGGCCGTGCTGATGAGCCCGTACGACGCCGACCGGCTCGGCCTGGCCGACGGCGCGCCGGTCGAGCTGCGCGCGGGCGAGCGCTCCTACCAGGGCAAGGTGCTGCGCGCCCCGCTGATGCCGGGCAACCTGCAGATCCACTGGCCGGAGGGGAACGTCCTGCTCGACGAGGCCCGGCGCTCGCCACAGGCGCGCATCCCCGACTACAACGCGCTCGTCACCGTGCGGCCGCTGTGAAGGCGCGTCCCGGGCCCACCACCCGCGTCCGCATCCGGGAGCTGGCCGGCTCCGGGGCCCGCGACCGGCGCGACGACCTGGCCACGGAGGAGCCGCTGGAGATCCGCCTCACCGGCGGCGACGGCACCCGCAAGACGGTGGCCATCACCATGCGCACCCCGGGGCACGACTTCGAGCTGGCCGCCGGGTTCCTCAGCGGCGAGGGCCTGGCCGGGCCGGACGACATCGCGGCCATCGCGTACTGCACGGACGACGACCTGCCGCCCGAGGCCCGCTACAACACCGTCACCGTCCGCCTGCACGGCCCGGTGCCCGACCTGCCCGCGCTCGACCGGCACTTCCTCACCTCCAGCGCGTGCGGCGTCTGCGGCTCGGCCGGCCTCGACGCGCTGCACGGCCGGTGCAAGCCGATCCCCAGGGGCTCGCTCCAGCTCACCCCCGAGGTCCTCTACGGCCTTCCGGGCGCGCTGCGGGCGGCCCAGGGCGTGTTCGGCAAGACCGGCGGGCTGCACGCGGCGGGCCTGTTCTCGGCGACGGGCACGCTGCTGGCGTTGCGCGAGGACGTCGGCCGGCACAACGCCGTGGACAAGCTGGTCGGCTGGGCGGCGCTGGCGGACCGGCTGCCGCTGGCCGAGCACGTGCTCATGGTCAGCGGCCGGGCCAGCTACGAGATCATGCAGAAGGCGCTGGCGGCCGGCGTCCCGGCGGTCTGCGCGGTGTCGGCGCCCTCGTCCCTGGCCGTCGACCTGGCCAGGGAGTTCGGGATGACCCTGGTGGGGTTCCTGCGTGGCGAGCGCTGCAACGTCTACGCCGGTCAGGAGCGGATCGTCACGGCCTAGCCGTCACCGCCCTCGGCCACGAGGAACCCCGGGGCCCGGCCGGGCCCGCGCCCGGCCGGGTCTGCCTATCGGCAGGTCACGGGGTAGACGCCCGCGGCGGACGGCTTGTTGTGGTTCAGCACCTCAAGCTTGACGACTCCGTCGGTCTTGGAGTCGCGGTGCCAGTAGGAGGACTGCACCTGGAGGTTTCCACCGCTGTTGGCCTGGTGCGTGTACGTCTCCCCGGGCTTCCCGTCGATCACCCATCGGTAGGAGATCTCGGTGCCCGGCGCGGCCTTGAAGCTTGCGAACGCGGTCACGTACGGGGCCTGCACGCAGTCGCCGTAGTAGGCGACCGGGCGGAACTCGCTGATGCGTACGGTGCCCGGGTTCGGGTCGACCGGCTTGCAGGTCACGGTGTACGGCGCTTCCAGGGTCGGCTGGTTCTGGTTCAGCACCTCGATGCGGACCTTGCCGGTGGTGCTGGACTTGAACGAGCTGTACCAGAAGTCGCCCAGGCCGTTGGCGTATCCGGGGTAGATGTGCTTGGTCCTGACAACGCCCGGCTTGCCGTCCACGACGACGCGGAAGCGGATGTCGACGTCCTTGTCCGTCGAGATGTGGCCGTCCACGGTGAGCCCGATGGAGCCGGCGGGGCAGTCGCCCGTGTAGAGGGGCGTCTGGATGTCGTGGAAGGTCAGTTTCGCCGTCTGCGGCTCGTTCGCGCAGGTGAAGGTGAACGAGTGCTCCACCGGCTGCGCCGGGCCGCGGTCGGTGACGAGGCCGAGCTTGTGCGTGCCGGTCCTGGACGAGTCGAGCGACCAGGCGGCGGAGACGTTCTGCGATCTCGGCTGGCCGCTGGCCGGGAAGTCGAGCACCTGGTGCTGCCACTCGACGTTGTCGAGCAGCCACCAGTAGGACAGCTGGGTCGCCCCGCCCGCCGGGAGCGTGACGCGCCCGGTGGCGGTGTAGGCGATCGGCTCGTCGCAGTAGCCCTCGTAGCCGTCCGGGGTCAGGTCGGTGATCGCCACCTCGGGCTTGGCCGGGGGCTCGGTGGTCGGCGTGGTCGTGGGGGTCGACGTCGGGGTGCCGGTCGGCGTCGAGGTCGGGGTGCTGGTCGGGGTGCCCGTGGGCGTCGAGGTCGGGGTGGGTCCCGGGGTGGTCTTGCACGTCACCTTGTACGGGGCCCGTCCCGAGTCGTGGCCGCCCGCGTTCAGGATCCGTACGGACTTCCAGCCCTCGGTGGACCCGCCCACGGACAGCGGCAGCGTGACCTGCCTGCTGCGCGGGCCGCCGGCCGCGAAGTACATCACCTCGGGGCCGCTCTCACCGGTGGCGCTGTCGATCCACTGGTAGCCGACCTTGGCAGGGGTGCGCGAGACCTGGATGGTCGCGGTGAACGTCACCGTGGTCGGGCACGTGCCGGTGTGGGACGGCGGGCTCGCCTGCACGCTCGCCGCGGCGACCAGCGCCCGATGCGGCTGGGCAGGCAGCGGGTTGACGACGTCGTAGCGCTGGACGGCTCCGGCGCAGGCGACGCGGAAGCGCGCCTTGGCCGACAGCCCGCGCTTGCCGAGGACCTCGACGGCCTGCCAGCCGGTCGTGTCGCGGTCGAACGTCTGGCGGTCCCGCACGACGACCTTGCGCGCGCCGTTGACGCGGAAGCTCCTGATGGCGCTCTTGCTGCCGTCACCGCGTACCCAGCGGTAGCGCACGGTGCCCTTGCCCTTGGCGGCCACCGTGGCGGCGAAGGCCACCGTCGTGGGGCACTCGCCCGTCCGGTCGGCGAGGGCCGCCTTGACCTGGGTCACCGAGGTCGCCGGTGCGGCGGCGGCCTGGGCTGGAGGAGCGGCCAGCAGGCTGCCGAGCAGCATGGCGCCCAGCAGCAAGACTGTCTTCATCGGGGTCCCTTTCTGCACTTGTCAAGGGGGCCCATGATCGTCGGTGGGTCTTGGAGGTCACTTGGATCTGCCTTGTGAAGGTTGTGGAATGAAGTATTCCGTTCTGCTATAGTTGGAACAGAACAAGCCGTTCCGCTTCTTCGGTCGAGAGGACCCCTCATGAGCATCCGCCCGTTCCGCGTCGAGATCCCCCAGGCCGACCTCGACGACCTGCTGGACCGGCTCGCGCGCACCCGCTTCGCCGACGAGATCCCCGGCGCCGACCAGGGCGTGGGCGTCGAGCGGGTCAAGCGCCTGGTGGCCCACTGGCAGTCCGGCTTCGACTGGCGCGCCCAGGAGGCCCGGCTCAACGCCTACCCGCAGTTCACCACGGAGATCGACGGGCAGAACATCCACTTCATCCACGTACGCTCCGACAACCCCGACGCCCTGCCGCTGATCCTCACCCACGGCTGGCCCGGCACCGTCGCCGAGTACCTCAACGCGATCGAGCCGCTGTCGCGCCACTTCCACGTGGTCGTCCCGTCGCTGCCCGGCTTCGGCTTCTCCGGCCCGACCAAGGAGCTCGGCTGGAACAACCGGCGCATCGCCGGGGCGTGGGCCGAGCTGATGGCCCGCCTCGGCTACGAGCGCTACGGCGCCGTCGGCAACGACGGTGGTTCGATGATCTCCCCCGAGCTGGGCCGGATCGACGCCGAGCACGTCGTCGGCGTGCACGTCACCCAGCTGTTCTCCTTCCCCTCCGGCGACCCGGCCGAGTTCGCCGACCTGAGCGAGGAGGACCAGGCCGGGCTGGCCGTGCTCGACTGGTTCTGGAAGGAGAAGGGCGCGTTCAACGTCCTGCAGTCGCAGCAGCCGCAGACGCTCGCGCACGCCCTCGCCGACTCCCCCGCCGGGCTCGTCGGCTGGCTCGCCCAGCTCTTCGACGAGGACCTGGACGACGACTTCGTGCTGACCAACGCCTCGATCCACTGGTTCACCGGCACCGCCGGCTCGGCCCTGCGGCTCTACTGGGAGAACGCCCGCATGGAGCAGCCGCAGGAGCCGACGACCACCCCGACCGCGCTGGCGATGGGTGAGGGCGACTTCAAGTCGATCCGCCGCTTCGCCGAGCGCGACCACCGCGGCATCGTCTCGTGGAAGACCCTGCCCGCCCCCGCCCGCGGCCACTACACGGCCCACACCGCTACGGAGGCGCTCACCTCCGACATCACGGCTTTCTTCGACAGCCTGCGCTGATTGCGCGCACTTCGGACGGCCCGGCCACCCGCCGGGCCGTCCGCGCGTGCTCAGCCCGTGTTCTGCAGGCCGGCGGCCACGCCGTTGACCGACAGCAGCAGCAACGTGGACAGCCGCTCGCGCTCCTGCTCCGACAGGTCCTCGGTGCGCATCGCGCGCAGCGCCCGCAGCTGCAGGTGCGACAGCGCGTCGACGTACGGGTCGCGCAGCTGCACGGCCCGCGAGAGCACCTTGCGGTTCTCCAGCAGCCGCGTGTGACCGGTCACCCGCAGCACCAGCTCGCGGGTGCGGTCGTACTCCTCCAGCACCTGGCGGGCGAAGTCGTCGCGGCCGCCGAGGGCCAGGTAGCGCTTGGCGATCGACCGGTCGGTCTTGGCCAGCGACATCTCGGCGTTGTCCAGCATCGCGTTGAACAGCGGCCATTCGGCGTAGGCCGCGCGCAGCTCGTCGAGGGAGCCGACGGCGGCCAGGCCGGTGCCCAGGCCGTACCAGCCGGGCAGGTTGACGCGGGTCTGCGCCCAGGCGAACACCCACGGGATGGCCCGCAGGTCGTCCAGCGAGCGCGGCGCGCCCAGGCCGCGGCGGGCCGGACGGGAGCCGAGCCGCAGCGAGCCGATCTCCTCCAGCGGGCTGACCAGCGCGAACCACTCGGGGAACCCGGGGGCCTCGGTGAGCGCCCGGTAGGCCTCCTCCGAGGCCGTGGCCACCTGCTGGGCCAGGCCGCGGAACCGCTCGGCGGCGGCCGCCGTACGGGCGCCGACCGTGGGCGAGGAGGCCAGCAGCACGGCGTTGGTGACCTGCTCCAGATGGCGGCGGGCGATGGCGATGTGCCCGTAACGAGCGAAGATGACCTCGCCCTGCTCGGTAACCTTGAAGCGGCCCGCGACCGAGCCCGGCGCCTGCGCCAGCACCGCCCGGTTGGCCGGGCCGCCGCCGCGGCCGAGCGCGCCGCCGCGGCCGTGGAACATGCGCAGCTTGACGTCGTGCTCGTGGGCCCACACGGTCAGCTCCTCCTGCGCCTCGTAGAGGCGGAGGGTGGCGGCCGCCGGGCCGAGCTCCTTGGCCGAGTCGGAGTAGCCGAGCATGATCTCCATGCGCCGGCCGGTCGCGGCCAGGCGGTCCTGGATCTGCGGGATCTCCAGCATGCCGCTCAGCACGCGCGGCGAGTTCGCCAGGTCCTGGCCCGACTCGAACAGCGGCACCACGTCGAGCACCGGCGCCCGGTCGCCCAGAGCGTGCCCGGCCAGCTCGTAGACGGCCGCGATGTCGTCGGCCGAACGGGTGAAGGAGACCACGTAGCGGGAGCAGGCCGTGACGCCGAACCGCTCCTGGATCCAGGCGATCACCCGGATCGTGGCCAGCACCTCCTCGGTGCGCTCCGACAGCTCGCCGCCGGCCCTGATCTCCTCCAGGGCCGCCGCGTGCACCTGCGAGTGCTGGCGCACCTCCAGCTCGGCCAGGTGGAAGCCGAACGTCTCGACCTGCCAGACGAGGTGCTGCAGCTCCCCGTACGCCTGCCGCGGCGCGCTGCCCGCCAGCGACTCCTGCATCAGGCGCAGGTCGGCCAGCAGCTCGGCGGGCGCGCGGTAGGCGAGGTCGAGGTCGCGGCGGCGGGTGGCGGCGATGCGGGCGGCCACGTACAGCAGCCACTGGCGGTGCGGCTCGCGCGGCGACCGGGTGGCCAGCTCGGAGACCAGCTCGGGATGCGCGTCGACGGCCGCGGCCAGCGCGCCCTTCAGCTCGGCCGAGCAGGGCGAGAACTGGGCGGAGGCGGTCAGCGTGCGGGCGATGCGCGTGCAGGCCGTCTCCAGGGCGGTCAGCACGTGCTCGGACTGGATCTGGATCGTGTCGCGGGTGACCTTGGCGGTGACGTTGGGGTTGCCGTCGCGGTCGCCGCCGATCCAGCTTCCGTAGCGGATGAACGGCCTGGCCAGCGGCGGACGGGTGCCGGTGCCCGCGTCGAGCGCCGCGTCGAGCGAGCGGTAGACCTGGGGCACCATGCGGAACAGCGTCTCGTCGAAGGCGGCCATGGCGGTGCGCACCTCGTCGAGCGGGTCGAGCTTGGTGGAGCGCAGCTGGGCCGTCCGCCACAGCAGGTCGATCTCCTCCAGCAGGCGGCGCCTGCTCTCAGCGCGCTCGGACGCGCCGCGCCCGGGCGCGTTGTACTCGGTGAGCTGGCCGCTGATGCGCTGGATGGCGGTGACGACCGCCCGCCTGCGCGCCTCGGTGGGGTGCGCGGTCAGCACCGGGTGCAGCTCCAGCCCCTGCAGCAGCTCGCTCACGCGCTCCTCGCCGAGCTCGTGGACGGCCTGCGCCAGCGACTCCCGCTGCACCCTCCCCTCGGCGTCGCGCTCGCGCAGCGTGCGGATCCGGTAGTGCTCCTCGGCCAGGTTCGCCAGGTGGAAGTAGCAGGTGAACGCGCGGGCGACCGCGACCGCCCGCTCGATCTCCCATCCGGCGACCATTTCGGTGATCTCGTCGGCGGAAATCTCGCCTCTGCGCGCCGCGATGACGGCTTTGCGCAACCGTTCGACGTCGGCCAGCAGGTCTTCGCCACCTTGTTCGGCGATCACCTGGCCGAGCAGCTTGCCGAGCATGCGCACGTCGTGGCGCAGCTCGTCAGGCATCTCGGTCACGGCGGCACTACGACGCTCGAGCCCCTGGTCAATCATGCTTCGAAGGGTATCGACTCACTTTCCGCGACCGCATGGCGGTCTCGCCCATTGGACTAGACCACCGCGAGAGAGCGCCGTCACCTGGAGGAGCGGCGGGAGCGCAGCGACCAGAGCGGAGGAAGGTGACGGCATCCGGCGATCGAGCCGGCCTCACGGAGTGAGGCCAGTAAGCGACGGAGCGCCGTCACCTGGAGGAGCGGCGGGAGCGCAGCGACCAGAGCGGGGGAAGGTGACGGCATACGGCGATCGAGCCGGCCTCACGGAGTGAGGCCGGCTCAACTCGGCTTGGAGACGGCCGCCAGGAGCTCCGGGAGGCGAGGGAAGCCGATCTTGCCGGCGAGGCGTCTGCCGAGCACTTCGATCAGCAGGCCGTAGAAGGGCGCGAGCACCGAGACCCACGTCAGCCCGAACGCCAGCGGCAGCACGATCGGCAGCGACATCAGCGCGATCCCGAGCATCGCCCCCATCGACGACGCGAACGCCTGACCGCCCTGGCCGGGCGCGGCGCCGCTGAAGGCGTTCATCCGCTCGGGCAGCGTGTACGGAATCGTCACGCTGGTCACCGAGCCGACCCCGAGCCCGACGCCGAGCGCGCCCAGCCCGGTCAGGAACGCCGGCACGACGGCCTCCTGGCTGCCGGTGAGGAACGCCGCCGCGACCGCCACGAGCAGCAGCAGCGGCGTGGCGACCAGACTGTTGGCCAGGTGGCGGCCGGCCAGGTCGCGGCGCAGGTCCTCCTCCGAGCCGAAGGCCACGGCGTTCATCCACAGGGAACGCCCGTCGATGCCGAACGCGTTGCCCGACTGCAACGAGATCATCAGCGCGCCCATGCCGGTGATCAGCACCGGCAGCACCGGCCCCGCCTGCCCTCCGGTGCTGTTGTTCAGCGAGAACGCCAGGACGACGGTCACCACGACCGACGAGAACCAGCCCACGCGGAACCTCGGCTCCCGCCTGATGTACTTCAGCTCCTTGGTCACCACGGCCGCCAGCGGCCCGTCGGGCAGGAGCCGGTCGGTCAGGCCGCGCTCCCGGCGGACGGAGGCCGCCTGCGTCGAGGCGTCCGGCGAGACCAGGGCTCGGCCGAGCGCCTTGATCCACAGCCAGGCGACCACCACGACCAGCGCCGCGACGGCGGCCAGCTCCGCCACGCCGACCAGGCCGCCGTCGGCCATGGCGTGCGCGGCCATGCCCGGCGGCGTCCAGCGCAGGACGCCGGCCAGCCGGTGGAGGATCGCGGCGGGGTCGCCGAGGCCGCGGTTCATCAGCAGGTTGGGCAGCTGCGCCAGCAGCACCACGAACAGGGCGGCCACGGCCAGCACGTCACGTCCGCGTCGGCTGCGCAGCGCCCCGGACAGCGAGGTGGTGATCAGCCGCGAGGTGACCACGCAGAGCGCGAACTGCAGCAGCACCGCGGGCACGCCGAGCAGCACGCCCCCGATGCCCGTGGGCAGCCCGACCAGCGCGCCGGCCGTGACGACCAGCATCGCCAGCGGCCACGCGCCCGTCGCGGACGCGGTGAACAGCCCGACGGCCAGCTCGCGCGTACGCAGCGGGAACAGCGACAGCCGCGCCGGGTCGAGCGTGTCGTCGAGCCCGAACGCCAGCAGCGGCACGATCATCCAGCTCACCAGGAAGAACGCGAACGCGACGATCACCAGCTCGGCGGCGACGTCGGAGGGCGCCAGCCTGAGCAGGCTCATCAGCAGGAACCCGAGCACGGCCAGGCCGGCCGCGGCGAGCAGGGTGAAGACGAAGCCGAGCTTGCGCTGCACATCGCCGCGCAGGTTGCCGACCAGCAGGCGCAGCTTGAGCCGCGCGAACAGCGCGGCCGTCGCCACGGGCGACCCCGTGACGGCGGACCCCCTGCCGGCTCTGTCCGGGACGGCCCCGGCGGCGCTCACGGCGTGTCCTGGGGCGCGGCGGCGGCGGGGGGGCACGGTCGGGGGCGTGGCAGGGGGCGCGGCAGGGGTTGCGGTCGGGGGCTGGTTTCCGGGGCGGGCGCCGAGCCAGCTCAGCCCGGCCTCGCCGTGGGCGCGGGAGCCGCCGCCGACCAGCCGCATGAACGCCTCGTTGAGGCTGGAGCCGCCACGCACCTGATCCAGCGGCCCCTGGGCGACGATGTGACCGCCGCTCATCACCGACACCCAGTCGCACAGCCGCTCGACGAGGTCCATGACGTGGCTGGAGAAGATGACCGTCGAGCCGGAGGCGGTGAAACGTCGCAGCACCTCGGTCAGGGTGTTGGAGCTGACCGGGTCGACCCCCTCGAACGGCTCGTCGAGGAAGAGCACGGACGGGTTGTGCAGCAGCGCCGCGGCCAGCCCGATCTTCTTGCGCATGCCGGTGGAGTAGTCGACGACGAGCTTGTCGGCGGCGCCGGTCAGGTCCATCACGTCGAGCAGCTCGCCCGCGCGCTGCTCGACGTCGGCCTTGGGGATGCCGCGCAGCCGGCCGTTGTAGAGCAGCAGCTCGCGGCCCGACAGCCGCTCGAACAGCCGCAGCCCCTCGGGCAGCACGCCGATGCGCGCCTTGACGGCGACCGGGTCGCGCCAGACGTCGAACCCGTCGATCGCGGCCTGGCCGCCGTCTGGCCGCAGCAGCCCCGTGATCATGCTCAGCGTGGTGGTCTTGCCGGCCCCGTTGGGACCGACCAGGCCCGCGAAGCTGCCCGCCGGGACCACGAGGTCGACCCCGGCCACCGCGACCTGCGCGCCATAGCGCTTGTACAGGCCGTGGGAGCGAACCGCATCCGTCATGGATCCACTCTAGGAGGACGGGTTAGCCTAACGCGCATGAGCGCAGCCGCCGATCCCATGCCGGAGATGCCGGACATCCACACCACCGCGGGCAAGATCGCCGACCTGGAGCGAAGGCTCGACGAGGCCGTGCACGCCGGCTCGTCGTCGGCGGTGGACAAACAGCACGCCAAGGGCAAGATGACCGCGCGCGAGCGGGTGCTCGCGCTGCTCGACGAGGGCTCGTTCGTGGAGTTCGACGAGTTCGCCCGCCACCGGTCCACGATGTTCGGGCTGGAGAAGCGGCGGCCGTACGGCGACGGCGTCATCACCGGCCACGGCACGATCGACGGCCGCCAGGTCTGCGTGTTCTCCCAGGACGTCACGGTCTTCGGCGGCTCCCTCGGCGAGGTGTACGGCGAGAAGATCGTCAAGGTGATCGACCTGGCGCTCAAGACCGGGTGCCCGATCATCGGCATCAACGAGGGCGGCGGCGCGCGCATCCAGGAGGGCGTGGTCGCGCTGGGCCTCTACGCGGAGATCTTCAAGCGGAACGTGCACGCATCCGGCGTGATCCCGCAGATCTCGCTCATCATGGGCGCCGCGGCCGGCGGCCACGTCTACTCGCCCGCCCTGACCGACTTCGTTGTCATGGTGGACCAGACGTCCCACATGTTCATCACCGGCCCTGACGTGATCAAGACGGTGACCGGCGAGGAGGTCACGTTCGAGGAGCTGGGCGGCGCCCGCGCGCACAACACCAAGTCGGGCGTGGCCCACTACCAGGCCGCCGACGAGGAGGACGCCCTCGACTACGTCAAGGCGCTGCTGTCCTACCTGCCCTCCAACAACCTGGACGAGGCCCCGGCCTTCGCCGCCGCCGCCGACCTGGAGCCCGACCCCGAGCTCGACCTGGTGATCCCCGACTCCCCCAACCAGCCGTACGACATGCACCAGGTGATCGAGCACGTGCTCGACGACGGGGAGTTCCTGGAGGTCCACGCGCTGTTCGCGCCGAACATCGTGGTCGGCTACGGCCGCGTGGACGGCCAGCCGGTCGGGGTCGTCGCCAACCAACCCATGCATTTCGCCGGATGTCTGGATATCGACGCCTCCGAGAAGGCCGCCAGATTTATTCGAACTTGTGATGCCTTTAATATTCCGATCCTGACTTTTGTTGATGTACCAGGATTCCTCCCCGGCACCGATCAGGAATGGAACGGAATCATCCGCCGCGGCGCCAAGCTCCTGTACGCCTACGCCGAGGCCACGGTCCCGCTGGTCACGGTCATCACCCGCAAGGCGTACGGCGGCGCGTACGACGTCATGGGCTCCAAGCACCTCGGCGCGGACGTCAACCTCGCCTGGCCCACCGCCCAGATCGCGGTCATGGGCGCGCAGGGCGCGGTCAACATCCTCTACCGGCGCGAACTGGCGGCCTCCGACGACCCCGACGCCGAGCGCGCCCGGCTCGTCACCGAGTACGAGGACACTCTGGCCAATCCGTACATCGCGGCCGAACGCGGCTATGTGGACTCGGTGATTCGGCCATCCGAAACCCGACCCCAAGTTGTCCGGGCTCTTCGCGCGTTGCGTAACAAGAGAGCCTCGCTGCCGCCGAAGAAGCATGGGAACATTCCTCTATGAGCGACCACCTGCGCATAGTCCGCGGCGACGCCACGCCCGAGGAGATCGCGGCCGTGGTGGCCGTGCTCGCCACGCGGCGGAGCTCGTACGCCGAACCCGAGAGACCCCGTAGACAAACATGGCGAAACCCCGCCAGAGGTATGCGTAACCCTGGCCTGCCAGGGAAGGCGGCTTGGCGGATGAGCGCACTACCCTAGATAGATCCCGGGAATCGGGTGTCAAGTTCCCCGGGAGTTGGGACTATCTAGAGAAAGTAGGCGTATATAGTCAGCCGATCAACTAACACCGCGGCCTGGAGGACGACATGGCCATCCCAGACCTCATGCCGCATCCTGTGGCAGCCAAGTACGCCGTCCTAGTGGATGTCGGTTATCTCTACGCTGCGGCAGGTGAGGTGCTGCTCGGCGCGAAGGAACGCAAGGAATATCGGGTGGCCGCCGATGAGCTCATCCAGAGTCTACAGAAACATGCAGAGGAACGTATTTCCGGCGAACTTCTGCGGATCTATTGGTATGACGCCGCCCGCGACCGTGTGCCGACCGTCGACCAGCGTGTCATCGCCCAGCTCCCGTGGGTCAAGGTTCGCCTCGGCAACCTCAACGCCCGCGGCCAGCAGAAGGGCGTCGACGCGCAGATCAGGAGCGACCTGGAGGCGCTCGCCCGGCATCACGCGGTGACCGACACGATCCTGCTGGCGGGCGATGAGGACATGGTTCCGGCGGTCGAGGCGGCGCAGGCGTACGGCGTGCGCATCCACCTGTGGGGCGTCGAGCCGCCCTACGGCACCAACCAGGCCGAGCGTCTGGTGTGGGAGTCCGACACGGTGGAAGTGATCTCCGCCGATTTCCTGAGACCCTTTTTCAGTCGCGCTCCGCAGCCGGTCGCGGTCACCCCGCCCGTCACGGCTCCCTCGCCCGCCCAGGTGTTCGCCGGGCGCGCGCCGGTCAAGCCGCACGCCAAGCCCGGCCAGGTCGCCAAGCTCGGGCCCAGCCGTCCGCGCGTGGAGGACGTCGGCGAGCACGTCGCCCAGAAGTGGATACTCACCCGCGGCCGCGACAACATCCGCGACCTGCTGCCCGGCCCGATCCTGCCGACGGTGATCGACACCGAGCTGCTGATCGAGGCGGAGAAGGAGCTCGGGCACTCGCTGCGGCCCTACCCGGAGGCCCGGGTCTGGCTGCGTGACGGGTTCTGGGCGCGCGTCTACCGGGAGTTCGACCTGGGGGTGGGGGTCTCCTCCAAGTAGAGCAGCGTCTCGGCGACCGCCGTGCGGGCGTAGAGCACGTACCGGCCGGTGCGGTGCGCGGTGCACAGGCCGGCCTTGCGCAGCGCCGTCAGGTGCTGGTTGACGCCGGGCTCGGAGAGCCCGGCGCGCTGGGCGAGGTCGCGCGTCGAGGCGGGCTGGTCCAGCTCGGCCAGCAGCCGGGCGCGCGTCCTGCCGAGCACGGCGGCCAGCGCCTCGGGCGGGTCCACCTCGCGGCGCTCCCAGAGCGTCGCGATGCCGCGCGGCGCGTAACGCACGGTCGGCTGGTACGGCGGCGTCGTGACCGACAGGACCCGCGGCCAGGCGAACACGCACGGCACCAGCAGCAGCCCGAGCCCTCTCAGCGACCGGCGGCCGGACACGTACCGGTGCTCCAGCCGCAGCGTGCCGTCGTCCCAGGTGACGGCGTCGTCGAGGTCGGCCAGCATGCGCCGGGCGCCGCCCTCGGCCAGCAGCCGGGCCCGGTGCAGGATCTCGCCCTCCAGCAGCGACCTGATCCGCGGCCAGTACGGCGCCATCGCCGCCTCCCAGTAGCCGGCCACCTCAGTGGCCAGGCGTTCGAGGCCCTGTTCCGGGTCGTCGTAGAGGGCCTGCACCCGTTTCGTCCGGGGACCGCCGATGTGGTCCAGGTCCGTGCGCACCCGGGCGGCCGCACCCCGCATCGTGGCGAGTTCCAGCTCCAGGTCCGGCATGGACGTCGAGGGCGGGGTGCAGGTGAAGCCCGCGATCGAGACGGTGGGCACCGGGACCAGGTCCGACAGCAGCCGCCAGTCCACGTCCTGGAGGCGGCGGCGCACCTGATCGGCCCAGGGGCGCAGGAGCGGGTGCGCGGCCGGGTTCTTCACCACGCGCGCGCTGGCCACGACCTCGCCGAGCGGGGAGACGGCGAAGCGGATGTTGGCGAGGTCGTGGGCGGTGAACGTCAGGTCGAGGGTCATTGAATTTGCTTGTCACTTAATCGATAGCGGCCTTGCCCGACATTTCAGCATCCTGCAGACATGTCAGCAACCTTGGTGGAAGCTCCACTCTTGCGGCTTCGCGCGTTCCGCAACCTGTTCGTCGCCGGCGCGGTCAGCCAGCTCGGCAGCCAGATCACCTACGTCGCCCTCCCGCTGCTCGCCGTGACCGCCCTCGGGGCGGGCGCGGGCGAGGTCGGGCTGCTCTCGGCGCTCGCCACGCTCACGGCGCTGGTGATCGGGCTGCCCGCCGGGGCGTGGGTGGACCGCGTCCGGCGGCGCCGCCTGATGATCGCGATGGACGCCGCACGGGCCGTGGCGCTGCTGTCGGTGCCGGTGGCCTGGTGGGCCGGGACGTTGTCCATGGCGCAGCTCTACGTGGTGACGGTGCTCGTGGGCGCGGGATCGCTGCTGTTCGACGTGGCGTCCATGAGCATCGTGCCGGGGCTGGTCGGGCGCGAACGGCTGACGTCGGCCAACTCGCTGCTCGTGGGCACGGCCGCGGGCATGGACGTCGCCGGACGCAGCCTCGCCGGGGTCCTGGCCCAGATCGTGGGCGCACCGCTGGCCGTGCTGCTGGACGCGCTGAGCTACCTGTGGTCGGCGGCCTGGCTGCGCGGCGTCCCCGAACCGGCAATCCCCCTGGACGGCTCGCCGGAGGCGGCCGAGCCCCTGCGGGCCCGGATCGCGGCGGGCGTGCGGTTCATCCTCGGCAACCGGGTGCTGGTCGCGGCCCTGGTCCAGAGCACGATGGCGAACCTGGCGTTCCCGCTCTGCTCGGTCCTGCTGCCGGTGCTCATCGTCGGGCGGCTCGGCTATCCGGAGTGGGTGTTCGGGGCGTACCTGGCGGTGGGCGGGCTCGGTGTGCTCGCCGGGTCGTCGTCGGCCCATCTGCTCAGCCGGCGCTTCGGCACGGGCCGCGCGGTGTGGCTGGTCAGCCTGGCCACCTCCCCGCCCGCGCTGGTGATCCCGTTCCTCGACGCCGGGCCGTGGTTGTGGGCCGCGGCGGCGGCGTGGTTCGTGCTGACGTTCCGTACCGGGGTGAACAACGTGCTGCTGGTGAGCATGCGGCAGCGCGTCACGCCGGACCACCTGCTCGGCCGGATGACGGCCACCATGCGGCTGCTGCTGATGGGCGCGGTCGGCCTCGGCGGGCTGCTGGCCGGACTGCTCGGCGAGGTGTGGGGGGTGCGCGCGCCGCTCTGGGCCGGTGCGGTGATCATGGCCGTGAGCTGGCTGCCGATCCACTTCTCAGCCCTTCGCCGATCAGGTCCGAATACCGCCGATCGGCCGTACTGACCTGCTGACCTGCGTTTTCATGGTGAGGTCCGATTTCCGCCGGTCGGCACCCGCGGCCCGCGCATAGTCTCGGGGGCATGTCACCCCTAGAGCTCGACTTCGACTCCTGTTACCGGGCGGTCTCCGCCAGGGACTCCCGGTTCGACGGGCGCTTCTACACCGCGGTGACGACCACGCGCATCTACTGCCGGCCGATCTGCCCGGCGCGTACCCCCTCCTCCAGGAACGTGCGCTTCTACCGGCACGCGGCCTCGGCCGAGGCGGCCGGGTTCCGGCCGTGCAAACGCTGCCGGCCCGAGCTGTCGCCCGGCGATCCCGGCTGGGACCTGCGCGGCGACCTCATCGGCCGGGCCCTGCGGCTGATCGACGACGGAGCCGCCGACGAGCGCGGGGTGGCCGGGCTGGCCCGGCGGCTGCACATCACCGAACGCCACCTGCACCGGCTGTTCGTGGCCGAGCTGGGCGTCGGGCCGCTGGCCGTGGCCCGCACCAAGCGGCTCCTGCTGGCCAAGCAGCTGCTGACGGAGACCGGGCTGCCGGTCACCGAGGTGGCGTTCGCGGCCGGGTTCGGCAGCGTGCGGCAGTTCAACGCCACGATGCGGGAGACGTACGGCTTCACGCCCAGCGAGCTGCGCGCCACGGCCGGACGTCCGGCGGCGCCGCCCGAGCCCGAGGCCGCCGGGCCGGTCACGCTGAGGCTGCGGCTGCACCGCCGCGAGCCGTACGACGTGGCGGGCGTGTTCGGCTTCCTGACCTCACGCGCCATCCCCGGCCTTGAGGTCGCGGGCCCGGAGTCGTACTCCAGGGCCGTGCCGGGCGGGACGATCACGCTCACCCCCCGGCCGGACCACATCGCGCTCGACGTGGCCCTGGCCGACACCCGGCAGCTGGCCCGCATCGTCGCCCGCTGCCGCCGCCTGCTAGACCTGGACGCCGACCCCGACGCCATCGCCGAGGCGCTCGGCCAGACCTCGCTGGCCCCGCTCGTCGAGGCCCGGCCCGGACTGCGGGTGCCGGGCACGTTCGACGGCTTCGAGCTGGCCGTACGCGCGGTGGTCGGCCAGCAGATCTCGGTGGCCGGAGCCCGTACGCTGCTCGGCCGCATCGTCGCCAGGGCCGGCGGCCCGCTCTTCCCCACCGCGGCCGAGCTGCGGGAGGCCGACCTGACGGGCCTCGGCCTGACCAACCGCAGGATCGCCACCCTCGCCGACCTGGCGGGCCGCGTCGCCGACGGCGACATCGACCTCGACGGCGGCCAGGACCCGGCCGAGGCCGGGGCCGAGCTGCTGAAGGTGCCCGGCATCGGCCCCTGGACCGCCAGCTACATCGCGCTGCGCGCGCTGCGCGATCCCGACGCCTGGCCCACGGGCGACCTCGTGCTGAACAAGCGCATGGCCGCCCTGGGCATCCCCGACGACCACATCGAACGGTGGCGGCCCTGGCGGGCCTACGCCGCCCTGCACCTCTGGAGCTCTTCATGATCACCGCCCAGGTCCTGCCGACGCCGATCGGCTCGCTGTCGCTGCTCACCCGCGAGGGCGTCCTCGTCGCGGGCGGCTTCACGGCCGACCCGGCGGAGATGTTCGTCCGCCTCACCCCTGCCCTTCAGGCGGAGGGCCTCGACGTGGTGGACGACCTCGGCGCCCCCACCGAAGCCGTCCGGGCCTACTTCGACGGGGACCTCGACGCCCTGGACGCCGTCCCGGTCTCGCAGCCCGGCTCCCCCACCCGAAAGCGCCTGCACGAAGCGCTGCGCGAGGTCCGCGCGGGGACGACGGTCTCGTACGCCGAGCTGGCCCAGGCCGCCGGCCTTCCCCGTACCGCCGCCCGTGCCGCCGGCTCCGCCTGCGCCCAGAACCTCATCGCCCCCTTCGTCCCCTGCCACCGCGTCCTGCCCAGCACGGGCGGCTACGGCGGCTACTACTACGGCGTCCCGGTCAAGGAATGGCTCCTCGCCCACGAAAGCGGACAAACCCTCAACCTACAGTGACGACATGAAAGCGTTCGGTAATGTGTTCGCATGTCGCCGACCCTGGAATCCGCACCTGTGACGACGGACGGGCGCCGTGATCCCGGATTCCCGAGCCGTGTCGCATGGTTCGCGGAAGGCAGAGCTGAAGGCCTGACCTTCGACCATGCCTTGCGCAGGGCCCAGATCAGGGCCTTGCACAGGTCCAGCAGAGCCAGGGGCATGGCTGAGGCGATCGTGCGGATTCTGACGGCCAGGGGCATCCCCGTGCCCGAGTACGCGGCCGAGCGGATCCTGCAGTGCCCCGATCCCGAACTCCTCGCCACCTGGGTCGACTGGGCCGTCACCACCGAGAACGTGGACGAGCTCAGCGACTGAGCCGCGGCATAGAATGGGGTTCATGCGACGTTAGACGGCGTAGGCATCATTTGCATGCGCCTACTAATGGCGGACACGAGCACGAGGAGGGGTTCACATGCCTCTGGCCGACGACGCCGTGGAGGCGCGTGCCCAGGGGTGGCGCACCCTCGCCGCCCTGCACGCGAAGATCGAGGACAGGCTGGAGAAGGCGCTGCAGAAGGCGCACGGCCTGAGCGTGAGCGAGTACACGGTGCTCGACGCCCTGGCCCGCCAGGACGGCTGGCACATGCGCATGCAGCAGCTCGCCCGCGCGGTCGTGCTCAGCCAGAGCGCCACGACCCGGCTGGTCACCCGGCTGGAGAAGCGCGGCTTGCTCAAGCGCTACCTGTGCGAGGACGACCGGCGCGGCATCTACTCCGAGGTCACCCCCGACGGCCGCGACCTGCTGACCGCGGCGGGCCCGACGCACGACACCGTGCTGAAGGAGGTGCTGGCGGAGGCGGCCGAGCAGCCCGAGCTGGCACCGCTGGCCGCAGTGATCGCCTAGCTCGGCCCCTTACGGCTTCACGTTGCTCTGGATCTCGCCGACCGGCACGTCCCTGGTCGCCCCCGCCTCGACCGGCGCGAACTGGAACGGCACCGCGTCACCCGTCGTCTCCACCGGCCACGACGTGGTGACGGTGAGCCGGTACGCCTCGCGCGGCTGGTCGATCGAGGCCCGCAGGTAACGCACGCCACAGGTGAACGAGGCCCCCTTGGCGTACGGACGTCCGGCCGCCCCGCAGCCCTCCTCGTGCACCTCCGCCCGGTCCTTCGTGGTGCCCGGGTCGATCTTGATGCTCTTCAGCGTGGCCACCACGGTCACGCTCATGACGCCCGGGATCTCCGCGGTGACCGATCTGCGCCGCTCGCCCAGGCCCTCCAGCCAGACCCAGGTGGGCAGGTTGACGAAGCTCTTGGCGTCGGGGCTCAGCTTGATCGTGGGCTCGGGCACGGTCAGGGACGCCCTGGCGATCTCGGCGAGCTCCCGGATCGTGATCCCGGAGGGCGGCGTCGTGCCCGGCGGCACGAACACGAACGGGTCGAGCGCCGCGAAGCAGACCTGGCCCTTCGGGTCGGAGGCGTCGTACGCGGGGCCCCACCAGCGTCCGTCCTTGCCGACCTTGTCCTTGAACTGTTTGAGGAACTCCTGGAACCCCTCCTCGGACGCGTCCTTGGTGTACCTGAACCAGTAGTCGCGCAGGCCCTCCTGCGACTTCAGCATCTCGGCGCCCGTCATGCCGGGCTCGTACCAGCAGGGGCGCTTGAGGACGTATCCGTCCGTTTTGCCGCCCTTGGCGCCGTTGCCGGAGATGACGATCCTGGAGTTGCGCAGCTCGATCCCTCTGGTCCGGCCGTGCTCGATGGGGCTGCCGGCGGTCTCGCCGGGGTCGTCGAGCTGGCCCAGCAGCATCAGGGCCGCGGTGGCCAGCGAGATCACGCGGTTCATCGCGCGCATCCTTCCTTGTCATAGAGGAATTCCCGGATCCGCCACACGCCGTCGTCGCCGCGGTGCGCGAGGGCCCTCTGGAGGTAGGGGGCGCGCATGATGGAGGGCTGGGGCGAGACGGCCTCGCCGCTGCTCGCGCTGACCACGCGGGCCTTCGACTCGTCCACGCAGGTGTCGATCTGCGCACCCTTGTCCAGCACCTTCGTGACCCGCAGGCCGTACAGTCTGGCGACGCCCTTCACCCTTCTGTCCTCCTCGGTGTACCGGCGTACTCCGTCATACGCCTGGCGCACCGCCTGGAGTTCGAGATCCAGATCCTTCAGGTATCGATCGCTTCCCGAGACCATCACCTTGCGGGAGGCGAGGTACCAGTCGGTGATGACGCGCATGAGCGGGTCGCGCCGGGCGGGCCAGTCGATGTCGACCCGCAGCTTCCCGCCGCCGACCTCGACCGTCTCGACGCCGGGCGCGTCCGCGGAGGGCCGCGCCGAGCCCCCGGTCTCGGGCGCCGCCGCGGTCGCCGAGGTGATCCCTGACGGGCCCGGCTGCGGCGTGTACGGCCGCTCGGCCTGCCCGCACCCCGCCACCAGCAGGACGAGCGCGATCACCGTCATACGTCTCATGCGGACGACTCCCTCACCACGTGGATGCGCCACGAGGGCAGCAGTTCCTCGATCAACGCCTCGGTCTCCGGGGCCATCCCGCCGCCGTACGGGTGGGAGGCGGCCCTGCGGGTCAGGACCTCGACCACGGCCCGCATGCGGACGGCGTCCCCGGTGGCGTGGGTGGCCCGCAGCAGGTCGCGCCAGAGCCCCTCGTCGTCGGTCGCCAGCAGCAGCGCCGCGCGGACGGCCGCCACCGCCGCGTCCGGCTCGTCCTGGGCCAGCCGCAGCTCGCACAGCCGGTGGGCCGCGTCGGCCACGCTGGCCGCGACGTCGTACTCCAGGTCGTCGGCCGCCAGCCAGGCGTACCGGCCGGACGGGCGGTTGGCCAGGAGCGGGCCGCGTACCAGGCCGAGCGCCTTCTCCAGCAGGACGGTGCGGGCCGTCGGGTCGTGCTGGGAGCGGCGGACCAGCTCGCGGAACAGGGCCCAGTCCGTACGGACCTCGGGGCCGAGCCTGAGCCGCCCGGCCTCGTCGACGTGCAGGTGCTCGGGGCCGAGCCAGTCGGCGACGCGGGCGATGGTGGCGTCCCTGACCATGGTCTGGACCCCGCGCGGCCACAACACGCCACCGAGCACGACGGGGTGCACGCCGCCGGGATGCGTGGCCAGGTAGATCAGCAGCTCGGTGGCCAGCGCCATGCGGCCCTCTTCGAGGGGCGCGAGCCCGGCGATCTCGATCGGGCCGAGCATCCTGATCTCGACGGCGGGCGGGTGCAGGCCCTCCAGCGGCTCGGCCTCGGGATATGCCTCGCCGTCGAGCCGTCCGGCGGTGCGGAAGAGGTCGACCAGCGCCTTGTAGTGGCGGCGCGGCAGCAGCTGGGCCTCGACCTCGAAGCCCAGCTCGGCGATGCGCGCCTTGCCGTCGTCGCCGATCTCCAGCGTCCAGGTGGCGTGCGGGACGTCGCCGGCCAGGACGTACCCGGCGGTGTCCCGGCGGGCCAGCAGCGCCAGGCGGCGGGCCTCCTCGTGCGTGGGCGCCACGGCCGACAGCAGGTAGTGGGCGTCGCGCGGGCTGCCGGAGACGCGTCCGGTGAGCACCTCCCGGCGCGGCGCGGCGGTCGCCTCCAGCTCGGGCAGCACCTCGGCCAGGCCGCCGACGGCCCTGATCCGGTCGGGGGCGATCGCGGTCAGCTCCTCGCCGAACCCGACGAGCGTGATGCGCATGCGGTCGGACCAGCGGTTGGTGGCCAGCTCGACGGCGAGCGCGGCCAGCGCCGCGGTGGTCTGCGGGCCGCGGATGTTGATCAGGCCCTGCGCGGCCTCCAGGTCGATCAGCACCCGCCCGCTCGCGTCCGTGCCGATCGAGACCAGTCCCGGGTACGGCGCGCCGCCCGCCTGTTCCGCCAGCAGGCGGCCCTCGTGGGCGGGCAGACGCCACACCTGGCCGCCGTCCTGGGCCGTCCACGGCTCGGGCGGGTCGTCGTCGGGTGGGTGGATCCACAGGTCGAGCGTGCGCGGGGACAGGTGGGCGCCGTAGACGGTGGGCGGGGTGCGGTGCTGGGCGGCCAGCTCGGCGCCGAGCAGCCGCAGCCCGATGTCGAGGATGCGCGCGCCCGGCGCGTCGCCGCCCAGCCTGAGCGCGACCTCGGCCTGGGCGGCGTCGTCGCGCGGCCGGACGATCCGGCGCCCGAACACCCTGCGCCACAACTGCTCCCGCCGCCTCCTGGCCAGCAGGGCCAGCAGCCCGGCGGCGGCCAGCGAGGCCCCGGCCAGGTAGTCGATCAGGTCGAGGCTCTGCGCCTCCCTGATGGTGATCTCGGGCTGGTCCTGCCGGACGTCGGGCTTGCGGTGCCTGGCCTGGTCCTTCTCGCTCTTCTCGGTGGCCTTGCCCTCCGTGGCCTTCTTGGCGGCGTGGTGGCGGGCGTCGGGCTGGGCGCGGGTGTGGGCCACGCCGGGGTGCTCGCGCAGCGTCTGCTCGCGGGACTGGCCGGCGGGGACGATGTGCACGTTCCTGGCGTCGTCCGGCATGTCGAGCACCCAGCCGGGCCTGATCAGGTCGGCCATGCGCAGACGGGTGCCGTCCGGCTGCTCCTTGGCCTGGTTGAGTCGGTAAATTTCGGGATATCGGCGGCCGTCTCCCAGGCACTTCTCCGCGATCTCCCACAGGCTCTCGTGGTGCCTCCCGTGCGGGGGCTGCACGACGTACACCTTCTTGGTCTTGTGGGTCTCCAGCGTCTGCTCGACGATCGGCGCGGAGTAGGCGACCGCGGTCACCGGCGGCGCGGCGGGCGGCGCGGCCATCCGCGCGATGGGCGCGATCATGGCCCCGGCCGTGAACAGCAGCAGCACCGCGCCGACGAGCTTGTTGGCCAGCGCCTGCGTGCCGCCCGACAGCGGTACGCGGGCAGGCATCCCGACTCTTCGGACACCGGCGTACACCTCGACCAGCACGCACACGAAGAGCTGGAACCAGGCCAGCCACACCAGCAGCACCAGCACGGCCTGGATCGTGCTCGGCCCGGCCTCGGCGGTGAAGAACCGCAGGTCGAGCATCTCGGACGTGACCGGCGGCCCGGCGAACCTGAGCAGCGCGTACGGCACCCCGCCCACCAACGCCACCAGCGCCACCAGCGCCGCGAGCCCGGCGAGCACGTCGCCGAAGGTCCGCCTGGCCGGGATGCGCGCAGGCGGCCGCTTGGGCTGGTGTCGCCCCGGGGGGCGCGCCGGCTCTCGCGTCGGCTCTCGCGTCGGCATCGCCGCTCCCTTCTTCCGTCCAGCGTCCTGCCTCGTGCGTTGCCCCGGCCACCGAGTGGCGGGAATCGGTCTACCTGGCTTCCGGGGCGGCCGTGGCCTCGCCGTTCATCTCCGAGCCCGGGAACCCGAGAGCCCCGAGGAAGAACGCCTCCCACCGCACCGAGACGCTGACCGTCACCCGGTCCTGCTGGACCGAGCAGGAGCCGCGGGCCACGCCGTCGCCGCCCTGGGCCGCGACGATCTCGTCGGCCCTGGCGCAGACCTGGCCCTCGTCCAGCAGGGCGACCTCGCCGCCGGTGCGCAGGCGGTCGATGTCGATCTTGTCCGCGCCCGCCCGCGCGGCCTGCTCGGCGACGTCGGCGGCGCGCAGCCGGGCGTTGATCGCCGCGCCGCCGTCGACCAGCAGCCCGGCCAGCAGGAACACCACGACCGAGAACAGCACGGTGAAGACCGACATGGACCCCCGCTCCCCCGCCTTCACGGCTCCCTCCTGACGAGCTGCTCAAGGGGCACCACGGCGGTGCCCGTCAGCCGCTTGGTGCCGCCGAACCCGAGGAAGCCGAGGTCGAGCTCGCAGGTCACCTCCGCCTGCACCTGGCCGCCCGCCTCCCAGGTGGACCCGTCCAGGTTCACCGTGCCGGCGCCGCACTTGCCGTCCAGCGCGCTCTTGGCGGTGCTCTCCGCCGCGGCGCCGGCGTCGTCGAAGCTGCGCTGCACGGACGCGGCCCGCGCGGCGTCCCTGGCCGCGCCGTTGACCCGCCCCTGCGTCTCCACCAGCACCCCCGCCCCAACCAGGAACATGAGGAACAGCAGGAAGACGGGGGCGAGCATCACCGTCTCCACGGCCATCGAGCCGCGCTCGCCCGGCTTCATCGGCAGTCATCACCGCCGTTGTCGGGACGGAAGCACTCGATCGGCCCGCCCGCGGTCGCCGTGATCGTGAAGGTGAGCGGCGGCAGCAGCGGCACGACCTGCACGGCGCTGCCCGTGACCGTGACGAAGCGCTGGTCGGGGTCGCGCTCGGAGGTGGTGGCCGCGGCGTTCTCCAGCAGCCGCGGGCCGACCGCCTTGACGATGTCGGTGGCCTTCGCCGTGGCCGCGCCCTGCCAGTCGCCCGAGTCGAACGGCGCCGACCTGGCCACCCGCGCGCCTTCCCTGGCCGCCGCCTCGGCGATCTGGCGACCGTGGAACCAGAGCGCGACCTGCACGACGAGGAGCGCGACCGCGAGGATGACCGGCATCAGCAACGCCAGCTCGATCACGGTCGCGCCCCGCTCACGAGTCCGCGCCACCACCGCCGCCGCCACCGCCGAACGTGCCCTGGATCTCGCTGGACTTCTGCTCGACCAGGGTCTTGATCAGCGTGGCCAGCCCGAGCGCGACGCCCGCGATGATGGCCGTGATGATCACCCATTCGACGGCGGAGGCGCCCCTGCTGGGCGCGGTGCGGGCGCGCTGGATCCGCACCCCCAGGTAGGCGGTGAGATAGACGATCCAGGGATGGTTCATCAGGCCCCCAACATCTTCATCGCGGCGGGAAAACTGAGAAAGATCACAAAACCGGCGCACAGGAGGAGCTGGGCCACGAGCATCGACTGCGAACGTTCGCCCGCGCGTCCCTCGATCTCGGCCAGTTCGCGCCGGCGCAGGGTGGCGGCCCTGGCGGTGAGCGAGGCGCGCACCTTGGCGCCGTCGTCGGCCACCAGGCCGAGCGCGGCCGACAGGTCACGCAGCTCGTCGACGTTGATCTCCTCGCCGAGCTGGCCGAGCGCCTGCCACGGGGTGATGCCGACGATCCGGGCGCCGCCGAGCGCGTCACGGATGCGGCCCATCGCCCAGTTGGGCTGCTCGCCGCTGACCGACACGGCCATCATCAGCGCCTCGGGCACGCCGCGCCCGCCCGCCAGGTTCATCGAGACCAGGTCGAGGAAGGCGCCCACGACGTGCCGGAAGTCGCGTCGCATGGCCGCGGCCTCCTTGCGGATCTGCAGGTCGGGCAGGAAGAAGAAGAGCAGCGCCACGAGCACGGCCGACCAGAACGGCACCGTGAACGACACGCCCCACCCCATGAGCGCCAGCCAGCCGAGCAGGATCGGGAAGGCCAGCAGGCCGCTCGCGGCGAGCAGCACCTTGGTGGCCAGGAACGCCTCGAACGAGCGTCCGAGCAGCGCCAGGTCGGACCTGACCGAGCGGGCCTCCCAGCCGCGGGCGCCGTAGAGGCGGGCCAGGCGGGCGCCGAGGCCGCGGCGGAACGCGCTGACCTCCTCGTCGGGCAGCAGGAGCTGGATGCGCGGGGCGTCGGCGTCCTCGCGCACGGCGTCGAGCGCCAGCAGCCGCGCCACCAGCCCGGGACGGGCCGGGAACAACGCGCGTACCAGCACGAACAGGCCGAGGCCGAGCACCGCCCCGGCCAGCACGCCCTCAACCATGGCCGCCTCCCCCCATCAGCAGCCGGGTCGGCTTGTCGAACCTGGCCAGCCGCCGCATCCACGCGAATCCGGCGCCGAACAGGCCGCCGACGACCACGAGCACGGCCTGGCCGAGGGTGGAGCTGTACTCGCTGACGTAGGCGGGGTTGAACAGGATGAGCAGCCCGGCGAAGACCAGCGCCGTGATCACCACGATCTGCACGCTGCGCCTGGTCGAGCGGCGTTCGGCCTCGACGCGGCGGCGCATGTCGAGCTCTTCGCGGGCCGAGACGGCGAGCGCGCCGAGCACGTCGCGCAGGCCGGGGCCGCGCAGCCGGGAGTTGAGGATGAGCGCGGCGATCACCAGGTCGGCCGAGGGGTCGTCGAGCTCGTCGGCGAAGCGGGACAGCGCCTCGGGCAGCGCCATCCTGGTGTGCAGGCGGTCGACCATGGCCCGCAGGTGCGGCCGGAGCGTGGGCGCGGCGGCCCTGATGGAGGACGGGATGGCCTGCTCCAGCCCGGCCGCCCCGGCGATGGTGTCGCGCAGCGACTCGGTCCAGGCGGCCAGCCCTTCCAGGCGGCGCATGGCGGCGCGTTCCTCGGCCGCGCCGCCGGACAGGCCACGCCAGGCGAACACCAGCAGCACCGCGCCCACCGCCATGACCGGCCAGCCGGTGATCACCAGGACCAGGCCGGCGGCCACCGCGGCGACGGCGGTGCGGGTGGTCAGCATCTTGACGAGCGGCCGTCTGGGCTGGGACGGGCGGCGGCGCAGCCCGTACAGGGCGAGGAAGAACAGGAAGAGGCCGCCGCCGGCGGCCGCGCCCGCCACCATCGCGAGCGGGTCGAGGTCGAACGCCATCCTCACCAGCCTCCCGGGTTGTAGCCGTGGGCGACGAGCTCCTCCAGGCACGAGACCGGCGCGTGCGGGACGGCCGTGCCGTCGGGACCGGGCACGAACACCTCGCTCGACAACACGCGGCCGTCGCAGCCGTTGACCTCGCGGATGCTGGAGACGTAGCGGCGCAGGGTGCCGCCGACGTGGTAGTCGTTGCGCTTCTCGATGAAGACGACGAAGTCGATCGCGCCCGCGATGAGCATGTGGGTGGCGTCGATGGGCAGGCGCTCGCCGGCCTGCAGGGCGTAGGTGGCGATGCGGTTGAAGACCTCCATGCTGGAGTTGGCGTGGATCGTCGACAACGAGCCGTCGTTGCCCTGGGTCATCGCGTTGAGCATGGTGACGATCTCGTCGCCCAGCACCTCGCCGACGATGACGCGGCTGGGGTTCATCCGCAGCGAGCGCCTGACCAGCTCGGCCATGGAGATCTCGCCCTGGCCCTCGGAGTTGGGCAGGCGCTGCTCGAAGGCGACCACGTTGGGATGGAGCTCGGGGAACTGGTCGAGGCCCAGCTCAAGAGCGCGTTCGACGGTGAT
The DNA here is from genome assembly GCF_040298265.1 of Nonomuraea sp. NPDC001636. NCBI lineage: Bacteria > Bacillati > Actinomycetota > Actinomycetes > Streptosporangiales > Streptosporangiaceae > Nonomuraea > Nonomuraea sp. NPDC001636. The sequence continues at coordinate 49,371 of NZ_JBEOZT010000026.1, forward strand.
CAGGCGCTCGCTGGGCGGGATCTCGTTGGCCAGCGCCCGCAGCAGGGTGGTCTTGCCGGCGTTGGTGGACCCGGCGATCATGATGTTCTTGCGGGCGGCGACGGCCGCCGTCAGGAACCTCCCGATCTCCGGGCTGATCGTGCCGTTGCCGGTCAGGTCGGACAGGAAGACCTTGCCGAGGCGGGAGCGGCGGATCGACACCGCCGGGCGCACGGTGACGTCCATGACCGCGCTCAGCCGGGAGCCGTCGGGCAGCCGCAGGTCGAGCTGGGGGTTGGCGGTGTCGAACGGCCTGCTGGACAGCCCGGAGTACGCCGCCAGGATCTGGATCAGCTCGACCAGCTCGTCGTCGGACTCGGCGACCGGGTCCTGCATGAGCTCCTGGCCGTCGGCGTAGCTGACGAACACGCGGTCGCAGCCGTTGATGTCGATGTTCTCGACCTCGGGGTCGTCGAGCAGCGGCTGGAGTCGGCCCACGCCGAACAGCGCGGCGTGGATGCCGGCCGCCAGGGCCTCCTCCTCCTCGATGGTGGGCGGCGTGCGGCCGAGGCCGATCTCGTTGCGCGCGTGCTCCTCCAGCACCTGCGAGATCAGCGCCCTGGCGAACTGGCGCTCGTCCTCGCCCGACATCGGCGGGACGCCGCTCGCCTGGTCGATCCGGCGCTGCTGGGCCAGCCGGTCGCCGACCTCCTGGCGGAAACGTTTGACGAGCGAGTGGTCGATCATCGGTGGCTCACCAGCCTCGCGGCGAGGTCGCGGGCCGTGCGGATGAGCAGGGACCGGTCGAGCCGGCCGCCCCACTGCCCGCGCAGCAGCTCGGCGCCCTTGGGGTCGTGGGCCAGCCCGTGGACGAACTGGACGATGGGACCGACGATCCTGCGCACGTCCTCGATCGAGGCCCGGTAGTTGCGCGGGTCGGCGATCACGACGACGCCGTGCGCCTTGGTGATCTGGAGGCGTTCGCGCAGGTGGGCGACGTGGTCGAGGGTCGCCCTGGTGAGCAGGAGCACCTGCTCGGCCTCGGCGAGGAGGTCGGCGATCTGCGGGTGGGAGCCCAGGCGGCCGCAGTCGGCGATCACGTCGGCGTCGGGGATGGCGGCCAGCGACCTGCCCAGCGGGCCCCAGAGCCAGGTGAGCCCGGCCGCCTGCTCGCCGTGGGTGAGCCCGGCCAGCACGTCGAGCCCGCCGATGATCTTCTGCGTGTGCTGGTGGATCTGGGCGGGTTCGAGGCCCCTGCGGGCGGTCGCGCCGAGCGTGAGCAGGCCCTTGCCGGGGTTGAGCACGCCGCCGTCGGCGGCGGGCAGCCGGTAGGCGAGGTCGCCGCCAGCCGGGTCGCACTCGGCCAGCAGCACGGGCCGCGGCCACACCGCCGCGAGGGCGGTGGCCGCGGTGGTCACGCCGGGCGCGCCCTTGTCGGCGGCCAGAACGATCAGCGCCACGTCAGCGCGCTCCCGGGAGCTCGGCCACCGCGATCTCTCCGCTGGAGGCATAGGCGAGTATTTGCGGTGAGTCGGACGAATCAACGATCACGGTGATCTGCCCGGAATTACCGCCGGTCCGGTTCTTGTCGCCCGCGCTGAACACGAGCGCACTCTCGGCCAGTACGCGACTTTGCCCCTGGGCCGTCCGGTTCGGCACGTACACGACCTGGACGCGGTCGCCCTGTTGAATGCCGGCGGGCATTTGGCCGGGTTTGAGGGCGAGGCCGACGGTCGCCTTTCCCGGGCCGAGTTCGTCGCTGGCCTTGCTGCCCATCTGGTTGGTCAGCAGGGTGCCCGGCAGGATCGTGACCGCGGCGAAGCTCTTGGTCACCTCCGACCGCCGGGACCAGGGGACGTAGTCGACGCCCGTGTCCGAGGCGATCTTCACCTCTTCGAGCATGCCGTCCACGAACTTCTGGCCCGCGCCGACCTGCTGGGTGATCCTGATGGCGGAGACGCGGTCGCCGCTGCGCAGCACGAGCAGCGTGGTGGCCAGCGCTCCGCCGAGTATGAGCAGGACCGCCAGCGCGGCGAGGGCCGGCTTGCGTTCGCGTGGGGGCACGGGGAGCTTGCGCGAGGCCGGGCCGGACAACCCCGCCGCCGCGTTGTCGGCGACAGGTTTTTCACTGGTCCTCATGGGTGGGGGGCTCCCATTGTGAAATGCGGAATTCACGCCCATTATGTGGGGCGTCCGGGTGGGGCGTGGGCGGAATGCGAGGACCCATGCTTGTTTCGCAGGTGACGTGATGTCAACCCGGAATAATCAATGCCTATTGTCTCTACCAAGTTGACGAATACCGATTTATCGGCATGCTGGTCACAGTTTTATCTTGAGTCGCAGTAATCACAGCTTTTTCAGGCTTGATCGTGACGCTCGGCGCGCGGGTTATCCACAGAACCGCGTTCTCATGCCGGTGGCGTCAACCGGGACGCCTACTCTCGCTTCTGGCGCTACCTTGGCGCCCGAGGTCGAGCGAGGAGACGGCACATGCGGATCATGCTCACCGTGCTCGGCGAGCAGGGCGACCGCGACGTCGTGATCGACGGCGACGGCGGCGCCACGGTGGCCGGGGTGACCGAGGCGCTGAGCGGACGCACGTCCATGGCGAAGGTCGTCCACCTGCCGCGCACGCGCGCGCCCTACGGCCTGGCGCCCGAGGCCGGCGGGCGGGGCGGGACCGAGGCGCGCATCCCCCGTCCGCGCGTCCCCGACCGGCTCGACGTGCCCGCCGGCGTGCCCGGTGATTCTCCCGCGCTGCTCTGGCGTGACGGGCGTCCGCTCGATCCGCGGGCGCCGGCGGCGGCCGTCCTGCGCGACGGCGACAAGGTCACGCTCGACCCGCGCCTGGCCCGCGCCACCGTGGTCGAGGAGCCCGGCGGGGTGGCCGAGATCCGCGTGATCGGCGGCCCGGCGGCGGGGGCGGTCCACCGGCTGGGGCTGGGCGTGCACGTCATCGGGTCCGACCCGACCTGCGCGATGGCCGTCGCCGATCCCCTCCTGGCCGCCGAGGCCGTCGCCGTGCGCGTGACGCCTGACGCGATCACCGTCGAGCGGGCGCACCGGCAGAGCTCCGGGCAGACCTCCCGGCTGAAGCTGAAGGGGCGGTGGGCCGAGGAGGTCGCCGAGCTGACCGCGCGGGTCGCCGAGCGGGAGGCGGCCGAGTTCGCCGCCGAGCAGGGCGACATGCCCGAGCTCGACGGCAGGGCGCTCACCGGGCCCGCCGAGTGGCCCGACCAGGCGGTGCTGACCTGCGGGTCCTCGGTGTTCGTGCTGACCTCCATCGAGCCGAAGGACGCCCACCTCGCGCCCAGGGGCGAGGGCGGCCTCGCCTACAACCGGCCGCCCAGGCTGCGCCGTCCCGAGCCGGAGCGCACGTTCGTCAAGCCCAAGGAGCCGACCAGGTCCGAGGGCATGCGGCTGCAGTTGCTGGCCGCGCTCCTGCCCGCCGTGCTCGGCGTGACGCTGGCGTTCGCCCTGCACGCCCCCTACTACCTGCTCGTCGCCCTGATGACGCCGATCATCATGATCGGCCAGTGGGTCAGCGACCGCCGCCACGGCAGGAAGAAGCACAAGCAGGCGCTCAAGGAGTTCGGCGAGCGCGTCCGGGCCTACGACGAGGAGGTCGAGCGGGCCAGGGCCGCCGACGAGGCCGCGCGCAGGTCCGACGCGCCCGACCCGGCCCAGGTCCTGCTCACCGCGACCGGGCCGCGCAGGCGTCTGTGGGAGCGCCGCATCCACGACGCCGACTCGCTGCGGCTGCGCGTCGGCCTCGCCGACCTGCCCGCCAACCTCGACCTGTCGGAGGAGCAGGGCGGTCCGATCGAGCCGCCGCTCTGCCGCGCCGTGCCGGTGGCGCTGGCCATGCGCCGGCTCGGCGTCGCGGGCGTCACCGGCCCGCGCGGGGCCGCGACCAGTCTGGCCGGCTGGCTGATCGCCCAGGCCGCCACCCTGCACAGCCCGCGCGACCTGGCCATCGTGGTCGTGTCCGCGCGCGCCGACGGCGAACGCCGCTGGGGCTGGACGCGCTGGCTGCCGCACTGCGCCCCGCGTTCGGGCGAAGACTGCGTGACCCTGGTCGGCACCGACCCCGAGTCGGCCGCCCGCCGCGTCGCCGAGCTGGCCGCGCTCATCGACGAACGCCAGAACACCGCCATCCCCGAGTTCGGCAAGATCCCCACAGGCTGGGACGATCTGGGCGGCCCCGAGAAGCCCAGCTTCTCCTCCTACGACGTACGTCCGCACGACGTCCTGGTGATCCTCGACGGCGCCCAGATCCTGCGCGGCCTGCCCAACATGCCCCAGGTCCTGCGGCAGGGCCCCCGGTCCGGGGTGTACACCCTCGCCATCGACGACGACCAGCGGCTGCTGCCCGAGGAGTGCCAGACGGTGGCGGCGTGCGGCTCCGACGGGCTCGTCCGCCTGCTCGGCGGCGGGCTCGACGCGATCGGGCCGGTGCTGGGCGACCTGGTCTCGTCCGCCTGGTGCGACCGGCTGGCCAGGGCCCTGTCCCCCATCCGCGACGTGAGCCGGGACGATCCGTCGGGCAACCTGCCCGGAGCCGTCCGCCTGCTCGACCTGATGGGCATGCCCGACCCGTCCGGCAAGGAGCTGGCCGGCCGGTGGCGGGCCCGCGGCACGACCGAGGCGTTGATCGGCGTCGGCCCCGACGGCCCGTTCTCGGTCGACCTCAAGTTCGACGGCCCCCACGGGCTGATCGCCGGCACCACCGGCGCGGGCAAGTCGGAGCTGCTGCAGACGCTGATCTGCTCGCTGGCGGTGGCCAACCGGCCCGACCAGCTCACGTTCGTGCTGATCGACTACAAGGGCGGCGCGGCCTTCAAGGAGTGCGTACGCCTGCCGCACACCGTCGGCATGGTCAGCGACCTCGACGGGCACCTGACCCAGCGGGCCCTCGACTCGCTGGCGGCCGAGATCCGGCGCAGGGAACGCCTGCTGCTGGCGGCGGGCGCCAAGGACATCGACGACTACGCCGGCCAGGCGCCCATGCCGCGCCTGGTGCTGATCATCGACGAGTTCGCCGCGCTGGTGGCCGAGCTGCCCGACTTCGTGGCCGGCCTGGTGGACATCGCGCGGCGGGGCCGTTCGCTGGGCATCCACCTCATCCTGGCCACCCAGCGGCCGGCCGGCGTGGTCACGGCCGACATCCAGGCCAACACCTCGTTGCGGATCGCGCTGCGGGTGACCGAGCCCGCCGAGTCCACCGACGTCATCGACCTGCCCGACGCGGCCGCGATCTCCAAGTCCACCCCTGGCCGGTGTTACGTGCGGTCGGGGGTGGGGGCGGCGATCGCCGTCCAGACGGCCAGGGTGGGCGGGCGCAGCCCCGCGCGCGTTCCGTCCGCCGGCGGGCCGGCCGGGCGGGTGCGGGTGCTCGACGTGGACTGGCGCTCGCTCGGCAGGCCGCTTCCGCCGCCTCCGGAGCCGGCCGAGGAGTCGGCGGTCACCGATCTCGGCCTGGTCGCGGACGCGCTCGTCGAGGCGGCCCGGTTGGCGGGCGTCCCGGCCCAGCCGAGCCCGTGGCTCGACCCCCTGCCCACCCACCTGGTGCTCGACCTGCCCGCCGCCCCGCCGGAGCCCGCCTCGCCGGAGGGCCCGCTCGGAGCCGGGCACACCGGTCCCGCGTCGCCGTACGAGGGAGCCGGCGGCGGGTTCGAGGAGGTGGCGCCGTTGGCGTTCGGGGTGACCGACCGTCCGTGGCGGCAGGATCGTTGCCCGCTGGCGCTCGACCTGGCCAACGGCGGCCACCTGCTGATCGCGGGCGCCCCGCGCAGCGGCCGCTCGACGGCGCTGCGGACCATCGCCGGCGCCATCGCGGCCCGGACATCGCCTGCCGACGTGCACGTCCACGCGGTGGACTGCGGCTCGGGCGCGCTCCTGCCCGTCATGGCGATGCCCCACTGCGGCGCCGTCGTCACCCGCGACCAGATCGAACGGGTGGAGCGGCTGCTCGGCCGGCTGCGCGCCGAGGTGGGCCGCCGCCAGCAGCTGCTGGCCGAGGCGGGCCACGCCTCGCTCGCCGAATACCGCCAGGCCGGTCACCGCCTGCCGTGGCTGGTGTTCATGCTCGACCGCTGGGAGGGCTTCGTCGCCGCGTTCGAGAGCTACGACTACGGCCGTCTGATCGAAGCCCTGCTCCAGCTCCTGCGCGAGGGCCCGGCGGTGGGGTTGCGCGCGGTGGTCACCAGCGACCGGTCCGGCCTGCTCGGCCAGGTCTCGACGGTCTTCGACGACCGCCTGCTGCTGCGCCTGTCCGACACGTCCGACTACGGGCTGGCCGGGTTCCCGCTCAAGGGGCTGCCCGCGTCCATGCCTCCGGGGCGCGCCCTGTCGCTGGGCGAGCACGGCATCACCGAACACCACATCGCCCTCCTCTCCGCCGACCCCGCGGGCCCCGCCCAGGTCGCCGCCCTGCAGGCCCTGGCCCGCAGCGCGAGCCCGCAGGCCGCCGGGCGTGGGGGGCGTCGCGGGGAGGGCGAACAGCCGCTGCGCGTCGACGCGCTGCCGATGCGGGTCACCGCGTCCCAGACGATGGAGCTCGATCCGGCGTTCACCCCGCCGTCACCGCTGTGGGCGCTGGTCGGCGCGGGTGGGGACGCGCTCACCCCGCTCGGCGTCGACCTGCTGGCCCACGGGCCGGGCGCGGTGATCGCGGGGCCGTCGCGGTCGGGGCGGTCGTCCGTCCTGGTGACGGCGGCGCGGTCGCTCATCGCCGCCGGCACGCCGGTCGTCGCCGTCGCCCCCAGACGAAGCCCGCTGCGCGACCTGGCGGACGCGGTGGCCGTCCTCGACGGGAACGCCGCCAACCTCCCCGAACTGGTCGCGGACCTGGACCAGTACGTCGTGGTCGTGGACGACGCCGAACTGGTCAACCCCGACTCACCGCTGGGCACGTCCCTGGAGGAGATACTCCGCTCGGGCAGGGACGGCGATCATGGCCTGCTGATCGCCGGCTCCACCGGTGACCTGGCGGTCGCCTATCGCGGGTTCGTGGCCGAGACCCGCAAGTCCCGTACGGGTGTGCTCCTGTCGGTCCAGGGCCCGACCGACGGCGACCTGTTCAGCATCCGCCTGCCCCGCGGGGCCGGTGGCGGCCCACCTGGCCGCGGCCTCCTGGTCACCACCGGCACCATCACCCCCATCCAAACAGCCCTCCCCGACACCCCCTGACAGTGATGATGGAGATGAGCGCTTCCCGCCAAGAGTCTGACCCACCGCGTGCGAGCCCTTCGGCGGCTCTTGGCTGGCGTCCGGAGTCGGGGGCGTCGGGCGGGGAGGGGGTGCAGGCCCACGCCACCGCGCTCGGCCTCCCCGGGTTGCGACGCGTGTGGGGCGCGGGGGTGTGGGGGGTTGGGTCAGGAGTCGTCGGCGGGGAGGGTGTACATGCGGACGTACAGGGGGCGGGCGTCGGGTGGGGCTTCGTCCGCGGGGTGGCTGTATTTGAGGAGCAGGGCGACGTAGGCGTCGTGGAACTCCCTGAGCTCGTCCTTGGTCATGCGGGCGAGGCCTCGGGAGCCCTTGACCCAGTCTGGGTCGGTCTGGAAGGCGGCGGGGACGCGGTCCAGCAGGGCGCGGTCTTCCTCCAGCCCGATCCGGTGGAACTCGGTCAGGACCGCCTGATCCTCCGGGCCCAGGTCGCCGGGCTCGGGGAGGCGGATGTCCCTGGGGAGTCTGGCGCGGCGCCACCAGCGTTCGCGGCCGGAGGAGCGTTCGGGGATCTCCTCGATGAAGCCGTACTTCTCCAGTTGGCGCAGGTGGTAGCTGGTGGTGCCGGTTTTGGCGCCGAGCAGTTCGCCGAGGGTGGTGGAGGTGGCTGGGCCGTGGATGTTCAGGTGGGTCAGCATGCGGCGGCGCATGGGGTGGGCCAGGGCCTTGAGCCGGTCGGGATCGTGGAGCACCAGGGGCTCGTCGTCCTTCATGAGGAGCAGGCTAGTCCTTGAGGACGATATCTGCAGACATGTCTTTGCCGAGATCTCTCTGCAGACTACTGTCGGCAATATGCGAAACGTCTTCACGGCCTCTGCCGCCGTCTCCCTCAGCGCCGTCGCCGGCGCCGCGTTATGGCTCAGTACGCCCGGATTGGGTCGTGCCGCCCCCACCGCCGCCCCCACCGCCGGCGTCACCTCGAACGCCGCGACGACGGCTGATCTCGCGTCGACGGCCGCAACGACCGGTGAAGGATGGCGCGCTGCTGGGGCCGGGGCGGTGAAGCTCGATCGCGCGGGTCTGGCGGTTCCGGGGGGCTTCGCCTTTCCCGGTGGCCTAGCGGCTTCCGGTGGCTTGGCGGCTCTTGGTGGGCAGGCAGCTCGTGGCGGCCAAGGAGGTCCCGGTGGCCTCGCGGTTCCGGGTGACCTGACGGTCCATGAGGTGACGTTCCGTGGCAGCGGCGGGCTGGAGCTGCACGGCAGCGTGATCAGCCCATCGACCAGCACGATCAGCCCCTCAGGCACCGGTAGCGCGGCTCAGTCCGGGACTACGCCCCAGTCCGGAGGCGCAGCGCAGGTCGGAGGTACAGCCCAGAGTCGGACGCCCCAGGTCGAAGACACAGCCCAAGTCGGGGGTACAGCCGAAGTCGGGGGTACAGCCCAGGTCGGGGGTACAGCCCAGGTCGGGGCTAAGGGCCAGCCCGGAAAAACGGCCCAGGCCGGAGGCACGGCCCAGACCGGGCGCGGGGCCGGGGAGGGACGGAGCGGCGCGGTCGGGCTGAGCCGGAGCTACCTCGCCGGGGAGGGCGCGAACGGTGTGGGTGGGCGGGCTGGGGTTGTGTTGGTGCATGGGGCGGGGACGGGGACGTCTCGGGAGAAGTTGCTGGGTGAGGCCGTCGCCTTCGCCCGGCAGGGCCTGACCGTGCTGATCTACGACAAGCGCTCGGTGAACTATTCGCTGTTCCACCGGTCGTACGCGCAACTCGCCGACGACGCGCTCGGCGCGGTCGCGACGCTGCGCAAGGAGCCCGGGGTCGATCCCGGCAAGGTCGGCATCTGGGGGCTCAGCGAGGGCGGGTGGGTGGCGCCGCTCGCCGCCTCGAAGTCCGAGGACATCGCGTTCGTGGTGGTGGTCGGGGCCAACGCGTTGCAGCCCCTGCGGCAGCAGACGTGGGCCGTGGCGGCCGGTTTGCGCAAGGCGGGGGTCGGCGGGTCGCTGGTCGAGCACGCCGAGCCGAAGCTGTACCGGGTGATCGCGGACGGGGACATGTTCCCCGAGCCCTACTACGATCCCGAGCCGGTCCTGGCCGCGGTGCGGCAGCCGGTGCTGGCGATCTGGGGCGTGCACGACCTGCTGACCCCGCCCCGCGAGACGCCGCCGATCTTCCGCGCGGCGTTGGAGAAGGGCGGCAACAGGCGGTACACGTTCCGGTTCTTCGAGAAGGCCGATCACGCGGCTCATGTGACCCCGGACGGCGGCGTCACGCGTCTGCCCGAGCTCGCTCCCGGTTACGCCGAGCTGGTGGGCGGCTGGGTGGCGAAGGCGACCTCGGGTCAGGCGCCGGTCGCGGAGGTGTCGGGTCCGGCGCCCGTCCAGGCGGAGGACTCCGTCGGGACGCCGCCTCCCGCGTGGTGGGAGTCGGCCTTCGCGCAGACGGCGGTCCTGGCGCTGTTCCTGGCCGGGTTCGCCGGCTATCCGGCGGTCGCCGTGATCCGGCGAATCCGGGGCCGCGGCGCGGCCCGAGCGACGCCGGGCAAGGGGACGGCGAGCAGGGGGACAGCAGGCAGAGGCACACCGAGCAAGGCGACGCCGGGCAACGCGACGCCGGGCAACGCGACGGCGGGCAAGGGGACGGCGGCGGCTCGGGTGGTCAGCGCGGGAGGGCTCGCGGCGGCGCTCGGCGGGTTCGCCTACCTGTTCTATCTGATCTCCACCGGCGGAAAGCTGGCCGCGCCCGGCCCGATGCTCCTCGGCAGGCCGCTCGTCTGGCTGGCGCTGCAGGCCGTGGCGGTGGCCACCGTCGTGGCGACGGTGCCGGCAGCGCGCACGTGGCGGCGGGAACGCGCGTCCGGCGAGCGGGTACGGCTGGGCCTGCTCGTCGCGGCGGGTGTGGCCTTCGTTCCGTGGGCGTTCTATTGGGGTTTGCTACTTCCGTAGGGGTTCATGACACAAGAGCGTTCTATGCTGATCCCTGCGATACGGGAGAGGTGAGATGCAGACCCGGAAGGACCTCTACCAGGCTCATCGGCTGATGCAGCAGCGCCTGGGCATGGCGTTGCTGCAGGCTGAGCCCGATGTGCCGGAGACGCCCATGCGGCGGCACAACGTGGCGATGTTCTGCGGCGTGCTCGTGGGCGTGCTGATCGCGGCGGTGTTCGGGATCCTGGGGCTGCTCAAGCCCGGCGGGGCGACGAACCTGACCGAAGCCGGCCAGCTCCTGGTCGAGGAGGAGACGGGCGCCACCTACGTCTACAGCCAGGAGCAGGCGCGGCTGCTGCCGACCGCCAACTACGTCTCGGCGCTGCTGCTGCTCGACGCGACCGACTTCAAGGTGCGCAACGTCTCCGCCGCGTCGCTGGCGACGCTGCCGCGCGGGCCGCTGGTGGGCATCGCGGGTGCGCCGGACAGCCTTCCGGCCCGCGAGAAGCTGGTGAAGGGCCCGTGGTCGGCCTGCGTGACCGAGCCGGCGCAGGCCGCCGGGGCGCGGGGGCCGTACGTCACGCTGGTGGGCGGACAGGACGTCGGCGGGACACCCGTGGGCGGCGACGCGCTGGTCGTCACGGACGGCCAGCAGGGCTGGGTGGTCTGGAACGACCGGCGGATGAAGGTGACCGAGACGGGTGTGCGCGCGCTCAACGCGCATCCCAGAAGAGTGCCCTCGACCTGGATCAACGCGATCCCTCCCGGCCCCGACTTCATGCCGCCGGCCATCACCGGCCTGGGCCGGCGCGCCGTCGCCCCCGGGGGCGGCAAGGGGGCGATCGGTCAGGTCTACACCGTGAAGGGCATGGGCGGGGCTCCCGACCGCTGGTACGTGCTGCTCGCCGACGGGCTCGCCCCCGTCAACCTCACCCAGGCGACGCTGCTGCTCGCCGACCCGAGGACCAAGGCCGCGTACGGCAGGCGCGCCGCCGTCCCGCTCGAGATCGACGCCGCCACCGCGAACAGCAGGACCTCCCGCCAGACCCTCACGGTCGGCGGCCTGCCGACGAGCCTGCCCAGGACGGTCACGTCCTCGGCGGCGCTGTGCGCGGTGTACGCCGACACGCAGAACGGCTCCGCGCAGGCGAAGATCACGGTCGGCGCGACGATGACCATCCCCGTGCCCGCGTCCCGGAGCGACCAGGAGCACTTCGACCAGGTGCTGCTGCCCGCCGGCGGCGCGGCCCTGGGCGGCCTGCTGCCCGGGGACGGCCAGAAGGCGTTCGTGCAGACCTACTTCCTGCTCACCGACCAGGGCAGGAAGTTCCCGCTGCAGACCGGGGAGCAGATCAACAAGCTGGGGTACGGCGCCGAGGACGTCACGCCGGTGCCCTACAACCTCGTCCACCTGATCCCGGAGGGCCCGACGCTCGACCCGACGGCGGCGCGCTCCCCGGTGCAGGTCACGGCCCAGTGAGCGACACCCCGCCCGGAGAGCGCCGGGCGGGGGCGGGACAGGGCTAGATGAGGCCGCCGCCGGGCAGGTTCATGCTCGGCATGCCGCCGTTCTTCCGCTGCAGGGTGCCGGGCGCCCCGTCGGTGGTGGGGGCCGCGTACTCCACGGCGGTGGGTGCGAAGTCGGGCTTGGGGCGGCCCTTGTCGATGGACTGGGTCATCATGGCGCACATGCCGTTCACCATGACGAGGACGCCGGTCAGCATCGCCACGGACTTCACCTTCTTGCTGACGACGTTCCTGAGGGCCTGTCCGAGCGCGGTGAGGAAGCCGCTGATCGTGACCCTGGCCGTGAGCTTGCCCGCGACGGGGATGAAGTAGGACGCCACCTCCCACACGGCCGCGAGCGCCATGGCGAACGCCACGTAGACGGCGACCTGGACGGCCCAGTGGTAGAGCGTGGCCATGTGGTCCATGCCGCCGCCGACGCCCTTGAAGTACGCCGAGGTGACGTCCAGTTGCTCGGCGAACTGGTCCACGGCCTCGCTGAACACCATCCAGGCCGGCCCCTTCCAGTACCCCTTCTCCTCGATCTCCTTCTTCAGCCTGACGAGCTCGGTCTTGATGGACTCGAAGTCCATCCCCGCCTGGCCGTCGGCCGGCGCCTCCCACTCCTTGGCCGCCTTGGCCATGTCCCCCGGGTTGGACACGAGCGTCCCGATCATCAGCGCGAGGTTCCTGGCTATCGGGTACTGGCTCAGCACCAGGGCGGACGCGCTGGCCATGGCGGCCGCCGAGAGGATCTGCCACCGGTCGCTGTCGTATTGGGCCATCTCGTCCTGCCCCTTCTCACTCGCCGAGGACCGGCGGTGCGATGTCCATGTCGTCGAGCCAGTCGTTCTCGTCGCCGCGCACGTACTCCGGCTTCTCCCGCTCGCGGTTCTGCTCGTTGCCGGCCGCGCCGCCCGACATGGGCATGAACGGCATGCCCGACATGCCGTTCGCGCCGGCGCCGCGCAGGCCGCCCGCGCCCGCGCCCGCTCCCGCCATGGTCCCGCCAGATCCCGAGCCGCCCGTGTATCCGCCCGAGGTGGGGTAGCCGGTCGGCAGGCCGTTCATGTTGCCGGTACTGGGGATGGCGGAGTTCAGGCCGGTGGGGTCCAGCCCGGACAGCTTGGTCTGGGACGGGTCCGGGACGCTGTGGTTGAGCTGGTCCTCGATGGACGGCGTCTTCGGCAGGTTCGCGTTCACCGCGTTGGGGTCCGGCAGGTTCGAGCCCGGCAGGTTCGGGTCCAGCTTGCTGGGGTCGGGATAGTCGGGCTTCGGGAGGTTCTGGTCAGGCAGCTTGTCGTTCGGCAGCTTGTCGTCGGGCAGCTTGTCGTCCGGGAGCAGGTCGTCGGGCAGCTTGTTGTCCGGCAGCTTGTTGTCCGGCAACTTGTCGTCCGGCAGGTCCATCGGTGGCATTTTGCCGCCCCCGCCGCCCAGGCCACCCAGGCTGTTCGGGTCGATGCCGCCCGGACCGGGCCCGGTGGGCCCGGTGGGCCCGAGCGGATTGTCGTCGCCGGTCGTGCTGATCAGGCCGTCGTTGTCCTTGTCGACCTGCTGGTAGTTCTTCTCAAGCTGCTGCAGCGCGGTCTCGTAGTCGCGCAGGGCGGTCCTGGCCATGCTGATCGCGCCGCTCGCGCCACCCTTGACCTGCTCGTGGGCGTACGAGAGGCCGATGCCGACGATGCCGAACCCGGGGAAGTCGACGTGGATCCCCTTGGTGTTCGTCTCGATCTTGCCCATGCCGGGTTCCTGCTCGGCCATGTTGGTGCCGAGCTCGCTGATCTTTTTGTCCTTGAACTGGATCGTGGCCCCGGTGAGGGAGCCCCCCGGCTGGTATTGCCCCAGACCAGGCGTGGTGCTCTCCCCTGCGCCCATCTGACCCTCCCTGTCCGAAAACTGCGTTTTGCACAGTCCTGGCTACAATATCGACAAATATCAACTTTTAGCGTGAACACTTTGCGAATGATCTAGACTGGCCGTTGATCAGGATGGCAGCCTTTCCCACATGCGGATCAAGACCCTGATTGTGGGCGTGTGTGGCATCGCCGCGCTGCCCCTCACCGGCACGAGCGCGGCGAGCGCCAGCGCCGCCGTCGTCCACCAGCTTCCGTTCCCGTGTGGCGAGACCTGGACCGGCGACAGCAACGACAGCAGCGCGCACACCGGCGGCTACGAGATCGACTTCAACGGCTCGTACAACGACGGCAACGCCGACATGGGCCGTACCGTGGTCGCCTCGGCGGCCGGCAAGGTGATCATGTCGGAGTACCGCACCACCGACGGCTTCGGCAACGTGGTCAAGATCCGGCACTCCGACGGCAGCGTCTCGCTGTACGCCCACATGAAGAAGCGCACGGTCTCCGCGGGCGCGAACGTCGCGCAGGGCCAGCAGGTCGGCCAGGTGGGCAACACCTCGGCCAAGTACAAGGGCATCATCGCCCACCTGCACTACGAGCAGCGCACGTCGTCGGGCACGATCGTGCCGGCCAGGTTCAACGGCACCACCTTCGGCTACAGCCACCAGACGCTGAAGTCGAACAACTGCCAGGGCGGCGGCGGCACGCCCGCGCCCGCCAACCCGGGCAAGCCCAGCACCGGCGGCGGCAACCCGTACTCGGCCGAGCAGGTCTGCGGCGCGGGCTACAAGCAGATCGACTCCGCGCCGCTCGGCAACCAGGGCCGGGTCGTGCTGCTGTACTCGGCCTCCACCGGCCAGAACTGCGTCACCACGCTGCGCAACAGCGGCTCGGGCAAGGCCGCCGTGCGGGCCTACCTGGAGGTCAAGGGCAAGGCCAGGAGCACCGACGCGGGCAGCTACCAGTACTACGCCGGTCCGGTCCGGGCCAAGGCCCTGCGTACCTGCGTGAAGTGGGGCGGCGCGATCGGCTCGACCGCGTACGACAGCCCCTTCGAGCACTGCGGCTGACGCGGCCGCGCGTCCATGCGCGGGGCGGCGCCTCCGGGCGCCCCCCGCACCCCCCTTCCCCGCACGGGGAACGGCTTGCGGGCGGGCCGTGGGCCGCGCGCCAGGGGCGGGCCGGTCGCGAGGATCGGCCCGCAGGCTAGGGGCGGCGGCTCCGGGCGCCGGGCGAGCGCGCAGCGCGGCCTCAGGTGAGCGTGCTCGGCGTGGTGCCCTCCGGGCCGCCCCACACGTCGTCGTCCTCGGCGAGCCAGGTCGAGTTCTCGTTGTCGTGCTTCTCGCCGCCCTCGCCGCCACGAGCGGGCATTCCGCCCATCATGCCGGGAGCGACGAACCCGGGGCCGCCGCCGGCGCCGCGCATGGCGGCGCCCGCCGCCCCGCCCATGCCCGCCGCTCCGAAGCCGCCGCCGGCTCCCGATCCCGCGCCGCCGCCACCGGCGTAGGGCGAGCCGCCCGTCGTCGTCGTGGGAAGGGCGCCGTTGGGCATCCCCGACATGGACGGGTCGTACCCGGCCAGGTTCGCGGTGCCGTCGCCGGCGCCGGACGGCAGGCCGGCGGTCGAAACCGGCGGCACCGAGCCCAGCGAGGCGCCGTTCAGGGCCGAGGAGTCGGCCCCGCCGTACGGGTTGTCCCCGGCGTCGTAGCCCTGGACGCCGCCGACGTTCACGCCGGAGCCGTTCGTGCCGGAGCCGTCGGGATAGTGGACCGCCGGGTAGGCGCCCGTTCCCCCGTCACCCGGCATCTTGCCGTCGATGTACCCGGGGCCGCCCGGCACCGCGTCCGGACCGAACGAGGAGACGGGGATGTTGCCCGCCCCGCCCTTGCCGCTCAGGTCCGGCGCGCCAGGCACGCTCCCGCCACCGTTGTTGAAGTCCGGCAGCTCCGGGACGCTCGGGTCCGGCAACGCGGTCTGGACCTCGACGGGCAGCTGCTTGTAGTGCTCGACGATGCGCTCGTTGACCTTCTTGAGGTGCTCGACGGCCCGCTTGTCCCCGCGGTACAGCCGGTAGAACGGCACCCGTCCGGCCCAGTCCACGTCGCGGTCGGTGCGCGAGTCGTGGTCCATCGACTCGACCACGTTGGCCTGCGCCCAGTTCAGCGTCTCGCCGTACCCATGGACCGGGCGGCCCATCTCGCCGAGCTTCCTGGCCAGCTCGCGCACGCTGGCGTGCAGGGTCTGGAGCTGCTTCTGCGTCTCGACGGCGGCCGGGCCCGTGTAGTTCTTGGCCAGCTCGGCCGCCTTGGCCTTCAGGTCACCGGCGAAGCCGTTCAGCAGCGTCTCGGCCCGCGTGTAGTAGAGGCCGGCGAGCTTGATCGACTCCGGGTCGGTGGCGTCGATCCACTTCATGACCTTTTCGAGCGTGTCGGAGAACATGCTCCCCAGGAACGACACCTCCGGGGTGGAGGTGTCGACCGGGCCGGTGTTGTAGACGAGCTTGAACGTCTGCTTCCTGGGCTCGGCCATGGGTGTCAGGCCTCCCGCCGCGCGGCGGCTTCCTCGGTCGCCTGCTCGGCGCCGTCGGACGCCTTGGAGATTTCGAGCAGCGCCTCCACCGTGCTGTCGCCCTGCCCGACCATGGCGGCGTACAGGCCGCTGGTGGAGCCCGGCTCGCCGATCAGCTGGGAGTAGGCCGAGTTGACCGCCAGCCCGAAGTGCATGGCGGCGGGCCACTCGCCCATCTGGTTCTGGCTGAGCGCGCAGTAGCGCTGGAGATCGGGCAGCGAGCCGGCGCCCTCGGGCAGCTTCGGCCCGGGGACCGGCTGCCCCGGCGCGGTCAGGAACTGCGTCACCGGCGGGAGCGTGGGTGTCTTCAGCTTCTTGAGCAGCTCGCCCAGCTCGCCGGCGATGCGCTTGATCTCCGTGCGGTTGGTGTAGTTGTCCTTGTCCCCGTCGAGGCCGGGCCAGTTGGGGTCCAGTTCGAGCGCCATGGCCGCCTCCTTAGCCGATCACCGGTGAGATGGAGCCCTCGTGGTGGCTCCACACGTCGTTGTCCTCCTTCAGGAGGGTCGAGGTCTCGACCTGTCCCTCCTCGGGGGCCGGTCCGCCGCCGCCGCCGAACGGCATGAACGGCATGCCGGCGCCGCCCATCGCGCCCGCCCTGGCCGCCGCCGCGGGCGCGCTCCCCTGGACGTACGACCCGGGGCCGCCGATCACCGCGGGCGTCCCCGCGGACGGCGAGGGGTAGGCGGGCTGGGTCACGAACGGCTGGTTCGGGGTCCCGGGGTACCCGGGGGTGGTGGTCGGGTGGTACCCGGCGGTCTCGGTGGCGCGCGGGTCGTGGACGTTCACGTCCTGCGACTGGGTGGCGCGGTCGCCGGTGGTGTTGTTGTCGAGCACGGGAGGCGTGGTGCCGTCGCCGGTGGTGGTCGAGCCGCCGGTCCCCGGTCCGGTGCCCTGGCCACCCGGCTGGTCGGAGCCGGGGGTGTCCGTCCCGGGGGTGTCCGGCCGGTCGGTGCCCGGGTTGTCGCCGCCGGGGGTCTGGTCCCCGGGGCGGGGGTCGGTGCCGGTGCCGCCGTCGTGGCCGCCGGTACCGCCGGTCCCGCCGCTGCCCGAACCGCCGGAGCCGCCCGATCCTCCGGAGCCGCCGTGCGTGCCGGCGCCGGTCGAGCCGCCCGTGCCGCCGCTGTCATGGCCGCCGCCGGTCCAGTAGGAGCCCTTCGTGTACGGCGAGCGGTCGGTGAGCGGCATGTCCCGTTCGGGAGCCGGCGCCTCGGCGGGCTTCACCTCGGGCAGCTCGACGACGACGCTCTCCGGGATCCGGAAGTCGTACAGGTCGACGATGTGGTTGTTGAGCTTCTCCAGCGCCCGCCGGGCCACGTCGGCCTGCATCTCCGTGGGCGACTTGGTGAGGCCCGGCGTGGGCTCCGGCACGTTGTGCGAGGTCTGGGGCCCGAGCACCGGCGGCGTGACCGACGGCGACGGCGTCGCGGACGGCGGCTTCGGCGCCGCGCCCGGCGAGGGCGACGGGACCGCCGTCTTCTGGTTCTTGGCGGCCTCGACCTCCTCGATCGCCTTGGGCAGGTAGTCGCGCCCGTACAGGATCAGCGCCTCGGACATCTTGTCCATGGCCTCGGCGATCTCGCGCCCGGAGGCGTGGAGCAGCTGGAGCGCCCGCTGCGCCTGGGCGGAGGTGTCCGACCGCCAGGCGCCGGACAGATCCTTGCCGATCTGCGGCAGCGCGTCGGCCACCCCGCGGACGACCTTGGCCACCTGCTTGTAGGACAAGCCCCGGTCGTGCACCTCCATGGCGGAGGTGGCCTTGAGCCATCCCTCGATCTGCTCCCGCGACGCGGTGACCGGCTCGCTCTTCGGCCGCCGGGAATTGTCACGGATGTCGACCTTGCGCTCAGCCAACGCTGCTCACTCCCGGCCCGGGTTCGTCTTGGCGTAACTGTCGGCGCTGTCCCTGATGGCCTTGACCAGTTTCTGGCAGCACTCGACATAGTCCTGGTACAGGGCGGTCAGCAGCGCTCCGCGGCCCTCCATCGACACCTGGCCGCCGGGGTCCGCGCCGGTGCTGCCCACGCTGTGCGCGAGGGCGCTGGCCGCCGGCCACCGCCCTATGTGCTCCTCGCCCAGCGCGAAGTACCTCGTGAGGGTCTCCACCGAGCCGGTGACGCCGTCCCTGTTCCCGCCGGCGCCCTGCGTGAGCGCCAGGGCGATCTCCAGGTCGTCGGCGATGGCCCGCATCTTGCCCACGTTGTAGTAGAGCTCGGCGTCGGTGTCGTCGAGCCCGGGCCACGGTTCGGGTTCGAGCCCGGCCATGATCCTCCCCTCACCAGGCTCGGCCACCGCGCGGGTGGCCGAGCAGAAGACGTCAGCCGTCGTACCAGATGGACTTGTTGCGGTTCTCGGCCGCGCGGTAGTTCTCGTTCGCGATCTGGACGGCCTTCTGCAGCTCGTCCAGCTGCCCGCGCATCTGGGCGGCCGCGGCCTGCCACTTCTGCTCGTGCTGCCGGAAGAACGTCTCGGCGCCGTCCGGGCCCTCCCAATGGCCGGCCAGGTCGGTCTTCAGCCGGGTCATCAGGTCTTCGGTGGCCTTCTCGAAGGAACCGACGATCTTGACGAAGTCGCCCTGGGCGAGCTCCATGTGCCCAAAGTTGACTTTGGTGAAGTCGAGCTCAGCGGACACCGCGGTCCCCCTCCTACTTGATGTCGACGTTGATCAGGGACTCGACGCGGCCCATACCGGCCTGGACGTCCTGGTCGGCCGCGGAGTAGACGACCGCGTTGGCGCCCATCTTTTCGGCGATCCCCTCCAGGTCGGTCCGTACGTTCCGCATGGAGTTGTCCCAGTTGGTCATGGCGTTCTTGAACTTGGCCGCCGCCGGGCCGAGCCAGCCGGTGTTGAGGAGACCGTTGGCGGTCGTCTCGACCGACACCCTCAGACCCTCGATGTACTCGGCGGTGTCCACCACGTGGCCAGAGGCCACCTTGATCTGGCTCGGGCTTGCCCCAAAGAATTCGGACACTCGTCACCTCCGTAACGATCATTTCGGTCGCTAACCCATATAAGCACCAAACAGCCCATGAGTAACAGCAGACCCAATGGCCAAGATGTAACAACTTCTCGACATGTCAGCAAACGCCCTGGTCAATCACAGGTCCAGGTCGCGGCGGATTCTGTCGAGTTCTCCCATTACGTCCTCAAAAGCCCGTTCGTAGCTGGCCTCGGCCTTCCGGACCTCGCGCAGCGCCCGGCCGGGGTTCTCCATCATGCGCATCGGATTGCCGTGCACGCCGAACATCTCGGTCAGCAGCTCGTCGGCCTGACGTTGCAGGTCGGCGGTCGCCGCCGCGATGGTCTCCTTGATCCGCTCCGACAGCTCGGCCGCGCTCAGCCGCATCGCCTTCGGCTGGATGTCCAGGGTGCGCAGGCCCTCCTGGGCGTACTCGACGACGACCAGGTGCCCTTCGTCCTCTCCCCTGCCCACCAGGGCGGACATGGCCTTCTGCAGCTCCTCGGACTTGCTGAGCTGCTCGTCCATGCTGTCCAGGAGCCGGTCCATGTCGATGTTGCCGAAGTCCCCGAAATCCGTCACCGACACCATCCCTCCCATAGGGCACATCGGTGCGAGTTAACCACAATCAAGGCTTCGTGATGTTCACTTCGGGACGAACCGGCTAACCGGCCAGTCCGCGTACCCAGGCGTAGACCTCCAGCACCCCGAGCGCCAGCGGCACCAGCGCGACGATCAACGCCCATTCGAGGATGTCGGCGGCCCTCCCCCAGAACGGCGAGGGCCTGCCGCCGGGCAGCCACACCCCCATGCCGACGACCACCATGGCCGCCCACAGCAACCCGAGCACCACGGCCACCGAGGCCACGCCGCCCACGCCGATCCCGACGGACACGGCCACCGCGCCGAGCGCGCCCAGCCCGACCAGCAGCAGCCAAAGCCGCTGCCCGACGCCCTGGAACACCCGGGCCCGCATGATCTGCGTGAACGCCAGCACCACGGACATCGCCACCGAGATCCACCGGCCGTCCGCGACAAACAGCGCGTGCGCCCCGGCCCCGACCAGCGCGACGCCCACGACCATGCCGGTCGCGTACCGCCGCGCCGCGCCGGTGCGCTCCAGCACCGAGGCGCTGTCGAGCCGCTGGTTGTCGCCGCGCAGCTCCTCGGCGTTGGTGGGCATGGCCGGCAGCGGCACGCGGGCCAGCCGGAACGACAACACGGGCACCAGCGGGCTGAGCGCCATCACGACGGCCGCGCCCACGGCCGCCACCCCCGCGGGCGACGCCCCCGTCACCATGACGACGGCCGCGCAGACCGCGCCGGCCATCGAGGCGATGGCCGTGCCGAGGAAACCCGGCACGCCGTCCGCGATCGCGGTGCCGCCGAGCGTGGCCACCAGCGCGGTGCAGGCCAGGGCCCCGAGGAGTTGCGGCGCGCCGACGGTCAACAGCCCGCCGCCGGCCGCCGGGGCCAGTAGCCCGGCCAGGAACGCGTACGGGAGGGCGGCGTAGCCGATCAGCGCGCCGGAGCCGGAGTCGCCGACCGCGCGTGAGATGGCCGTCCCCACGCCGACGATCAGCAGCGCGAGCGACCCGGCCACGATCGCGGTCACCATCGGGGTCAGGCCGCCGAAGGCCAGCGCCACGGCGCCGGCGACGAGCAGCCCGCAGGCCGCCCCGCCGCCGAGCCCGCGGGTCAGGTCGGGCGACCACTTGCCCTTGCCCTCGCGCACGCCGGTGGCGACCACGTCGGCGACGTCGTCGAACCTGGCCGGCGGCAGCGACACCGCGCGCGGGCGCAGGTAGAGGATCTCGCCGTCCAGCACGCCCAGCGCGCCGAGGCTCTGTCCCAGGTCGAAGGGAGGGCCGCCGAGCCGCTGAAGCGTCCAGCCGGGCGCGGTGGCGATGTCGCCGCCCAGCTCGCCCATGGCTCTGAGCAGCCCCGGGAGGACGTGCGGCAGCGGGATGTCGGCGGGCAGTGCCAGGTCGGCCTTCCTGCGCGGCCCTACCACCGTCACGTGGCACAGCGGCGGGAGCGGAGCGGGCACCTGGTGCAACGCGCCCTGCTGTGGAGGGGGGATTTCGGCCAGCGATGTCACAAACACAACATAGCGAGACAGAGTTAACTCAGACCTCAACTCGGACGTTAGGCACATCTGGTAAGAAGGTTCTTCCGAGCACCAGAAGGGCCTGTCACAAGGGTGAGCATCGTCGTAGTACGGCGCCCGGAGCGCCGCCCCAGCCCCAAGCCGCCGCGCGGTGAGATCCTGCTGGAGTCCCCACCGGAGATCCCAGAGGTCCAGTCGCAGGGCATGATGGCGGTGCTGACGTACCTGCCGATGGTGGCGGGCGCGGCGGCGATGGGCCTGATGTTCACCGCCGGGGGCACCAACGCCAACCCCATCATGTACGTCGCCAGCGGCCTGTTCGCGTTCTCGATGGTCGGCATGACGGTCGGCCAGATGGGCCGCCAGGCCGGCGAGCGCAAGGCCCGGCTCAACGGCGCCCGCCGCGACTACTTCCGCTACCTGGCGCAGATCCGCAAGAAGGTGCGCAAGGCGGCCATCCAGCAGCGCGAGGCCCTGGAGTGGAGCGGCCCGGCCCCCGACACCCTGTGGTGGACCGCGATGGGCCCGCGCCTGTGGGAGCGCCGCCCCCGCGACGAGGACTTCAGCACCGTACGCCTCGGCACCGGCATCCAGAAGCTGGCCGTCCAGCTCATCCCCCCGGACTCCAAGCCGGTCGAGGACCTGGACGCCCTGTCGGCCGGCGCGCTGCGCCGCTTCATCCGCACCCACTCGACCGTCGAACGCCTGCCGGTCGCCGTCGCGCTGCACTCCTTCGCCCGCATCAAGCTGGACGGCGACCCCGCCCTGGTCCGCGACCTGGTCCGGGCCATGATCGCGCAGATGGCCGTCTTCCACTCCCCCGACGACATGCGGATCATGGTGTGCGCGAGCAAGGAGTGGATGAGCCACTGGGAATGGGTCAAGTGGCTGCCGCACGCCCTGCACCCCGAGGAGACCGACGGCGCCGGCCAGGTCAGGCTCATGGCCGAGAACCTGTCCCAGCTCGACCGCCTGGTGGGCGCGGAGCTGAAGGAGCGGGCCCGCTTCAAGCCGGGCGCCTCGCCGGACGCGCTGCCGTACCACGTGCTCATCCTGGACGGCGGGCACGTGCCGCAGGACTCCCAGCTCGGCGCGGACGCCATCGACGGCGTCACCGTGATCGACCTGTCGAACTCGGCCGGGACCGTCGAGGAGCGCAGCACGCTGCGGCTGCGCATCGACGCCGCCGGCTTCCACATGGTCAAGCTGGACCACGCGGGCCGCGAGAACACCAACCGGCTCGGCGACCCCGACGCGCTGGACTACCTGCGCGCCGAGGGGCTGGCCCGCCAGCTCGCGCCGCTGCGCGCCTCCACGGCCAAGGGCGGCGACGCCCAGGACGTGCTGGCGGTGAACACGACCCTGACCGAGCTGCTCGGCGTCGGCGACCCGACCCGGCTGGAGCCGTCGGTGACCTGGCGGCCCCGCGCCGGCCGGAACCGGCTGCGGGTGCCGATCGGCCTCGGCGCCGACGGCCGGCTGGTCGAGCTGGACATCAAGGAGTCCGCCCAGGGCGGCATGGGCCCGCACGGCCTGGTCATCGGCGCGACCGGCTCGGGCAAGAGCGAGCTGCTGCGCACGCTGGTGCTCGGCCTGGCGGTCACGCACTCCTCGGAGATCCTCAACTTCGTGCTTGTGGACTTCAAGGGCGGCGCGACCTTCCTCGGCCTGGACGGCCTCTCGCACGTCTCCGCGGTCATCACGAACCTGGAGGACGAGCTGCCGCTCGTCGACCGCATGCACGACGCCCTGCACGGCGAGATGGTGCGCCGCCAGGAGCTGCTGCGCGCGGCCGGCAACTACGCCTCCCTGCGCGACTACGAGCGGGCCCGCGAGCAGGGCGCCAACCTGCGTCCGCTGCCCACGCTGTTCGTCATCCTGGACGAGTTCAGCGAGCTGCTGACGGCCAAGCCCGAGTTCATCGACCTGTTCGTGATGATCGGCCGGCTCGGGCGCTCGCTCGGCGTGCACCTGCTGCTGGCCTCGCAGCGGCTGGAGGAGGGACGGCTGCGCGGGCTCGACACGCACCTTTCGTACCGGATCGGTCTGCGCACGTTCTCGGCCATGGAGAGCCGGGTCGTGCTGGGGGTGGCCGACGCCTACGAGCTGCCGTCCGCGCCGGGCAACGGGTACCTGAAGTTCGACACGTCCGGCATGACCCGGTTCAAGGCCGCGTACGTGTCCGGCCCCCACCAGGTCGACCTGCGGCACGTCGCCACCACCGACGGCTCGGTGACGGTCCGGGAGATCGTCGAGTACGGCCCCGACTTCGTGCCCGTCCCGATGGTCGAGGAGCCGCCCGAGGACCCCGCGGCGCAGGAGGAGAGCAACAAGGCGCAGCAGAGCCTCCTGGACATCGTCGTCGGCCGCCTGGTGGGCCAGGGGCCGCCCGCGCACCGCATCTGGCTGCCGCCGCTGGCCGAGCCGCCCACGCTGGCGCACCTGCTGCCCCCGCTGTCGGTCACGCCCGAGCTGGGGCTGGCCACCGCCGGATGGACCGGCCGCGGCCGGTTGCAGGCCGTGGTGGGGATCATCGACCGGCCGTTCGAGCAGCGGCGGGACCCGTACTGGCTGGACCTGTCCGGCGCGGCCGGGCACGTGGGCGTGGCCGGCGGCCCGCAGAGCGGCAAGAGCACGATCCTGCGCACGCTGATCACCAGCATGGCGCTCACGCACACCCCCCGCGAGGTGCAGTTCTACTGCCTGGACTTCGGCGGCGGCGCGCTGGCCTCGCTGGAGGGGCTGCCGCACGTCGGCGGCGTGGCCTCCAGGCTGGACGCCGACCGGGTGCGCCGCACGGTGGCCGAGATCGCCTCGATCCTGCGCGACCGGGAGCGGGAGTTCACCGAGAACGGCGTCGACTCCATGAGCACCTACCGCAGGCGGGTCGCCGACGGCTCGCTCCAGGGCGACGGCTGGGGCGACATCTTCCTCGTCGTGGACGGCTGGCTGACGATCCGGCAGGACTTCGAGGCCCTGGAGCCGGTCATCACCGACCTGGCGGCGCGCGGCCTCGGCTACGGCATCCACGTGGTGGCGGCCACCGGCAAGTGGTCGGAGTTCCGGCCCGGCATCCGGGACCTGTTCGGCACGCGCGTGGAGCTCAAGCTCGGCGACGCGTACGAGTCCGAGATCAACAGGAAGAAGTCGCTGGCCGTGCCGGAAGGCGTGCCCGGACGCGGCCTGACCAAGGACGGCCTGCACTTCCTCGGCGCGCTGCCCAGGATCGACGGCGTGCAGGACTCCGACGACCTGGCCGCCGGCCTCCAGGGCCTGGTGCAGGCGATCGGGGACTCCTGGCAGGGCCCGCCCGCCAAGCAGGTCAGGCTGCTGCCGGCGGTGCTGCCCGCCGCGTCGCTGCCGGGCGTGGAGGAGACCGGCAAGTCGCGGATCGCGATCGGCGTGGACGAGGCCGCGCTCGCGCCCGTGCTGATCGACTTCGACGCCGACCCGCACTTCGTCGTGGTCGGCGACACCGAGAGCGGCAAGTCCAACATGCTCAAGGTGATCGCCGAGAACGTCGTCGCCCGGCACACGCCGCGCGAGGCCATGATGATCGTGATCGACTACCGCCGGTCGCTGCTGGACACGGCGGTCAGCGAGAACCGCATCGGCTACGCCGCCTCCAGCGCCGCCGCGCTCGAACTGGTCAACGACGCCCGCAACGCCCTGCTCAAGCGCCTGCCGCCGGCCAACCTCACGCCCGAGCAGCTGCGCGCCCGCGACTGGTGGAAGGGCTCCGACCTGTACATCGTGGTCGACGACTACGACCTGGTGGCCACGTCCAACAACCCGCTGCTGCCACTGGTCGAGCTGCTGCCGCAGGCCCGGGACATCGGACTGCACCTGATCATGTCGCGGGCCATGGGCGGCCTGGGCCGGGCCATGTTCGACCCGGTGATCCAGCGCATCAAGGACATGGCCAGCCCCGCGGTGATCCTGTCCGGCAGCAGGGACGAGGGCTTCCTGTTCGGCAACGTCCGCGCCCAGCCGCAGCCCCCGGGACGCGGCTTCGTGGTGGACAGAAGGTTCGGCTCGCGGCTGGCGCAGACGGCGTTCTGGCCGCCGGCGGAGGAGGAGTGATGGCAGGACTGGACATCCACTTCGAGGCCCTGGACGACTGCCGCATCGCGGCCAAGACCGTGGCGGGCAAGTTCGGCGACCTCGCGGAGAGCTTCCCCGCCGGCGCCGCCGACCCCTCGATCTTCGGCAAGCTGGCCGACTCCGCGGCCCTCGCGACCGCCGTGGACCAGGTGGAGAGCGTCGCCGACCGCGAGTTCGGCAAGGCCAAGAGCCTCGTCCAGAGCGTCGAACGGGCCCTGGACCTGGTGGAGAGCAACGTGCGGAAGGCGAACTCCCCGGCATGAGCGCACCGGAGGCGATCAACGCCCTGCCCGGCGGTCCCACGCTGGCCGCGCTGGCCGGGCAGGTGAGCGGCGACCCGGGCGCGATCCGCGGCATCGCCAAGCGCTGGCGTACGGCCGCGGGCAAGGTGCTCGCCGACTCCAGCCAGCTCGGCAGCGCCGTCACCACCGTGGACCTGGCCTGGGAGGGCGACTCGGCGGACGCGTTCGTCCGCTACATGGGGGACTACGGCAGGGCCGGGCAGGGCCTGCACGACGCGCTCAACTCCTGCGCCGACGCGCTCGACGCCGCCGCCGGCGTGCTGGAGAGCTCCCAGCGCCAGGTGGACGGCATCTGCGACCGCCTGCTCACCCGCGTCCAGAACCACCGGACGGCCAACCCCGACGCCAAGCAGGAGGACCTGGACGCCGAGATCGGCCGCCTGGTGCGCGAGGAGACCGAGAACGCCAGGAAACCGGTCAAGGACGCCAAGGACGCCGTCACCGACGCCAAGACCGCCATCGGCACGGCGCTGGGCGAGCGCGCGACGACCTTCGCCCAGATCAAGGTGGCCGGCGACCAGGAGTTCGTGCCGGACGCCGGGCACCGGTTCGACTGGCGGCGTACCCAGAGCTACACCTCGCCCTATTCGGGCACCGGCGGCAGCCCCATCATCGGCGGCTACGGCCCGAGCGGCCCGCCCCCTCCCGCGGGCGGCGGGCCGGCGCCCACGGGCAAGGTGAAGCAGTGGATCGAGGAGGCCGTCGCCATCCTCAAGGAGCACGGCTACCCGGTCGGGAAGATGAACGTCGACGACATCTGGATGATCATCCAGCACGAGTCCGGCGGCAACCCCCACGCGATCAACCTGTGGGACTCCAACGCCACCGCCGGGCACCCCTCCAAGGGCCTCATGCAGACGATCGACCCGACCTTCAACGCCCACGCCCTGGACGGCCACCGGGACATCTACAACCCGGTGGACAACATCATCGCGGGCGTGCGCTACTCGATCGAGCGCTACGGCAGTGTGTCCGCGGTGCCGGGGGTCGTGGGCATGAAGACCGGCTCCGGCTACCGCGGATACTGAAACCTAGCCGCAGTTCGCCCAGTCCGCGCTGGTGCTGCCCGTGCCCGCGCTGCCCGCGTAACGCACGCACTTGCCCTTGGCGGGGAGCCTGACCGGCCCTGCGTAGTACTCGTAGTTGCCGCGGTCGGTGCTGCTCGTGCCGCCCTGCACCTCCAGGGTCGCGCTGACCGGGGTCGCCTTGCCGACGTCGGGGCCGGACTTGAGGGTGACCACGCAGTTCATCCCGGTGCTGCTGTTGTAGAGCTGGTACGTCGTGCCGCCGGTGAACGGGGCCGACCGCTGCACCACGAAACCGGATCCGCAGACCTGAACCGGCGAGTAGGGGTTCGGCTTCGACGTGGCCGGAGGCGTGGAGGTCTTCGTGGGCTCCGGCTCCTGGGTGGGCTTCTGCGTGGGCTCCGGCGCCTGCGTGGGCCTCTGGGTCGGGGTCTGGGTCGGCTGCTGCGTCACCGTCGGGGTGGGCGTGGCGGTGGCCGTCGCGGTGGGGATGGCAGTGCGCGTCGGGGTGGGCGTCGCGGTGGGCGTCGGGGTGGGCGTCTCGGTCGGCTCCTCGGTCGGCTTCCCGTTCGGCTTGTCCGTGGGCTTCCCGGTCGGCTTCTGGGTGGGCGTCTCGGTCGGCTGCTGCGTCTGCGTCGCGGAGGGGGTCGGGGTGACCGTCTTGGTGACCGTGGCCGTCGGCTCGGGCTCCTTGGTGGTCTTCCGCTCCTGCGCGGTCGGCTGGATCGTCGGGACCGTCAGCTGCTGGGTGGCCGTCGGCGTCGGCACCGTGGTCAGCACCGGCACCTGCGGGGTGTCGGCGGAGGTGTCGTCGTCCGGCAGCACCAGCGGGCCCACGCCGTCGTCGTCAGGGGACGGCGTGGTCGCCCAGGGGGCGGTGACCTCCGGCTCGGGCTGCGTGGGCACGGCGGTGACCGCCTTCTGGGCCGCCGCCGCCGCGCCCGAGCTGGGCGACGCGGAGCCCGCCGCGGCGGCGGGCTCGAAGGTGACGTTGGAGGAGTAGCGGCTCGCGCCCCACAGGCCGATCGCCGACAGCAGCATGACCGCGACCACACCGGCGACCAGGCCGATGGGGAACGGCTTGCGCGCCGGTCCGGTGCTGCCCGCACCGGCCATCGCGGGCTGGGCCGGCTCCACGGGCGGGTTCTGCGGTCCGGGCGGCGGCCCCCAGGCGGCCTGCACGGGCACCGGCGGGTACTGCACCGGGACGCCCTGCACCGGCTCGTCGTCCACGGGAAGGTGCTGCATCGGGCCTGGTTGCATCGGGCCGGGCTGCATGGGCTCATGCCCCATCGGGCCCTGCGGCGGCACACCGGGCACGAACGGGCCGGGCTGCATCGGGTCGTGCCCCATCGGACCGTTCGGGATCGGACCGTTCGGGACAGGGCCGTTCACCATCGGGCCGTTGGGGAACGGGCCGTTGGGGATCGGGCCGTTGGGGAACGGGCCGGGCTGCATCGGGCCGTTCGGGATCGGGGCGCCCTCGATGGCCAGGGGCAGCACCGGGGGCCGGCCCGGCACGGGCGGCTGGCCCGGGACGGGCGGCTGGCCGTCGATCAGGGTGGCGAGGTCCGCCGGGTCGGACGGCGGCATCGGGGACGGGGGCATCTGCACCGGCACGCCGTCGATCGGCGCCTGCACGGGCACGCCCTCGATCGGCGCCGCCGGCATGGGGGCCTTGTCGTCCCCCAGCAGGCGCAGCAGCGCCGTGTACGTGGTGGGCCGTCCGGACACGTCCTTGGACAGCGCCGCGAGGACGGTCTGGCGCAGCGGGTCGGGCAGCCCGTCCACCTTGGGCTCGTCGGTGAGCACGGCGTGCGCGTCCTGGCCGAACGGCGCGGAGCCGGTGGCGGCGAACACCACGGTCGCCGCCCAGGCGAAGACGTCGGCGTAGGGCCCGTACTGCAGGCCGTTGATCTGCTCGGGGGCGCGGTAGCCGATCTCGCCGGCGGGGTCGCCGATCTCGATGTCGGTGACGCGCAGCCCCTCGCCGGTGAGGATCACGTTGTTCGGGGTGAGTCCTCGGTGCGCGAATCCGGCCAGGTGCACCGCGGTCAGCGCGGTGAGCATGCCGACCGCCACGCGTTCGAGCGCGTCGCCGGTCAGCGGCCCGTCGGCGGCGACGGTCTCGGCCAGCGAACGTCCCTCGACGTGCTCACGTACGACGTACAGCAGGCCGTCCTGGACGCCGGCGTCGAGCGTGCGGGCCACGTACGAGCTGGACACCCGGCCGACGTCCTTGAGCCGGGTCACGAAGTCCGGGTCGGCCGCCGGGTCCACGGTCAGCGTCTTGATGGCGACCGGATCGGCGTCCTCGGACTCCTTGCCCAGATGAACGGCGCCACGCGGGCCCTGTCCCAACAGGCTCACGATCTCGTGATCGCCGATCCGCTCCGGTACTGCTGCCTGGGGGGAGTCCTTCTCCACCATGACCGTCCTTTCAGGAGTCCGTCATGATCAGAGACATTTAACCAAATAAGCCCCATAAGCATCAGCAGTTTCGGGCACCCACTCTTACAGTTAACCGTCAATTCTTCCGATATCCGGCGGCGAGCCGGGCCGCCAGCGCCGTCTGCGTCCCATGGGCACGAACACCCAGGCCGCCAACGCCAGCCCGACCAGCGAGAACCCGCCCGCCGCGACCACCGTCGCGACCTCCATCGACCGCTGGTCCGGCGGCACGGCCTTGCGCACGACGGTCGCGGGCAGCGGCGGCGGCACCGGCGGCGCCACGGCCACCTGCTCCGACGGCAGCACCGCGGTCACCGCGAGCAGCGGGTTCACCATCCCGGCGCCGGTGCCCGTCCCCGACGCGCCGTCGGCGGTCAGCGTGATGCGCCTGCGCACCTGGAGCTGCGTCAGCCCGGGATGCCGCGCGCGGACGAGCGCGACCACGCCCGCCACGTACGGGGCGGCGTAACTGGTGCCCTTCAGGGCGGACTGGTACCCCTTGAGCGGCCAGGTCGAGCTGACGCCCTCCCCCGGGCCGAGCACGGCGACCGCGTTGGGATTGGAGAACGTCGAGCGCCCGCCGTCCGGGGTCGCCGAGCCCACCGACAGCACCCCGTCGTACGCGGCGGGGTAGGAGGGGGTCGAGGTGCCGTCGTCCTGTGTCAGGTTGCCGGCGGCGGCGACGATCACCACGTCCCGCTCCAGCGCGTAGTCGACGGCCGCCTTCAGGTCCGGGGTGTTGGATGCCTCGACGGAGACGTTGATGACGTCGGCGTGCTCGTCCACGGCCGTCTTGATGGCCTTGGCCAGCAGGCCCACGTCGCCCCTGTCGCCGGTGACGTACTTGATCGACAGCAGGCTCACGCCGGGGGCGACGCCGTGGAAGGGGATGTCCTTGCGCGGCAGGCCGGCGATGAGCCCGGCGACCGCCGTGCCGTGGCCGACGCAGTCGCGAAAACCGGTGTTGGTGAGGTCGGCCTTGCCGCTCAGCCGGATCTGGGGGTGGGTCTCGTCCACGCCGCTGTCGATGACGGCGACCGTGACGCCCCGGCCCGTGGTCAGCGGCCACACCTTCTCGGCGTTGACCCGCCGCTGCGCCCAGGTCTCGGCGATCGCCATGGTGGCCTTCTTGGGCGTGCACCGCACGGGCGCGGCCTGCGCCGGCGCCGCCGCGAACTGCAGGGCGAGCACGCTCGCCGCCAAGGCGCGACCAATCATGGAGAAAGAGCGTAGCCTGCCCGATCCGGGAGGAAAGCTCCCCTCACGACGGAAGAAGCCCCGGCGGCGGACCAGGGCCCCTGTCCGTGCTCACTGCGTGGCGGACTCGATGTTCCGCTGGTACGTGCCGATGACCCGGGAAGCCTCCTGCAGCTCCTCGGTCATGCGCTGGAAGGCCGTGCGGTAGTTCTGCCAGGCCTGACTGAAACGCTGGGCTCCGGGGCCCGTCCACGCGGTGCCGACCTTGGCCGCCTCGCGGTCGAGCGCGGTCATGATGGTGCGGAGCGCCTCGGACTGCTGCGTGAACTGGCTGGCCATCTGCTGCATTTCCGCGGGGTTGCCGCCGAGCATACTCTGGCTCATGCATACCTCCTGGAACTGGTGAAAGCGCCCTCACCATAAAGCGGGCCACCGCCCGTCGCCCCCGTTATGCCGAGCGGCTATGGTCGTCCAGAGGATTATTCGGATCTAAGGAGTGATCCACTCATGCGCGAGGTCGTGGTGACGGGTGGCGGCACCGGCATCGGCTACGCGATCGCCGAGGCGTTCGCCGCCCTCGGCGACCGCGTCACGATCACCGGCCGGCGCGAGCACGTGCTGAAGGAGGCCGCCGCGCGGCTGGGGGCGGCGTACGTGCCGTTCGACGCCGCGAGCCCGGCCGCCGTCCAGGGCGCGCTCGGCAGCCTGCCCGCCCACGTGGACGTCCTGGTCAACAACGCCGGGGGCAACACGAACCTGGAACGCGACCAGTCCGGCGACCTGGCGGACGTCGCCGAGGCGTGGTGGGCCAACCTCAACGCCAACCTGCTGTCCGCCGTGCTGGTCACGACCGCGCTCGCGCCGCGCATGGGCGAGGGCGGCCGGATCGTCTCCATCGGCTCGATCGCCGCGCGCGGCACCGGGTCCGGCTCGTACGGCGCCGCCAAGGCCGCCGTCGAGTCCTGGACCGCCGACCTGGCCGCCGAGCTGGGCCCCCGGGGCATCACCGCCAACGTCGTGGCCCCCGGCCTGGTGATGGAGACCGAGTTCTTCCGCGGCAGGCTCACGGAGGAAAGCATCAGGGCCCGCGTGCGGAACACGCGTAACGGCCGCCCTGGCACCCCCTCCGACGTGGCCGATACCGTTCTCTTCCTGGCGTCCGCGGGAGCCGGGCACATGACGGGGCAGGTGCTGCATCTGAACGGCGGCGCGTACCTCGGCCGCTGAGCACTCACGAGGACCACGAGGAAGGGACGAAGGTCGGTGCGGAAGGTTCTGATCGCCAATCGCGGCGAGATCGCCGTACGGGTTGCCCGCGCGTGCACGGACGCGGGGATCGGCAGCGTGGCCGTCTACGCCGACCAGGACATCGACGCCCTGCACGTCAGGGTGGCCGACGAGGCGTACGCGCTAGGCGGGCAGTCGCCCGCCGAGACCTACCTCGACATCGCCAAGCTGCTCGACGTCGCCGCGCGCGCCGGCGCCGACGCCGTCCATCCGGGCTACGGCTTCCTGGCCGAGAACGCCTCGTTCGCGCAGGCCGTCATCGACGCCGGCCTCACCTGGATCGGGCCGCCCCCGGCCGCCATCGCCGCGCTGGGCGACAAGGTGCAGGCCAGGCACATCGCGCAGAAGGTCGGCGCGCCGCTGGTGGCCGGCACCAAGGACCCGGTCTCCGGCGCCGAGGAGGTCGTGGCGTTCGCCGAGCAGCACGGGCTGCCGATCGCGATCAAGGCCGCGTACGGCGGCGGCGGCCGCGGCATCAAGGTCGCGCGCAGGCTGGAGGAGGTCGCCGAGCTGTACGAGTCCGCCGTGCGCGAGGCCGTGGCCGCCTTCGGCAGGGGCGAGTGCTTCGTCGAGCGTTACCTCGACCGTCCCCGGCACGTCGAGACCCAGTGCCTGGCCGACCGCGCGGGCAACGTGGTCGTGGTCAGCACCCGCGACTGCTCGCTTCAGCGCCGCCACCAGAAGCTGGTGGAGGAGGCGCCCGCGCCGTTCCTGTCGCCGGAGCAGATCCACATCCTCTACACCAGCTCCAAGGCCATCCTGAAGGAGGCCGGCTACGTCGGCGCCGGCACCTGCGAGTTCCTCGTCGGCCAGGACGGCACGATCTCCTTCCTGGAGGTCAACACCCGCCTGCAGGTCGAGCACCCGGTGAGCGAGGAGGTCGCGGGCGTCGACCTGGTGCGCGAGATGTTCCGGATCGCCGACGGCGAGCTCCTGGGCTACGACGACCCGGCCCTGCGCGGCCACTCGATCGAGTTCCGGATCAACGCCGAGGACGCCGGCCGCAACTTCCTGCCCGCCCCCGGCACGCTGACCGCCATGCGCACCCCGGCCGGGCCCGGCGTCCGCCTCGACTCGGGCTACGAGGCCGGGATGACGGTGCCGCAGACGTTCGACTCGCTGGTGGCCAAGCTGATCGTGACCGGGCGCACCCGTCACGAGGCCCTCGACCGGGCCCGGCGGGCGCTGGCCGAGTTCGAGATCGACGGCATGCCGACCGTGCTGCCCTTCCACCGGGCGGTCGTGACCGACCCGGCGTTCACGTCCGAGCCGTTCGCCGTGCACACGCGGTGGATCGAGACCGAGTGGGACAACCCCGTCGAACCGTACGCGGGCGAGGTGGCCGCGGCTGCGGCCGCCCCGGCGGTGCGCGAGACGGTGACGGTCGAGGTCGGCGGCAAGCGTCTTGAGGTGGTGCTCCCGGCCGGGCTGGGCATGGCCGGGCCCGCGCCCGCCGCGGCCAAGGCGCCGCGCCGCGCCGGCGGCGCGCGCAAGCACGCGACGGCCGGCGGCGCCGCGCTGGTCAGCCCGATGCAGGGCACGATCGTCAAGGTCGTCGCGAACGACGGCGACGTGGTGAGCGAGGGCGACACGGTCGTGGTGCTGGAGGCCATGAAGATGGAGCAGCCGCTGACGGCACACAAGTCGGGCACCGTCACGGGCCTGTCGGCCGCCGTCGGCCAGACCGTCACGTCGGGCGCCACGATCTGCGAGATCAAGGACGCCTGAGCCCGCTCCCCCTGTGCCTGCGCGCCGTCGCGGGCAGGTAACGTGCCCAGTGAGGAACTTTGCCGACCGCCCGTTCGTCCTCATGGGCGAAGGAGGCTTGCTGCCAATGACCCATTCGCTGCGCCGAGCAGGGGCCGCGATCGCGGCTCTGATCGCCGGGCTGTTCGTCGTTCTCACGCTGTCCCCTGCCGCCAACGCGGCGGCGGCGCCACCTGACGCACAGACTGTGGTGCAAAACTGGAAGAAGGCCCCGCTCTACGTGGTGTCGGGCTCCCCCTTGAGCTCCAGCCAGCAGAGTGACATCAACGACGCGCTGAAGGACGCCGACAGCAAGATCTACGCTGTCGCGCTGCCCGACGGCACCTTTGACAACTCCACCGTGGGGCCGTACCTGTCGTCGCTGGGCAAGGCGCTGGTCGAGGCCGGCCGTCCCCGCGTGACGGTGGTGGTGTTCGACGGCGAGACGATGTTCGCCGGGTCCAACGCCCTGCGGAACAACCTCGCCGGCCAGCTGGTCAAGCTCTCGGTGGACGCCAACTCGGGCGACATCGTCGCGGGCGTGAAGGACTTCGCGAACCGGGTCGACGCGGCCGGCAAGAACGACCGCAGCGGCGCCCTCAGCCCCAGCAGCCAGGCCAACCCCGGCGCCGGCGGCCAGTTCGCGCTGGTGGCCCTGCTCGGCCTGCTGGTGGTCGGCGGTGGCGGCTACTTCCTCTACTCCAAGAACAAGAAGAAGAAGCGCGCCATCCAGGAGGCCAAGGACCTCGCCGCGGTCAAGCAGACCGTGGAGGAGGACGTCACCAAGCTGGGTGAGGAGATCACCGAGCTCGACACCGACGTCACCCTCGCCGGCCAGGGCGGCGGGCACATCACCGAGTGGCAGCAGGCGCTCGACTCCTACGAGAAGGCCAAGGTCCAGCTCAACGCGGTCCAGCGGCCCGACCAGGTCCGCGAGGTCACCCAGACCCTTGAGGACGGCCGTTACGCGCTGGCCGTGGTGAAGGCCAAGGTCAACAACCAGCCGATCCCCGAGCGGCGCGCCCCCTGCTTCTTCAACCCGCAGCACGGCCCGTCGGTCCGTGACGTGCGCTGGGCCCCGGCCGGCGGCGCGGTGCGCGACGTGCCGGCCTGCGCGATGGACGCCGAGGCCGTCGAGCGCGGCTTCGACCCGCAGATGCGCGAGGTCATGGTCGACGGTCACCGTCGCCCCTACTACGACGCGGGCCCGGCCTACCAGCCGTACGCCTACGGCTACTACGGCGGCTTCGGCGACATCATGACCGGCATGTTCATCGGCACGATGATGGGCAGCATGTTCCACGGCGGCTGGGGCGGCGGCGGCTACGGCGCCGGCTACGCCGAGGGCTACCAGGACGGCGGCGGCGGCGACCTCGGCGGCGGTGACTTCGGTGGCGGCGGCGACTTCGGCGGCGGAGGCGGCGGCTGGGGCGACTTCGGTGGCGGCGGCGGCGACTTCGGCGGCGGTGACTTCGGCGGCGGCGACTGGTAAACCCCTGCGCCGACCCTGACGGGCGCGCCCTCCCTTTCCGGGGGGCGCGCCCTTTTCGCGGTCCGGTGTCAACCTTCGCGGCCTGCTTCCGCGTTGAGGCCATGTGAGTGATCCATCCGACGACGCCTCCTACGCCGCCTTCGTGGCGGCGGCCTGGGACAGGCACATGGCCGTCGCCGTGCTGCTCTCCGGTGACCGGCACCGGGGCGAGGAGCTGCTGCAGGACTGCCTGGTGCGGCTGTACGTCCATTGGCGGCGGGTGCGGTCCGCCGACCCGCACGCCTACCTGCGGCGCATGCTCGCCAACGGCAACGTCAGCCGGTGGCGGCGGCGACGGCGGGAGGTGCCGACCGCCAGTCCGCCCGAGCACACCGATTTCCGCCAGCAGCTCCACGAGCCGCACGAGGACCTGCGTCGCGCCCTGCTCTCCCTGTCGCCCAGGCAACGGGCGGTGGTGGTGCTGCGGCATTACGAGGACCTGACGGAGAAGACGGTCGCGGCCGTCCTCGGCTGCTCGGTCGGCGCCGTCAAGAGCCAGCACTCCAGAGCGATGGCGCGCCTGCGCACGGCTCTGCGCGAAGATCAGGAGGCAGCACGATGAAGGACGACCAGGAACTCCTGGCGCGGGCACTGCGTGATCTCGCCCGGCGCGAGGGGCCCGCGCCCACGCCCCCGCCGGTGCCCGCGCTGGTGCGACGAGGGCGCCGGGCCAGGCGGCTCCGCACCGCGACGCGGGCCGCGGCGGGCGCGCTGCTCGCCTCGGCGGCCGCCGTCGTGATCCTCGGCGGCACCGGAATCGGCCCCGGGGTAGGCCCTGGGGTCGGCACTGCGGGCGCGCCGCCGAGCGCCGGTCCGGCCGGTACGCCGGCGTCCTCGGAAGGAGCGCGCCAGGCGCTGGACGCGCGGTCCGTGCTGCTGGCCGCGGCCGAGTCCGCCAGGCACGGGCCCGCCGCCGCCGGCCGGTACTGGCACGTTCGCGCGCGCACCACCGAGCCGGTACGCCAACCGCAGGCGAAGAACCCGCCGTTCGCGGCCAGGGTGACGCACACCCAGGACACCTGGTACGCGGCCCGCCCGGGTGCGCCCAGCCGGACCGTGACCGGCCAGGACCCGAAGGTCACCTTCGCCTCCCCCGAGGACGAGGCTCGATGGCGGCGGCTCGGCTCCCCCGACCTGAGCGGGGGAAAGCCGTCGAGCAACGACTACGCCATGCAGCTCCACTTCCTGATCGGCAGCCACCGCTACACGCTCCGCCAGCTGCTCGCGCTCCCGGCCGACGAGGAGCGGCTGGCGGGCCTGCTGCGGCGGCTGTTCGACGAGGAGAGGTCCGGCGACTGGTGGCCCGGCAGGCCGACGTTCACCTCCTATGTGTGGACGACGGCGCAGGACCTGCTCGCCGGTCCCATCAGCCCGGGAACCCGGTCGTCCCTGTATCGGCTGCTCGCCGGGCAGCCCGCGATCAGGTCGCTGGGCGAGGTCACCGACCCGCTGGGCCGCACCGGCGTCGCCCTGACGCTGACCCCGCCGGGCAGCGGTGAGGGGGCGGGCGAGTCGCGCCTGGTCGTGGACGTCGCGACGGCGCGGTTGCTGGCCTACGAGCTCCGCTCGCCGGGGCGGTCCGAGCCGCTGATCCGGACCACGTACGAGCAGACGGGCTGGGTCGACCGCCTGGGCGCACGTCCGTAGCGGCCTGCGGTCAGGGGAGCCGGCCTGGTTCGTCCACCACGCCCGCCGCCAGGTCGGCGCTCGCGTAGAAGGTGCCCTTGCGGGCCGTCACCTCGCCGCCGAGGACCTCGTCCTGGAGGTTGTCCACGCGCCTGCCGAGGAAACGGTAGGTCTCGGCGTCCAGCACCAGGTACGACCGCGAGACGATCCGGCCCTGCGCGTCCCGCATCGGCCCTCCGGGGACGGAAGCGGCGGGCTCGTAGGCGACGCCGATCCCCGCCCGGCCCGCCGCGTCCCGTACGCCGAGGTCCACCCGCACTCCGGGCAGCTCGGCGAGCGCGCGGAAGATGGCGGCCTCGACCCGCGGCGGCATGGGGACGCCCGCGTCGAGGTAGACCGACAACACGCGGAACGCCCGCGCGTCCGGCTGCTCGGCGTCCGCGCCCTTCGGCAGGGTCGACCAGTGCCGGTCGCCCCTGACGTGGTCCAGCAGCGCGGCGGGGTCGGTGGGCAGGCGGGCGAACTTGGCCGCGTACTGCCGGGGTGTCAGGTCGTCGTCGTCCGGCTCGGGGGTGATGTCCTGGAATTCCAGGGGGCCGCCGTTCTGGCTGAGGGCCTGGCGGGTGCCGTCGTACCGGGTCCAGTACTCCTGGACCGTGCCTCGCTCCTCGGAGGGCTGCTTGACCAGGTCCTTCCGGTACAACCACTGGTCGGGCCGCGGCTCGTGCTGCCGGCGGCGTCCCTCGGCCACCAGGGCGGCTTGACGCAGCACCGTCTCGGCCCGTACCGGCATGGTGGTCACGGAGCCCGGCGGGGCCGGGGCCGGGGTGTGGGAACCGTTCACCGCCACGACGACGGCGGCGGCGGCCGTCGCGGCGGCCAGCAGCGACGGCGCCGCCCAGAACCGGCGCCGCTTCCGGGCCGGGGCCGGGGCCTCAGCCTGGGCCGGGGCGAGGGCTCGGGCGCGCACGGCACGCAGGCGGCCGGCGTCGGGTTCGGGGGCGTCCGCGCGCAGCTCGCGCAGGAGCGTGAGGTCATCGTCCACGGCCGGGATCCTCCTCGTCGGTGTCGTGGATGGCTGAGCGCGCGGCGTCGCGGGCGGCCGGCGGGGCGGCGTCGTGGGTGGCTGAGCGCGCGGCGTCGTGGATGGCCGGAGGTGTGGCGTCGTGGAGGGCTGACGGGTCGATGCCGCCCAGGGCCGCCCGGGTCTTCCTCCTGGCGCGGTGCAGGCGCGACCGCACGGTCCCGATCGGGACGCCGAGCGCGCGGGCGACCTCCTCGTAACTGAGGTCCGCCCAGGCGATCATCAGCAGCACCTCGCGGTCCTGCGGCGACAGCGTCGCGAGCGCCCCCGCCAGCTCGCGGTGCGCCGCCCCGGCCGACACGCGGGCCGCCACCCGGTCGGCGTAGCTCTCGGCCACCGCGTCATGGCCCGTCCTGGCCAGGGCGCGGTAGGCCCTGATCTCGGTACGGCGGTGTTTGCCGATCAGGTTGGCGGCGATGCCGTACAGCCAGGGGCGGGCGTCGCGGTGGGCGGTGTCGTAGCGGGCGAGACGGCGGAAGGCGTCCAGGAACGTCTCGGCCACGATGTCGTCGGCCAGCGAATCGCCCAGGCGGCGGGTGACGTATCTGTGGAGCGCGGGGGCGTGCCGGTCGTACAACGCCGAGAAGGCGCCGGGGTCGCTGCGGGCACGTCTGATCACCTCCGCGTCGTCCACCTCGGTGTCCTGCGTCAAACTCTCGACTCCGTTCTTCGGACTGAACACCCCCTTTCACCCGATGGGTCGGATCCGGTTCTCGTATGGTCCCTGCAGAGGCTTCCGCCGATGAGCGCGCTTCGCGCGACGCGGGGCTCAGGCTGCGCCCATGTGGGGAGCCCTCGGCGCACACAACGCCTGCTCTCAGATGTCGAACTCGCCCTGGTTGGCGCCGTGCAGGAACGCCTTCCACTCCTCAGGAGTGAAGATCAGCGCCGGGCCCTGCGGGTTCTTGCTGTCACGGACGGCGACGATCCCCGGGAGGTTGGTCGCGACCTCGACACACTGACCGTTGTCGCCGCTGGCGCTGGATTTACGCCATTCCGCTGCGCCGAGGTCTACTGGGTCCATTTTTTGATCGCATCCTCAATCGCCCGTGGTGAGACGTTCTTCGGCTGTGCGTCCGCTCTGATGGTGTCATACCGCCGCTTGAGGCTCATGACCGCTTCGTGATCTCCGGTGACCTGACCGGAGAGGACCGAGTCGGCGGAGACCACCTCGGAACCGTCCCGCAGCCGTGCCAGTGCGAACGCGCTCATTGTTCCGGCCACACAACCGGCGGCGACGGGCACCAGTTGAATGGTGATGTGGGGATGGCAGGTGAGCTCCAGCAGGTAGCGGAGCTGTTCCGCGAGGATTTCCGGCCCTCCGATCGGGCGGTGCAGCACCCCTTCGTCGATGAGGGCGAGAAAGGCCGGAGGGCTGTTGCCGTCGAAGATTCTCATGCGCTGTATGCGGGCTTGGACCCGCTCTTCGACCCGATCCGGCGGGGTGGCGGTGGAGAAGATGGCACGGGCATAACCGGCGGTCTGCAAGATGCCGGGGATCAACAGCGGATCCCAGGATTGCAGGATGACGGCTTGCGGTTCGATCTCCTCCACCCACCGTGCGAACCAGCCCAGAGCGGGTGACTGAGAGATCCGCTCGTGGAGGGCGGCGAAATGACCGTCGGTGTCGAGCGCCTTGTCCGCCTCAAGCGCGAATTCCAGGGTGGGGACCCGTCTGCCTTTCTCGACATGACTGACGAGTGATTCGTGGCAGTGCATGCGTAGCGCAAGCGCAAACTGTGTCATTCGAGCCGCTTTACGTCGTTCCGCGAGATCACGGGCGAAACGCGCTCTGGGCGACAACTGGTCGCCGCCATCTAGGGCCATTGCACCTCCGCAGGTCAGGGGCAGGGGGATTGTCTTCCGGAAGGCAACTGCGACGCCCTTCCGACAATCAATACAGGAAAGGCGTCGCGCCTTGTCGGACGGGTTTCGCGAGGCATGAGAACTGCGGGCGCCCGCGACCCTTCATGCTGGATTCAGGCGACGGCACTGTTGTCGCAAGAAACGCTCGGATTCGCTTCGAAGGGAATTCATGTCACTTCTCCAGACCGTCTCCAGATGGAAAGGCATAACGCTGGAGCGCGGTGACCGCGCTTCCGGAGAAAGCAGGCGGGTGATTCGGCGCTGGCTGGACGACGTGGACCCGCTGGTTCTGGACGATGCGCTGACGATCGTCTCGGAACTGGTCACCAACGCGGTCAGGCATGTGCCACCGGGCCCCGGACGTGACTGGGTCACGGTGCTGCTCGGGATCGGGGACGCATTCGTACGGCTCGAAGTGGTCGATCCCGGGACGGCTGAGCGAGAGCCGCGCTTCGCCGCTCTGGACCCGGGATCTTTACAGGAATCAGGTCGCGGCCTCGGCCTGGTGGCCGCGCTGTCGGTCAGGAGCGGCACGCACATTGCCGGACCGCACGGCCACCGTGTCGTATGGGCCGACCTGGATTGGACCGCGCCTAGCGGACCACCCGGTACGTCAGGTGCGTGACCAGGGCGGTGCCCGTGGGCGGGGCCGCGGGGGTGAGGGTGATGTCGCCGGCGTCGGCCAGGAGGCGTTCGCCGCGGCCGAGGATCACCGGCGCGACGTGCAGGCGCAGCTCGTCGATGAGCCCGGCGGCCAGGTACTGGTTGACGGTGGCGGCGCCGCCGGCGATGGCGATGTCGCGGTCCCCCGCC
Organism: Nonomuraea sp. NPDC001636; assembly: GCF_040298265.1. NCBI lineage: Bacteria > Bacillati > Actinomycetota > Actinomycetes > Streptosporangiales > Streptosporangiaceae > Nonomuraea > Nonomuraea sp. NPDC001636. Next base: position 89,465 of record NZ_JBEOZT010000026.1, read on the forward strand.
GCCTCCTGCGCCATGGCGAAGGCGGCCTCGATGCCGTCCGTGACGAAGTGGAACGTCGTGCCGCCCTTCATGGGCAGCGGCTCGCGCGGGTGGTGGGTGAGGACGAACACCGGCGCGTGGTACGGCGGCTCCTCCCCCCACCAGCCGGTCCAGTTCGGGTCGAAGGCGCCGCGGCCGGGGTCGAACATGTTGCGGCCCATGATGAACGCCCCGGCCGCCGTGATGGCCTCGATGACCTCGGCGTGCTTCTCGGGCTCCGCGAACATCCACTCGTGCAGCCGGTCGCCCACGCCGTCGCCGAACGGCTGCTCCAGGCTCTGGTTCGGCCCCGCCACGTAGCCGTCGACGGACATCCCCATGTCGCACGTGACCTTGCTCATCCTGATTCGTCTCCTGTGGTCCGTGGCGCCCGTCCGGCGCCTTCACCAGGGAGTCGGAGCCGATGCCGGGCTCTCTACACGGTGAGCGGAAATTTCCTGGAACGGGGTGGGAGGAGTCGAATCGGAGGAGGTCGGGTAGGTTCGGCGGTTAGGAAAGTTTCCTAATTGAGGAGTTGCACATGAGACTCGCCGTGATCGGGGGCGGTTCGACGTACACCCCCGAGCTCATCGACGGCTTCGCCAGGCTGCGCGACGAGCTGCCGCTCACCGAGATCGCGCTGATCGACCCGGACGCCACGCGGCTCGACCTGGTGGCGGGCGTGTCCCGCAGGATGTTGCGCAGGGCCGGGCACCCGGCGAAGGTGATCGCCACCGCCGACGTGGCCGCGGGCGTGGCGGGCGCGGACGCCGTGCTCTTCCAGCTCAGGGTGGGCGGCCAGGCCGCGCGGAACGTGGACGAGACGCTGCCGCTGGAGTGCGGCTGCGTCGGCCAGGAGACGACGGGCGCGGGCGGGCTCGCCAAGGCCCTGCGCACGGTCCCGGTCGTGCTCGACCTGGCCGAGCAGGTCCGCGCCCATGCCCCCGACGCCTGGATCGTCGACTTCACCAACCCGGTCGGCATCGTCGCCAGGGCGCTGCTGGACGCCGGGCACCGCGCGATCGGCCTGTGCAACGTGGCCATCGGGTTCCAGCGCCGCTTCGCCCGGCACCTCGGCGTGCCGCCGGAGCGGGTCGCGCTCGGGCACGTCGGGCTCAACCACCTGACGTGGGAGCGGTCGGTCGTGGTCGACGGCGTGGACGTGCTGCCGCGGCTGCTCGCCGAGCACGGGCAGGAGCTGGCCGACGACATCGGCCTGCCGGTCGGGCTGCTGCGCCGGCTCCAGGTGGTCCCGTCCTACTACCTGCGCTACTTCTACGCCCATGACCTGGTGGTGAGCGAGCAGCGGGCCAAGCCGTCGCGCGCGGCCGAGGTCGCGGCGATGGAGCGGCAGCTGCTGGAGCTGTACGCGGACCCGGCCGTGGACACCAAGCCGGACCTGCTGGACAAGCGGGGCGGTGCCTACTACTCCGAGGCCGCCGTCGCGCTGATCGCCTCGCTGCTCGGCGACCGGGGCGACGTCCAGGTGGTCAACACCCGCAACGACGGGACGCTGCCGTTCCTGCGCGACGAGGCGGTCATCGAGGTCCCGGCCAGGGTCTCGGCGTCCGGGGCCGCGCCGCTGCCGGTCGATCCGGTGGAGCCGCTGTACGCGGGCCTGATCGCGAACGTCTCCGCGTACGAGGAACTGGCGCTCGACGCGGCGCTGCACGGCGGCGCGGACCGGGTGCGCAACGCCTTGCTGGCCCATCCGCTGATCGGCCAGGAGGCCGTCGCGGACGAGCTGACCGGCCTGCTGCTGGCGGCGAACGAGCGGTACCTGCCATGGTGATCATCGCCGTGGACGCGGGCAACAGCAAGACGCACGTCGTCGTGCTCTCGGGCGACGGCACGATCCTGGCCCAGGGCGACGGCGGGCCGTTCGAGCCTCAGACCGTCGGCGTGCCGGCGGCCGTGGACGTCGTGGAGGAGGCCGTGCGGCGGGCGCTCGGACCGGCGGCCGCTCCCCCGTACGCCGACCAGCTCTACGCCTACCTGGCCGGGGCCGACCTGCCGGTGGAGGAGGAGGCGCTGGCGGCCGAGTTCCGCGCCCGCGGGATGGCGGCCGACGTCGTCGTGGGCAACGACAGTTTCGCGCTGCTGCGTTCGGGGGCGTCCGGGCCCAGCGGCGTCGCGGTGGTGTGCGGCGCGGGCATCAACGCGGTCGGCGTCTCGCCCACGGGCGGGGTGGCCCGCTTCCCCGCGCTCGGCCGGATCAGCGGCGACTGGGGCGGGGGCGGCGGCCTGGCCGAGGAGGCGTTGTGGCACGCCATCCGCGCCGAGGACGGCCGGGGCGCGCCGACCGCGCTCGCCGGCCTGATCAAGGAGCACTTCGGCACGCGGACGGTCGAGGAGGTGGTGCTCGGGGTGCATTTCGGGCAGATCGAGCGGCATCACCTGACCGCGCTCGCCCCCAAGGTGTTCGAGGCCGCAGCGTCGGCTGACGCGATCGCGTTGGAGCTGGTCACCCGGCTGGCCGACGAGATCGTGGTGATGGCCGAGGTGTGCCTGCGCCGCCTGGACCTGCTGGAGACGCCGACGGAGGTCGTGCTGGGCGGCGGCGTGCTGCACGCGCGCATCCCGCTGCTGGTCGCGATGCTGGAGGAGCGGTTCGCCGTACGGGCTCCGCTGGCCAAGCAGGTGATCCCGGACCAGCCGCCGATCGTCGGGGCGGCGCTGAACGGCCTGGACCGCATCGGGGCCCCCGAGGAGGCCAAGGCTCACCTTCGAGCACAGTTCCAGAAGGTCCGGGCAGGGTCCTGAGGATCCGAGCGCAGTTCTAGAGAGGTATTGACGCACGTGGAGCGGTAAGTCTAGAGTCAGCCGCCAACCGTCTGGAAGGTATCCGGACGGTTGGCGGTCAAGGAGGCCCCCCATGTCCACCAACCCCAGCCGACGTGAGGTTCTTCGACGTATCGGACTCACCGCCCTGACGGCGGGCCCCGGCGCAGGGCTGCTCGCCGCGTGCGCCACGGGCCGCTCCGCCGCTCCGGTCGCCTCCACCTCGGCCGCGCCCACCTCTGCCGCCAACCCCCTCGGCGTGGACGCCGCCAGGCAGCTGGAAGTCGTGATCTTCAGCGGCGGCAACGGCGACGGCTACGCGACCGACCTGCACGAGGCCCTCTACAGCAAGGCGTACAAGACCGCCAAGATCAAGCACGTGCCCACCCAGAAGGTCGGCACGCAGCTGCGCCCCCGCTTCATCAGCGGCGACGCGCCCGACGTGGTCAACAACTCCGGCCCCGACGCCCTCGACCTGCAGTCGCTCGTCGCCGAGGGGCACCTCGCCGACCTGACGCCGCTGTTCGAGGCCCCCTCCCTGGCAGACCCGGCCAAGAAGGTGCGCGACACCCTGGTCGGCGGCGTCTACGAGAACTCGCTGATCGACGGCGTGCCGCGGGTGCTGCAGTACACGGTCGCCCACCGCGCCCTGTGGTACAACGCCAAGCTGTTCGACCAGCGCGGCTGGCAGGCGCCGAAGACGTGGGCGGAGTTCAACGCCCTCGGCGAGGAGGCCAAGAAGGCGGGCATCGCGCTGTTCGCCTACCCGGGCCAGGTCGGCCCGTTCTACCAGCTCTGGAATCTGGTCTACAGCGCCGCCAAGATCGGCGGCAACAAGGTGATCGTCGACATCGACAACCTCGCCGACGGCGCCTGGCAGGCCGAGCCCGTACGGCAGGCCGTCGCGGCGTGGGCGCAGGTGCAGCGCGACTTCGGCGACAAGGCGTACTTCGGGCTCGACCACACCCAGACGCAGGTCAAGCACCTGCAGGACAAGGTGCTGTTCTACCCCTGCGGCTCCTGGCTGGAGAACGAGATGGCCAAGGACCGGCCGGCCTCGTTCGAGTACGCGATCGCCCCGGTGCCCAGCATCACCGCCGCCGACGCGATGCCGTACGAGGCCATCATGATCGGGGTGAGCGAGGCGTTCTTCGTGGCGGCCAAGGGCAAGAACCCGCAGGGCGGCCTGGAGTACCTGCGCCTGATGTTGTCGCGGGAGGGCGCGCGCGGCTACACCGAGCTGACCAAGAACCTCACCGTCGTCAACGGCGTGGTGGACGGCCTCGACCTGACCTCGGCCGTGCGCAGCGCGGCCAAGGCCCAGGAGGCGGCCGGCACGAACATCATCACCGACGCCCGCTTCGAGGGCTGGTACAAGGAGCTGTTCGACCACGGGCAGGTCCAGACCAACTCGGTGATGTCCGGACGCATCACCCCCGAGCAGTTCTGCGCGAACATGCAGAAGAAGGCCGACGAGCTCAAGGCGGACTCGGCGATCGCCAAGCAGACCAGGAGCGTCTGAGCGATGAGGCGGCACGGCTTCGTCGCGGGCTTCCTCGCCCTGCCCGTGGTCCTCTACGCGGTGTTCGTGATCAGCCCGTACGTCCAGGCGTTCCAGATCGCGCTGACCGACTGGCGCGGGGTGTCGGCGAACCTGAACTTCGTCGGCCTGGACAACTTCCGGCGGATGCTCGGCAACGACACGTTCTGGCAGGCGGTCCGCAACCACGCGATCCTGCTGGTCACGCTGCCGGTGGCGACCATCGCGCTCGCGCTGGTCTTCGCCTACCTGCTCGGCGACTCGGCGGGCACGCCGGGGGCCCGGTTCTACCGGGTGATCTTCTTCCTGCCGCAGGTGCTGGCGGTCGCGGTGGTCGGGGTGCTGTTCAAGGCCGTCTACCGGCCGGACGCGAGCGGCGTGCTGAACGGCGCGCTGGCGAAGCTGGGCGTCGAGCCGGTCGGCTGGCTGACGGACCAGAACCTGGCGCTGTGGTCGATCATCGCGGTGATGGTGTGGCAGGCGGTCGGCTTCTACGTCGTGCTGTTCTCGGCCGGGATGGCGGCCATTCCGAAGGACGTGTTCGAGGCGGCCGCCCTCGACGGCGCCGGGCGGCTGCGCACGTTCTTCTCCATCACGCTGCCCCTGGTGTGGGACACCGTCCAGGTGGCCTGGGTCTATCTGGGGATCGCCGCGTTCGACGGGTTCGCGCTGGTCAACGTCCTGTCGGTGGAGCAGGGCGGGCCGGACGGCGCGACCACCGTGCTGGCCACGGAGATCTACAAGAACGCCTTCTCCTACTCCCGGTTCGGCTACGCCTCGGCCATGGGCGTGGCGCTGTTCTTCCTGACCCTCACCTTCGCCGCGCTGACGTTGCGCGTGACCCGCCGCCAGAAGGTCGTCTACTGAAATGTTCCGAAAAATCAGCATCCACGCTGTTCTTGGCCTCTGGGCGCTGCTCATCATCGCCCCGCTGCTGTGGACCCTGCTGGCCTCGTTCAAGAGCAACGCCGAGATCTTCGGCGACGCCCTGCAACTGCCCGGCGAGCTGCGCTGGGACAACTGGGCACGGGCCTGGGAGCGGGCCAACATCGGTCGCTACCTGCTCAACACGGTCATCGTCGTCTTCTTCGGCGTGGCCGGGACGATGCTGCTCAGCTCGATGGCCGCGTACGTGCTGGCCCGCTACCGCTTCCCGGGCAACCGGCTGGTCTACTTCCTGTTCGTCTCCGGCATGGCCTTCCCGGTCTTCCTGGCGCTCGTGCCGCTGTTCTTCGTGGTGGACGGGCTCGGGCTGCTCAACAGCCACGTCGGCCTGGTCCTGGTCTACATCGCCTATTCGCTGCCGTTCACGGTGTTCTTCCTGACGTCCTTCTTCAGGGCGCTGCCGGACGCGGTGGCCGAGGCGGCGATGATCGACGGGGCCTCGCACACCCGCACGTTCTTCCAGGTCATGCTGCCCATGGCCCGCCCGGCGCTGGTCAGCCTGACCATCTTCAACGTGCTCGGCCAGTGGAACCAGTACCTCATCCCGCTGGTCCTGCTGCCCGGCGACAAGAGCCTGTGGGTCATCACCCAGGGCGTGGCCGACATCTCCACCATCGCCGGGTACGAGGCCGACTGGCCCGGACTGTTCGCCGCGCTCAGCATGACGGTGCTTCCCGTCGTGCTGATCTATATCGTCTTCCAGCGACATATCCAGTCCGGGCTGACCTCAGGAGCGCTGAAGTAGGAATGTCTTCAGGAAACCCCACCGTCTTCCGCACGCTCAACGAGCGCGCCGCGCTCACCCTGCTCCTTGAGCACGGCGGCCTCACCCGCGCCGAGCTGGAACTGCACACGGGCCTGTCCAAGGCGTCGGCGGCCGAGGTGCTGCGCAGGCTGGAGAACAGCGGGCTGGCCAGGAAGGCCGGACTCAAGCCGGGCAACGCCGGGCCGGCCGCGCAGATGTGGCAGCTCGACGGCTCGGCCGCGCGCGTCGCGGGGGTCGATCTCACCACGAGCTCGATCGAGGTGTCGGTCGCCGACCTGACCGGCCGGGTGCTCGGCACCCATCGCGCCGAGGCGACCGGCGACGCCCGGCGGCTGCTGGCCGAGACGGTCGCCGCGGCCGGCTTCGACCTGGACCGGCTCGACCAGGTCGTGGTGGGCGTGCCGGGAGTGGTGGAGGCCGACGGCCGGCGGCTGCGGCAGGCCGTCCAGTTGTCGGGCTGGTCCGGCCTGGACGACCTGCCGGGGAACGTGCGCCTGGAGAACGACGTCAACCTGGTCGCCATCCGCGAGCTCCAGGAGCACGACGACAGCAGTTTCGTGCTGTTCTGGGTGGGCGGCGGGGTCGGCGCGGGAGTCGTGCTCGACGGCGCGCTGTGGCGGGGCGTCACCGGGCGCGGCGGCGAGGTCGGCTCGGTCATCGTGCCCGACCCGGTCACCACCGGCCGCCGCTACGGGCAGGACGGCGGGCCGCTCGGCGCGCTGCTCGGCGCCGAGCCGCTGGCCGCGCTGGCGCAGGCGCACGGCCTGCCCGGCGACCCCACGCTCACCGCCGTGAGCCGCACGCTGGCCGAGGCCCCCCAGGGCTTCCTCGACGACGCCGCCGCGCGGGTGGCGCTCGGCGTGACGGCCGCGATCGGGGTGCTGGACCCGGGCCTGGTCGTGCTGGCCGGCCCGCTGTGCGTCGCGGGAGGCGAGCCGCTCAGGGCGCGGGTCGCCGACCGTCTGGCCTCGACGCCGCTGGTGCCGGTGACCGTCGCCCTCAGCGCCGTGAACGGCAACGCCGTGCTCGGCGGCGCTCTCAGCTACGCCCTGGACCTGACCCGCGAGCGGGTCTTCCAAGCCGGTACGGCCGGTCGTACCGGTGAATCCAACCCCTAAGGACGCACATGTTGAGAACCCTCGTGATCGCCGCTCATCCCGACGAGCCCGAGATCTACGCGGGCGGCACGGCCGCGCTGCTGGCACGGGCCGGCCACGCGGTGAAGTTCCTGACGCTCACCAACGGCGACGCCGGGCACCACGAGCTGGAGCGCGGCCCGCTGGCGCGCCGCCGCGCCGAGGAGGCGTGGCGCGCGGCCGACGCGCTGGGCGTGGTGGACTACGAGATCTTCGACGTGCACGACGGCATGCTGGAACCCACCGTCGAGCTGCGGTTGCGGGTGCTGGCGCAGATCCGCGCCTGGCGGCCCGACCTGGTGATCGCCCTGCACGCCGACGGCGGCGGCCACCCCGACAACCGGGCCGCCGGGCAACTGGCCGCGCACGCGGTGGAGTTCGCGATGACGCGCAATCTGGAGGTGGGCAAGCCGGCCCTGCGGCGCATGCCGGTGTGCCTGCTCATGACCGACTACGCCTCCGCCCCCGTCCACCGGCCCGACGTGGTGGTGGACGTGTCCTCGGTGCTGACGGCCAAGCTCGACGCGTGCCTGGCCCACGCCTCCCAGTTCCTGGAGTTCGCGCCGTGGCAGCGGGGCTTCCTGGACCAGGCTCCCCCGCCCGGTGACGTGGCCGCCGGACGGGCGTTCGTGCTCGAACACTGGGCGGAGTTCCTGAAGGAGGAGACGTTCCAGTTCGCCGGCTACGGCAGGAAGGCCGACCGGGAAGAGGTCGGCCGCCTGCTCGCCGGGACCGCCGCCCCGGTCGCGTAGCCGCCCGGCGTCAGCCGGTGTAGTTCTTGCCGGGGGGCCTGCCGGGGATCGGCTTGGCTATGACGGCGACGGGGATGAAGAAGCAGATCTGGCTGATGGCCAGGACGAGCGTCCACAGGGCCTTGTCGTCGTAGTGTTCGGCCGCCCTGGCGTACAGCTCGTCGGGGACGCGTTCCCCGGCCGGGTTCGCGGTGAGGACGGCCTCCACCAGCTCCAGCGCCACCCGTTCGGCGGCGGAGAAGTAGGGGGCGTCCCGCCACGACGCCACGGCGGTCAGGCGCTCGTCCGGCTCCCCCGCCCGGCGCAGCAGGTCGGCCTGCCGGACCGTGTGGTAGGTGCTGCCGACGATCTGCCCGGCGCGCAGCTGCACCAGGCCGACGGTGCTCCCCGGGATCGCGCCGTTGCGGGTGGCCTTGGTCATGGCCACCGCGATCTCCCCCAGCTCGGGGAAGAACTGGGAGGGATCGGGCAGACGCGACTGGGGGTTCTCCTGCTCGGTCGTCGTGGACATCGGCTTCCCTTCTTCTGCGAATCCTGTCTCGAAGGTCCGACGACGCAGCGTCCGGAAATGTGAGGGTCAGGCCGCCGTCCAGGGGTGCAGCTTGTCGGGGTTGCGCACCGCCCACAGCCGCTTGATCCGGCCCTCCGTCACGTCGAACGCCATGACCATCACGGTGACGCCGTCGCGCTGGGCCACCAGGCCGGGGCGGCCGTTGACGGTGCGTTCCAGCAGCGTCATGGCCGGCGCCAGGGTGGCGATCTCGACGGCGTAGCGGGCCACCCGTGCGGCGCCCTCGATCGGCCGCAGCACGGCGCTGACCACGCCGCCGCCGTCGGCGACGCCGACCACGCCGGGGTCGAGCAGGGCGATGAGTGCGTCGATGTCCTTGGCCTCCCACGCCTGCTTGAACGCGCGGACGATGCCGGCCTGCCGGGCGGCCGGCGTCACCGAGGTCCGCGCGGCGTCGATGCGGTGCCGGGCGGAGGAGGCCAGCTTGCGGCAGGCGGCCGGAGTGCGGCCGACGATCGCCGCCACCTCGGCGAAGGGGTAGCGGAAGACGTCGTGCAGGACGAACGCGACCCGCTCGGCCGGCGTCATCGACTCCAGCACGACGAGGAAGGCCATGTTGACCGACTCGTCCAGGGTGACCCGGTCGGCCGGGTCGTCGCCGGCCCATTCCGTGCGGTCGGGCAGCGGCTCGGGGATCCATTCGCCCACGTAGCGCTCGCGGCGGGCGCGGGCCGAGCCGAGCACGTCCAGGCAGATGCGGCCGGCGACCCTGGTCAGCCAGGCGCCCGGCGACTCGATGGCCTCCTGCTGCCCGGGTGACATGGCGTACCAGCGGGTGTAGGTCTCCTGGACGACGTCCTCGGCGTCGGCCAGCGAGCCGAGGAGGCGGTAGGCGAGGTTGATGAGCTGCCGGCGCTCGCTCATGATCGCGTCCAGGCCGGGGTCGGGTGCGGTGGTCATGATGTGGACGACTCCCTTAGTCGCTTTTGCCCTAGTGTGTCCGACGAGGCGGCGCTCCCAGATGTGAGGTCACCGCGCCACCTCACATTTCCGGCGGTCACGTCGTCGGACTTGTCGAAGGCAAGCCCCAGAAGCGGACCGCCGTCATCCGGCGGTCGAGGAGTACCCCATGTTGCTACGTGTCGCGATCATCCTGCAGACCCTGGCCCTGTTCGCCGCGCCGGTCACCGCCGGGCTGCTGCTGTCGGTGCCCAACGGGCAGCCGCTGCACAGCGCCGCCGCGTACACGGTGTTCGTCGTGGCGGTGCTGCACCTGGTGGCCGCGATCCTGGCGTGGCGGCCGGGCGGCGGGTCGCCGAAGCCGATCATGCACGCGGCCGGGTTCCTGGTGCTGGTCAGCGCCCAGGTCGCGCTGGGCATCGCGCACGTGACGACCCTGCACGTGCCGCTGGGCGTGCTGCTGTTCGCCGGCAGCGTGCTTCAGCTCAGCCGGGTCTGGACGGCGCGGTCCAGCGACCGGGCCAGCCGCACGCTCTCCTCCCTGTAGCCGAGAGCGGCGTAGAACCGGCGGGCGGTGGTGTTGGCGGCGCCCGTCTCCAGGATGAGGTGGCGCAGCCCCTGGTCACGGGCCCAGTCCTCGGCCGCCGCCATGAGCCGGCGGCCCAGGCCCGCGCGGACGGCGTCCGGGGCGACGGCCAGCTCGCCAACGTAGGCGTCCTCGTCGCCGGTGAAGTGCCGCTGCCGGTCCACCGAGACGACGCCGACCACCCGGGAGCCGCGCACGGCGACGAAGACCGCTCCCCGTCGTTCCCCCGCCGCGGCGACGGACCCGGCGAGCCACCGCTCCGCCGCCCGTACGGCCGCGCCGGGGTCCCGCCAGGCCGCGACCCCCTCCGCCAGCCGGGGAGCCAGCGCCAGCACCCCCGGACGGTCCTCTTCGCGGTAGGGCCGGATGCGGACGTGCGCCTGAGCCATGTCGTCCATGCCGAGCAGCATGACAGGCCGGACCAGCGGGAATAAAGGGCCACCGCGCCGCCCGGCGTCTCAGCGCAGGTCGCCGGTGAGGATCCACAGGTGGCCGTACGGGTCGCGGAGGCGGCCGGAGCGCAGGCCGTAGGGCCGGTTCTCGATCGGCACGACCATCCGCGCGCCGTGGGCGGTCATGCGCTCGCCGACGGCGTCCGGGTCGGCGACGACGATCTCCAGGAGCACCGGGGAGCCGCCCAGGTCGTCCGGCGAGAGCCAGCCCCAGTCGGCGACGGCGGGCGAGACCCGGAAGGCGGCGCTGCCGAGGCGGTGCTCGATGACGGTGGGCCGCCCGTCGTCGCCCGGCGCGGCGCGGAACACCTCCTCGGCATCCAGGGTGTCCCGGTAGAAGGCGGACGCCCGGTCGGGGTCGGGCACGATCAGGCGAGGAACGAAGTGCAGGTCCATGCGGCCATCGTGGCGGCGCGCGGCGGCCGGGGTCTTGAACAAATGGGCACGGACCACGGCGGGTGTCGCAGGCCCGGGGTGTCAGCGTGGGGCGGGAGGCGGCGGGGCGGGTGGGCCTTCGGCGCGTAGCCACTCCGTGGGCGTGCAGCCGGCCATGGCGCGCCACTCCCTGGTCAGGTGTGCCTGGTCGGCGAAGCCCGAGGCGGCGGCCACCTCCGCGAGCGCCGTCCGTCCGGAGCGCGCGGCGGCCACCAGCCGGCGCCGGGCGGCCTCGAAGCGGACGAGCCGCTGGTACTCCTTCGGCGTCACCCCGAACTCGCCGCGCACCGCCCCGCTCAGGTGCCGCCGCGAGCACCCGAGCAGCCGGGCGGCCTCCTCGACCCGAGCGGTCCCGGACAGGGCCGCGAGCGTGGCCCGCGAGGTGCGGCGGGCGGCGCGGTCGCCGTGGCGGGCCAGCCCCGCGAGCAGGCGGTGTTCGACCAGGGCGCGGCGCTGGGCCCAGGACCGGCAGCCCGCCAGCCGCTCCGGCAGGTCGGCCAGCGCCGGGACGACGTCGGCGAGGTCGGCCACCTCCCCGGCCAGCGCCGAGGCGGGCACCCCGAGCAGGGCGGCGGCGCCCGGCGGGGTGAGCGTCAGCCACACCCCGCGCGTGCCCGCCCGCTGCCGCAGCTCGGCCGCGTCGAGGTGCAGCCCGGCCACGGCGGCCCGCAGCCGCCGCGCCGGCCCCGGCCGCCCGAGCCAGGCGATGTCGACCGGGCCGTCCTCGGGGATCGTGACCGACAGCGTGGACGACGGCAGCCCGCGATGAACCCCGCCCGAACCGGGCCCGAGGTCGTAGGCGGCCAGCGTCGTCACGTACGGCGACAGCGCGGCGGACATTCCATCGGCGCTCACCCTGCCACGGTACGGCCCGCCGGCCGCGCGCCGGTCCCCAGGTCCGGCGTGCGGGTGACGGGCGGGCCGGTCGGGGTAGCGGCCAGGGCATGCACACACTCGTCAAGGGACTGATCGCAGGAGCCGCGGGCACCACGGCGCTCAACACCGTCTCCTACCTGGACATGCTCGTCCGGGCGCGGGCCGCCAGCAGCACGCCGCGGCAGGCCGTGGCGAAGTTGTCCGGCCTGACGCACACCGACCTCGGCGACGGCGACCGGGCCGCCAACCGCACGGAGGCGCTGGGCTCGCTCATGGGGTACGCGACCGGCGTCGCCTCGGCCATCGCCTACGGGTTCCTGTCGGGGCGGCGCAGGTCGTGGCCGGTCGGGGTGCTGGCGCTCACCGCTCTGGCCATGTCCGGCTCGAACGTGCCGCTGACGTTGCTCGACGTCACCCATCCGAGCGAGTGGCCGGCGGGCGCGTGGGTGTCCGACGTCGTCCCGCACCTCGCGTACGGGATCACGGCGTACGCGGCGTACGAGCTGATGCGCTGACCTGGGCGCGTCCGGCGGATTCTGTCGGTGGCGGCGGGCATGATCGAGCCGTCCGACCGCGTCCGACCGCGTCCGCACGAAATGGAGATCGGGTTGTCCCCCACGCATCCGCAGGTGATCGGCCACGCCTTCCTCAAGGCCCTCTACGACGACGGCTACTACCCCGACCACGTCGTCGACAAGGGCAGGGCCGTGCTGCTGCGGCTGTGCGAGCGCGTCGAGACCGAGCGGCCCGGCGACCTGGCCTCCCTCTACGCGCTGACGCATGCCGCCACGGAGGAGTTCAACGCGCTCGACGAGGAGTTCCACGAGGCCGGCAGCGAGATCGAGACCGTCGCGCGCGAGGCGATCGCCGAGGAGTTCTGGTTCGTGGCCACCACCTACGGCTTCCCGGAGGCCGACGTCGAGGAGCTGATCGCCACCCGCGAATGGTGACGCGTCAGGCGTGCGGGTTGAGCCGGGCGTAGGCGGCGGGCGGCATGCCCACGGCGGCCGTGAAGTCGCGGGTCAGGTGGGCCTGGTCGGTGTAGCCCAGCTCGGCGGCGAGCGTGGCCAGGTCGAGGCCCTGCCGCACGCGTTCGGCGGCCTCGTGCAGCCGGAACCGGCGGATCACCCATTTGGGGCCGATGCCGACATAGTCCCGGAACAGCCGTTGCAGCGAGCGCACCGACCGGCCCGCCCGCGCGGCCAGCTCGTCGACCCTGGTCACGGTCACGTCGTCCTCGGCCAGCCCTACCAGGGCCGCGGCCTCCTCGGCCGGCGGGTCCGGCGCCGGCCCGAGCGCCAGCAGGAACGCCTCCACCAGCGCGATGGCGGCCCCCGGGTCCGGCTCGGCCAGCACGCCTTCGACCAGCGCCGGGCCGGTGGCCGGGAACATCTCGCCGATCTCCACGAACCGGCCGGTGAGCTCGGACACCGGGCCGCCGAGGAACGTCCGGAAACCGCCGGGGCGGAAGCGGGTGCCGAGCGCGCGGCCGGTCCCCCGCATCGTGTACGAGAACCCGCCGTCGATCACCCCCGCGATCCGGTGGAAGTCCTGGGCGATCGTCAGGTTCACGGTCGGGTGCGACAGGATGCGCTGCTCGTACGGCTCGGCGAGGTCGGTCCAGGTGACGACCCAGAAGTGGGCGACGTACGCCGCCAGCTCCGGCGACGGCGCCCAGCGCGCGAAGTCGAAGGCGGCCAGCCCCGCGTAGGGGTTGACCCAGCCGCGCTGTCGCGTTTCTACAAGCCGTGCCCGAGGCAGGCGGGACATCATGTCTGCCATGGAAGACATGATGCCGCTGATGACCCGGGCCACCCACCGGACCGCCGGTCTGGTGGCCGCCGTGCGGCCCGAGCAGTTCGGCTCCCCGACGCCGTGCGCGGAGTTCGACGTCAAGGCGCTGGTCAACCACCTGGAGTGGGTGGCGGAGATGTTCGCGTCGCTGGCGCACGGCGGGGAGCGCACCGAGCAGGGCCCGTACGCGGGCGACTTCCCCGAGCGGGCCGAGCGCATGCTGGCCGCCTGGTCGCGGCCGCAGGCGTGGGAGGGCACGTGCGCCGCGCTGGGCGGCCTGCCGATGACCATGGTGGCCCACCTGTGGCTGGTGGACATGGTCGTGCACGGCTGGGATCTGGCCAGGGCCACCGACCAGGCGTACGAGCCGGATGCCGAGGCCGTCGCCCGCGCGCTGGGGTTCACGGAGCAGTCGGTGGAGATGGGCCGGCAGAGGGGGGCGTTCGGGCCGCCGGTGGCGGTGCCGGACGACGCCCCGCCGTTCGACCGGCTGCTCGGCCTGATCGGCCGCGACCCGGCCTGGAAGCCCTGACCGGTCCATCCGCGGAGGAGAGGCCGGGTCAGCGGGCGGCGGGCACGGGCCGCACTCCCTCCCGGCCGGGCACGGCCCGCCGCCCGGCGGCGAAGAGCGCCGCGGCGATGTACAGCACCTGCTCCGGGACGCGCTCCCACAGCGGCGTGGCCTCCCCGCCCGCGAAGGGCACGTCGGAGACCGCCGCGTAGACGTTCGCCGGGAGCAGGCCGACGAACAGCAGGGCCAGGCAGATCCCGGCCGCCCGGCGGGTGGCGGGCAGCATCAGCCCGACCGCCCCGGCCAGCTCCAGCACGCCGGTCAGGTAGACCACCGCCGCGGGGAACGGCACGAAGGGCGGCACCATGCGCACCAGGTCGCCGTGGTTCGGCATGAAGGTCACCCCTTCAGGGACGAAGTGCGCGCTTCCCGTCATGACCACCATGACGGCCAGCCCGTGCGCCACCGACACCTGCCACGTGCCGAACCGCCGCACGCCGAGCACGCCCAGCAGCCGGAAGCCCAGCGTGGCCACCAAGAGAACGATCACCGTCACCGGAACACCCCATTGGATAGTACCGTTATCCGAACTTGGATAACAGTACTATCCAATTACCGCGGAAGCAAGCGCGGACAGCAAGAAGCCGTGCGGGTCAGGGCGACCCGCACGGCTTCGCGCGCGCTGAGGAGGGGACGGCTAGATGCCGATGGCGGCCTCGGGCTGCATGAGGCGGCGGGCCGCCTCGGTGATCGAGCCCGACAGCGACGGGTAGACCGCGAACGAGTGGGCGACCTGGTCGACCGTCAGCCGCTGCTGCACGGCCAGCGACACCGCCAGGATCAGCTCCGAGGCGCGCGGGGCCACGACCACGCCGCCGAGCACGATGCCGGTGTGAGGGCGGCAGAACAGCTTGACGAAGCCGTCGTTGAAGCCCTGCATCTTGGCCCGCGCGTTGGTGGCCAGCGGCAGCTTGACCACGTTCGCGTCGATCTCGCCCGCCTCGATCGAGCGCTGCGCCACGCCGACGGCCGCGATCTCGGGATCGGTGAAGATGTTGGAGGCCACCGTGGCCAGCCGCAGCGGCTGGACGGCCTCGCCCAGGGCGTGCCACACGGCGATGCGGCCCTGCATGGCGGCGACCGAGGCCAGCATGAGCACGCCGGTGCAGTCGCCGGCCGCGTAGACGCCGGGCGCGGACGTGCGCGAGACCTTGTCGACCTTGACGAAGCCGTTGCGGTCGAGCTGCACGCCGGCCTCCTCCAGGCCGATGCCGCCGGTGTTGGGGACCATGCCGACCGTCATCAGCGCGTGGGAGCCCTCGGCCGTGCGGCCGTCCTCCAGGGTCACCACCACGCCGTCGGCCGTGCGCTTGACGGAGGAGGCGCGCGAGCGGCCCATGACGTTCATGCCGCGCCGCCGGTAGACCTCTTCCAGGACCTCGGCGCCGTCGGCGTCCTCGTTGGGCATCATCCGGTCGCGGCTGGAGACCAGCGTGACCTCAGCGCCGAGCGAGCGGTAGGCGCCGGCGAACTCCGCGCCGGTCACGCCGGAGCCGACCACGATCAGGTGCTCGGGCAGCTCCTCCAGGTCGTAGAGCTGCCGCCAGGTGAGGATGCGCTCGCCGTCGGGCTCGGCCCCCGGCAGCACGCGCGGCGTCGCGCCGGTGGCCACGAGCACCACGTCGGCCCTGATCGTACGGTCGCCCGCGCGCACGACCTGCGGATCGACCAGCCGCCCCCGCGCCTTGACGATCTCGACGCCCTCGGCCTCGACCCGGGTCGCGATGTCGGCCGACTGGGCCTGGGCCAGCTCCTTGACCCGCTTGTTGACCAGCGGCAGGTCGACGCCGACCACACCGGCGTCGCCGTCGGGGCCGCCCGAGAACGAAACGCCGAGCGAGGGCGCGTCGAGCAGGGCCTGCTTGCGGACGGAGGTGGCGATCAGCGTCTTGGACGGCACGCAGTCGGTGAGCACGCAGGCCCCGCCCGGCCCGTCCTGCTCGACCATCGTGACCTGTGCGCCTAGTTGAGCCGCCACCAGCGCCGCTTCGTAGCCGCCCGGCCCGCCACCAATGATCACGATCCTCGTCACGTGTCCCATTCTCCCGCACGTGCCCCCGGAAGCCGCAACCGACCCATGACGGGATCACGTTCCGGCGGACATGGGGGACACATGGGCCTTCCGTGCCCGGCTTGATGGACCGACACGCCGGGTCAGCGTGGCAGGATGGCGCGGTAGCTGGATGACGAGCGGCACCCGGCGAGAGGGGTGGATCGTGGCGTGGCTTTCGGATCAATCAGGGAAGCCGAATGATCTACGGCTTTACGGCTCCTACGGGATGAACATGGATCCCGAGCAGATGGCCATGCGCGCCCCGCACTCCCCGATCTGGGGTGTCGGCTGGCTGACGGGCTGGCGGCTGACCTTCGGGCGCACCGACAGCAAGTGGGAGAGCTCGCTCGCCACCATCGTGGAGGACCCCGACGAGCACGTCTTCGTCGTGCTCTACGACGTGCCCGAGTGGGAGGAGACCTCGCTCGACCAGTGGGAGGGCGCGGTCCGCGGGGCCTACCACAAGGTGCGGCTGCGGGTGCAGACCCTCGACGGCGAGGTCGTCGCCTGGTTCTACGTGCTCGACGGCTACGAGGGCGGCCTGCCCTCGGCCCGCTACCTGTGCAACCTGGCCGACGCGGCCGAGCGCGCGGGCGCCCCCGACGACTACGTCAAGGAGCTTCGGGAGCGCCCCTGCACCTCGGCGCCCTAGCGGAGCGGCTCGTCCTTGGTCTCGCGCAGCACGAAGACGTACACGAGCGTGGAGATCAGCGCCAGGGCGGACATATACCACGGGAACATCTCGGGGTTGCCGGCCTTCTGCAGCGCGGTGCCGATCAGCGGCGCGGTGCCACCGAAGATCGCCACGGTCAGCGAGTACGGGAACCCGGCCCCCGCCGCCCGCACCCGGGTCGGGAACAGCTCCGAGTTCACCGCGGCCGAGACCGAGGTGAAGCAGCCCAGGAACACCATGCCGATCATCTGCACGACCAGCAGGCTGGCGAAGGAGTCGGTGAGCAGGCCGAGCAGCGGCACCGGCAGGATGAGGAAGCCCAGCCCGAACGCGATCAGCATCGGCTTGCGCCCGATCTTGTCCGACAGCAGGCCCAGCAGCGGCTGCAGCAGCATGAAGAACACCAGCGAGATCGTGCCGACCTGGAGCGACTCGGCCTTGTCGAACGAGACCGTGATCTGCGCGTAGGTGGGCAGGAAGCTGGTCCAGGTGTAGTACGCGACGGTGCCGGCGATGGTGATGCCGACGATGGTGAGCGCGGACTTCGGGTGGAGCTTGAGGAACTCGAACATGCCCGGCCGCTTGGCCTCGCCCCGCTGGATCTCCTCCGCGACCGCCGAGGTCTCGTCGGCGCCCTTGCGGATCCACAGGCCGACCAGGCTGAGCAGCGCGCCCACCAGGAACGGGATGCGCCAGCCGTAGGAGCTCATGTCCTCCTTGACCAGCGTCGAGGTGAGCACCGCGGCCAGGCCGGAGGCGATGAGCTGGCCGATGGTGGTGCTGACGTACTGGAAGGAGGAGAACAGGCCGCGGCGGCGCGGCGGGGCCGACTCGACGAGGAACGTGGTGGCGGCGGCGAACTCGCCGCCCACGGACAGGCCCTGGATCAGCCGGGCCAGCGTCAGGATGACCGGCGACAGCAGGCCCACGGCCTCGTAGGTGGGGGTCAGGCCGAGCAGCAGCGAGCCGCCGCCCATCAGGATGATGGTGAAGGTCATCGCGGACTTGCGGCCGTACCGGTCGGCGAACGCGCCCACCAGCAGGCCGCCCAGGGGCCGCATGAAGAAGCCCACCGCGAACACCGCGAACGAGCTCAGCAGCGGCACCAGGCTGTTGCCGGAGCTGTCGGGGAAGATCTGCGCCGAGAAGACCGTGGCCAGGAAGGTGTAGGCGTACCAGTCGTACCACTCGACCACGTTGCCGATGCTGGCCGCCATGAGCTGACGGACCCTGCTCTTCGGTATGCCGAGCGGCGATTGCACGACGGGGGAGGTCGACACGGCATGTGCTCCTTTTGCTGACACGTGGAGTAATGGCTTACTGTGCATTCGGAAGACCGAAACAGTCAAATGTCTGGGCAATTATTTACAAACCCGACACGGAAGCGGTTGCAGGTGGACGTTCTCGACCGGCGGCTCGTGGCCGCGCTGCAGGTGAGCCCGCGCGCCTCGTGGGGCGAGATCGGCAGGGCGGTCGGCGAGCACGAACGCACGGTCGCCCGCCGGCTCCAGCGGCTCATCGCCGACGGCGTCGTCCGCGTCACCGCGATCTACGACGACCTGCGCACCGGCCACGGCCGCCCCGCGCACCTGCACGTCCAGGTGCGGCCCGGCACGGCGGCCCAGGTGGCCAGATCGCTCACCGACCGGCGCGACACGCGGTCGGTCTACGCGCTGACCGGGGCCGCCGACCTGGCCTGCGAGCTGGTGCCGCCGTCCCGGCAGGACCTGCACACCATCCTGGCCCACGACATCAGCGAGATCGACGGCGTGCTCCAGACGCAGACCCAGGTCGTGCTGCACACGTTCACCACCGTGGCCGAATGGCACGCGCCCTTCCTCACCGAGCGGGAGGTGGCCGAGCTGCGCCCCGCGCCGCCGCCCCCCGACCTGCCCGACGAGGACGGCCTGTCGCCGCTGGAGAAGGAGATCGCCGAGCTGCTGGCGGCCGACGGCCGGGCCGCCTTCACCACGATCGCCGAACGGCTCGACCTGTCCGTCCCGACCGCACGCCGGCGGGTCGGCTCGCTCATCGACCGGCGGTTACTGCTGCCGCGCGCCGAGGTCGAGCCCGCGCTGCTCGGGCTGGAGGTCGAGGCCATGCTCTGGCTGAAGGTGCGGCCGTACGGGCTGGGCGAGACCGGCCGGCGCCTGGCCGAGCACCCCAACGTGCGTTACTGCGCCGCCACCTCGGGCACCCACTCCCTCATCGTCCAGGTGGCGGTGGCCCACGAGGCCGACCTCTATCGTTTCATGACCGACGTGCTCGGCCGGCTCGACGAGATCACCGACAGCGACCTGACCCTCATCACCCGCGCGTACAAGCGCGGTCACCTCCACAAGTCCGGACTGCTCACCCTGGAGAAGACGCCATGACACCTGCCGAGAAGGAAGTCGCCGACCTGTGCGTGGAGCTGATCCGCGTCGACAGCAGCAACTACGGGGACGGCAGCGGCCCCGGCGAGCGGGCCGCGGCCGAGGTCGTCATGGCCAGGCTCGACGAGGTCGGCATCGAGGCGACGTACGTCGAGAGCGAGCCGGGCCGCGGCAACGTGGTCACCCGCGTCGAGGGCACCGACCCGTCGCTGCCCGCGCTGCTCGTCCACGGCCACCTCGACGTGGTGCCCGCCAACGCCGCCGACTGGTCGGTCGACCCGTTCGCCGGCGAGGTCAAGGACGGCTACATCTGGGGCCGCGGCGCCGTGGACATGAAGGACATGGACGCGATGATGCTGGCCGTGCTGCGCCAGATGAAGCGCGAGGGACGCCGTCCGCGCCGCGACATCGTCTTCGCCTGGGTCGCCGACGAGGAGGCCGGCGGCGTGTACGGCGCCAAGTACCTCACGGCCAACAACCGCGAGCTGTTCGAGGGCGTGACCGAGTCCATCAGCGAGGTCGGCGGCTACTCGCTGGAGGTCGACCCGTCGCTGCGGCTGTACCTGATCGAGACCGCCCAGAAGGGCCTGGCCTGGATGAAGCTGGTCGCCGACGGCACCGCCGGGCACGGCTCGATGCTCAACTCCGACAACGCGGTCACCGAGGTCGCCAAGGCCGTGGCCCGGCTCGGCGGGCACGAGTGGCCGCTCACCTACACGCCGACCGTGCGCCAGTTCCTCACCGAGGTCGCCGACGCCTTCGGCCTGCCGTTCGACGAGGACGACCCGGCCCCGCTGCTGGACAAGCTCGGCCCGCTGGTGCGGTTCGTCGGCGCGACGCTGCGCCACACCACCAACCCGACCCAGCTCGACGCCGGCTACAAGTCGAACGTCATCCCCGGCCAGGCCACCGCCGTCGTGGACGGGCGTTTCCTGCCCGGCTTCGAGGAGGAGTTCTTCAAGACCGTCGACTCGCTGATCGGGCCGAACGTGCGCCGCGAGTTCGTGCACCACGACATCGCGCTGGAGACGACGTTCGACGGCGCGCTGGTCGAGTCGATGATCGCGGCGCTGAAGGCCGAGGACCCGACCGCGCGGGCGGTGCCGTACTGCATGTCGGGCGGCACCGACAACAAGACCTTCTTCGCCGACCTGGGCGTGCGCGGGTTCGGGTTCGTGCCGCTGCGGCTGCCCGGCGACATGGACTTCGCCTCGATGTTCCACGGCGTGGACGAGCGGGTGCCGGTGGACGCGCTGCAGTTCGGGGTGCGGGTTCTGGACAGGCTGCTCCTAAACTACTGAGATGTGAGCAACGACGCATACACCCTGGCCGCAGAGGCCGCCGCCGCCCTGACCGGCGCGGCCGGCCTCGACACCTTCGACGTGGCCCTCGTCATGGGGTCGGGGTGGGTCCCCGCCGCCGACGCGATCGGGCAGACGGTGGCCGAGATCCCGTTCACCGATCTGCCCGGCTTCCGCGCCCCCGCCGTGGCCGGGCACGGCGGCAAGATCCGCGTCGTGCGCACACCGTCCGGGCGGCACGCGCTGGTCTTCCTCGGCCGCACGCACCTGTACGAGGGCCTCGGCGTCGACGCGGTCGTCCACGGCGTGCGCACGGCGGCCGCGGCGGGCGTGCGCACGGTCGTGCTGACCAACGCGGCGGGCGGCCTGCGGCCGGAGACGCAGAACGTCGGCGACCCGGTGCTGATCAGCGACCACATCAACCTGACCGGCGCCAACCCGATCACCGGCACCACCTTCATCGACCTCACCGAGGTCTACTCGCGCCGCCTGCGCGCCCTGGTCCGCGAGATCGACCCGACCCTGGCCGACGGCGTCTACGTGGCCTTCCGCGGCCCGACGTACGAGACGCCGGCGGAGATCCGGATGTTGCGCACGCTCGGCGGCGACCTGGTGGGCATGTCCACCGTGCTGGAGGCCATCGCCGCCCGCGAGGCGAACCTGGAGGTGCTCGGCGTCTCCCTGGTCACCAACCCGGGGGCGGGCCTGTCCGGCGAGCCGCTCAACCACGAGGAGGTCCTGGAGGTGGGCCGCGCCACGGCCGCCCGCATGGGCGTGCTGCTGGCCAAGGTGGTGGACCGCCTGTGACCGCCGGCATCCCGCCGGAGGCCGACGGGGACGTCCCGCTCCCGCCCGTGGACGCCGACCTGCTGCGCCGCGCCCGCCAGTGGCTGGCCCAGGATCCCGACCCCGACACCCGGGCCGAGCTGTCCGACCTGCTGGAGGACGACGACCTGCCCGCCCTGCGCGAGCGGTTCCAGGCCAAGCTGGAGTTCGGCACCGCCGGCCTGCGCGGCGAGCTGGGCGCGGGCCCCAACCGGATGAACCGGGTCACCGTCATGCGCGCCGCCGCCGGTCTGGCCAGTGTGCTGGGCGCCGGCAAGCACGTCGTGATCGGCTACGACGCCCGGCACAAGTCCGACGTGTTCGCCAGGGATACCGCCGCCGTCCTGACCGGCGCTGGGCTGCACGTCTCGTTGCTGCCGCGCCCGCTGCCCACGCCGGTGCTGGCCTTCGCCGTCCGCCAGCTCGGGGCCGACGCGGGCGTGACGGTCACCGCCAGCCACAACCCGCCCAGGGACAACGGCTACAAGGTCTACTGGGGTGACGGCTCGCAGATCGTGCCGCCGGTCGACCGGGAGATCTCGGCCGCCATCGACGCGGTGGGCCGGGTCGACCAGCTTCCCCTCAACGGTCCTGGCACGCTCACCGAGCTGGGCGAGGACATCGTCGACGACTACATCGACGCGGTCACCGCCCTGCCGCTGGGCCAGGCGCGCGACCTGCGGGTGGCGTACACGCCGCTGCACGGGGTGGGCTCGGGGACGCTGACGGGGGCCTTCCTCGCGGCGGGCTTCGAGACGCCGATGGCCGTGGAGGAGCAGCGCAACCCCGATCCCGACTTCCCGACGGTGGCCTTCCCCAACCCGGAGGAGCCCGGCGCGATGGACCTGGCGGTCGCGCTGGCCGCCAAGCTCGGCTCCGACCTGGTGCTGGCCAACGACCCCGACGCCGACCGGTGCGCGGTCGGCGTGCCGCTGCCCGACGGCACGTGCCGCATGCTGACCGGCGACGAGGTCGGCGGCCTGCTGGCCGAGCACGTGATCACGCACACCACCGGCGACCGGCTGGTGGCCACCACGATCGTCTCCTCGACCCTGCTGAGCAAGATCGCGCAGGCCCACGGCGTGCGCTACGGCGAGACGCTGACCGGGTTCAAGTGGATCGTCAAGGCGGGCGAGGGCCTGGTCTTCGGCTACGAGGAGGCCATCGGCTACTGCGTCGGCTCCGACGCCGGCCTGCCGGTCCACGACAAGGACGGCATCGGCGCGGCCCTGACCGTGGCCGCCGTCGCCGCGGCCGCCAAGCGCGCCGGCCGTACGCTGCTCGACCTGCTCGACGACCAGGCCGTCCGGTACGGCCTGCACGCGACGTCCCAGCTCAGTTTCCGGGTCGCCGACCTGTCGCTGATCTCCGGCGCGATGGACCGCCTGCGCGCCGCCCCGCCCGCCACGCTGGGCGACCACACGGTCGAGGCCGTGGACGACCTGAGCCGCGGCGACGGCGGCCTGCCCCCGACCGAGGGCCTGCGCTTCCACCTGTCGGACGGCGGGCGCGTCGTGGTCCGCCCGTCGGGCACCGAGCCCAAGCTGAAGTGCTACCTGGAGGTCGTGGTGCCGGTGACCGGTGAGGTGGCGCAGGCGCGCGCGTCGGCCGCCCGCGACCTCGACGCCCTCAAGGCCGACCTGACCGCCGTCCTGGGCCTGTAGACCGGCCTGTGGACCGGCCTGTGGACCGGTGGGCCCGCGCCGCGGGCCCACCGGCCGGTCACATGTCGGCGCCCGCCGAGAACATGATCGGCCGGACCTCGATGGCCAGGCCCTCGATCTGGCTGTCGGGGATCATCCCGGCCAGCTCGATCGCCCGCTCGCGGCTCTCGCAGTCGACGATGTAGTAGCCGCCCATGTACTCCTTGGCCTCCAGGAAGGGGCCGTCGGTCACGGCCGGCAGGCCGTTGCGGGTGCGGACGACGGCGCTGGTGGACGGGTCGCCGAGCGCCTGCGTGCCGATCATCTCGCCCGACTCCTGGATCGTCTTCATGAACGCGCCGTGGCCGCTCATGATCAGTTCGCGCTGCTCCTCGCTCAGGGTGTCCATGACCTGCTGGTTCACCTGCATGATCAACAGAAACTTCATCGTCTCTCCTCGTGGTCTGGCGAGTTCCGTCGTGCTGGGGTCGGAGCCGGCGCGTCCCTCTCGACATGCCCTGCGAAACTTTTCCGGAAAGCACGTCGAGCGCGCGAGCCGGGCTCCGACCTCCTGGTGAAACCGACGACACCAGGAGGCTCCCGACATGCCGCATCTCACCGAGACCGCCGCCGAGCCCAGGGCCGGGCGGCGCGAATGGGCCGGGCTGGCGGTGCTCGCCCTGCCCACCCTGCTCGTCGCGGTCGACATCAACGCGCTGTTCCTGGCGCTGCCCCGGCTGAGCGTGGAGCTGGGGGCGAGCGCCGTCCAGCAATTGTGGATCATCGACATCTACGGGTTCATGGTCGCCGGGCTGGTGATCACCATGGGCGGCCTCGGCGACCGCATCGGCCGCCGCCGGCTCCTGCTGACCGGCGCGGCGGCCTTCGGCGTCGCCTCCCTCGCGGCGGCGTACGCGACCAGCCCGGCCATGCTGATCGCCGCCCGTACGGTGCTGGGCGTCGCCGGCGCCACGCTCATGCCCTCCACGCTCGCGCTCATCACCAACATGTTCCGCGACGCCCGGCAGCGCGGCACGGCCATCGCCGTCTGGGCCACCTGCCAGTTCGCCGGGGCCGCGCTCGGGCCGGTCGTCGGCGGGCTGCTGCTTGAGCACTTCTGGTGGGGGTCGGTGTTCCTGATGGCCGTCCCCGTGATCGCGGTGCTGCTCGTGGGCGGCGTGCTGCTGCTGCCGGAGTACCGCGACCCGGACGGCGGGCGGATGGACCTGGCCAGCGTCGCGCTGTCGATGCTGGCGATCCTGCCGGTGGTCTGGGGCGTCAAGGAGCTGGCCGCCTCGTCGGCGTCGGCCGGGCCCGCCGCGCCGCTCGCCGCGATCGCGGTCGGTCTCGCGTTCGGGGCGGCGTTCGTACGGCGGCAGCTCACGCTCGACGCTCCCCTGCTCAACCTGCGCCTGTTCGCCCAGCGTCCGCTCACCCTGATCCTGACCGCGCTCGTGCTGGCGGGCATCGCCATGGCGGGCACCGGGCTGCTGGTCACCCAGTACCTGCAGTCGGTGCTGGGGTACACCCCGGCGCAGTCGGCGCTGTGGTTCGCGCCCATGGGGCTCGGCGTCGCGCTGGGGACCACGCTGACCCCGGCCCTGACCCGCCGCGTCGCCCCCCGCGCCGCCGTCATGGGCGGCCTGACGCTGTCGGCCGCCGGGGCGGCGCTGCTCACGCAGGCCGAGACCGGGCTGCCGGTGGTGATCACCGCCATCACCGTGCTGGCGCTGGGCACCGGCCCGCTGTTCGCCCTGGGCACGGGGATCGTGGTCGGCTCGGTGCCGCCGGAGAAGGCCGGGTCGGCGGCCTCGCTGGCCGAGTCGGGCAACTTCCTGGGCGGGACGCTCGGCCTGGCCCTGCTCGGCACGGTCGCCGCGGCCGTCTACCACCACGCCCTGCCCGCGCACGTGCCCGACGCGGCCAGGGAGACCCTGGCGGGCGCGGCGGCGGTGGCCGGAACGCTCGCCCCGGCGCGGGCCGCCGAGCTGCTGGCGGCCAGTCACGCCGCGTTCTTCAGCGGGATCGTGGCGATCGGCCTGGCGGGCGCGGCCCTGTTCGTGCTGGCCGCGCTGCTGACCTCGCTGCTGCCCCGCGCGAACGCGGCGTGACGGATCAGGCCAGGCGGAACTGCAGGTCGATGTCCCAGTTGTTCAGGTCGGGCTCGATCCGCGGGTCCGTCCGGTAGAGCTCCAGCCGGCAGCCCCAGTGCTCGACGCCGTCCTTCTCGGTCATGTCCCAGGTCAGGCCCTGCTCGGCGGCCCACGTCAGCACCGACTCGATGACGCCGGAGAGCCGGTCGGGGTGGCCGTGGTGGGACTCGGTGACGAAACGGCCCGCGGGCAGCGTGCCCGCGTGGAACTCGCCCTCGCCCTCCACAGGCTCGGTGACGGGCACGCCCGCCTCCACCACCAGCCGGTCCTGCGGCAGGTCGATGCTGTGGTACCGGAAGAACGGGGCTCCGGCCATGGTGTGCCCGCGCTCGGCGAGCCAGCCGATCATCTCCGCGATCCGGTCTCCGACGAGACCGAAGCTGGTCATCGTGATGGTCTTCTTGATCCCGAGGTAGGGACGCTCGGGAAGTTCGACGATCTGTGGCATGTGTCTGTCCTCCTTCACCTGTCAGTACGGAACGGCTGTCCGAAACTCATCGGCAGGCCGAAGAACGGCACGAGCCGGGGATCGAGAAAGGTGGTCACGCCGGTGACGACTCCGCCGCCGATCTCCAGGACTACCAGGGCGAACGCCTCCCCGTCCCGATACTGGGCGAAGGCGGGCGCGCCGTTCGCCCCCAGCAGGTCCGCCACCTCGGCGGCCCGCCACTTCAGCACGTCGCGCAGGATGAGGACGGCCCGCTGGCGCGGCGGCAGCCGTTGCAGCGCGGCCACGAACGCCAGCCGCACGCTCTCCCTGGCCACCGCCAGCTCCGCCGGGTCGGCCGGCAACACGCGCCCGTCGGGCACCGGCCACACCCAGGCGCCCCCGGGCAGCGGATCGCCGAGCGGGTCGCCGGGACGCGCCGCCGGCCCGAGGTCCATCGCCCGCGCCCGCCGCTGCGGCCCGCGCAGCATGTCCAGGCAGACGGACGTGGCGAGCCGGAACAACCACGGGCGCAACGGCCCCCGCCCGGACTCGTACGTGCGCCACGCCCTGACGAACGTCTCCTGCACCGCGTCCTCGGCCTCGAAGCCCGAGCCGAGCATCCGGTAGCAGTAGCCGGTCAGCTCGACCCGGTGGCGTTCCAGCTCGGGCGCCTCCACTAGGCCGGGGCCACCTCGATCTGCAGCTCGTGCACCCATTCCGCGCGATCCTCCGGGCAGTGCAGCGACACCTCTCTCGCCAGGGCGAGCGAGCGGTAGCCGTTCTCCTCGATCCAGTGGGCCAGGGCCTGGAAGGTCGGCCCGACGGCCTCCATCGGGCCGTGGTGGATGATCGTGGCCGCCGTGCCGATCGCGGGCAGGTCCGTGATCTCGAAGTCGTGGCGGGGATCGGGGTCCACGTTGACCGGCAGGCAGGCGTGGACCATGACCGAGCCGTCGTCCTCCTGGCGGTAGTAGGCCAGGCCGGGGCCGGCCACCCGGACGTCCGCCCGCTCCACACGGGCGCAGATCTCCTCGAACAGCGGCCCGATCACCGGGCCGACGTCCTCGCCCTCGTAGCTGGCCGCCCTGGCGCTGAGCTGCGCGACCCGGACCGGGTCGACCTTCTTCAGCACGACTTCCGCGGTTCTCATGTGCCCCTCCGTCTCGATGCTGCGGAGTCTCGCCTCGACGCCGCGCAGCCTGGCCAGGTCGGCGTTGATCTGCGCCTCCAGCTGGGCGCGGCGCAGCCGTACCATGCCGTGCAGCTCCTCGGTGCTGACCTTCTCGTCCAGGATCGTCCGGACCTGTTCCAGCGTGAAGCCGAGGTCCTTGATGGCGACGATCCGGTTGAGCCTGGCCAGTTGCGCGGCCTGGTAGGACCGGTAACCGGTGAGCGGGTCCACGTGCGCGGGGCGCAGCAGGCCGATGGCGTCGTAGTGGCGGAGCATGCGTACGGACACGAGCCCCAGCCGAGCGAAATCTCCGATGCTGAACATGTCGGGTCCAGAAGTAGGGGCTCACACGGTGTCAGAGTCAACCTATGGCGATTTCTAGGGACATGGGGTATTTTCCAGCGTAAGAAGCAACCGAACGTTCGTTAGGTCGCCATGGACGTGGACCCACTGCTCCGGATCAGGACCGCCGCGGTGCGGCTCTTCGCCCAGCAGGGCTACGCCGCCACCGGCATCAGAGACCTGGCCAGGGCGGTGAACCTGACCAACGCCGGCGTCTACCACCACGTCCACAGCAAGGAAGCCCTGCTGGCCGACCTCATGCGGACCGGCCTGCAAGGACTGATCGACTCGACCGCCCGCGTCCTGGACGGGGCCACACGTCCCGCCGACCGCCTCGCCCTGCTGATCACCTCCCTCACCGCCCTGCACGCGCTCACCCCCCTGACCAGCCGCGTCATGGACGGCGAGCTCCGCTCCCTGACCCCCGGCTCGCCCGCCCACACCGAGGTCATCGCCCTGCGCGACGCCTACGAGAGCCACTGGAAGAGCGCCCTGGCCGACGGCGTCGCCGACGGCGTCTTCCACGTCGCCGACCAGAAGCTGACCCGCCTCGCCCTCATGTCCATGTGCACCGGCACCAGCGAGTGGTACCGCCCCGACGGGGACTCGACGTTGGAGCAGGTGTGCGCGGAGTTCGTCACGATCGGCCTGGCCGCCGTACGCGCCGCCGGCCCGGTCGTGGCGCCCCTCGATCGACGCCTGCTGCCCGTCTTCCCGTGGGAGCCGCCGGATGCACACCACGATCCCCGACCTGCTGAGGCACGCCGCTAGCACGTACGGCGAGCGCGAGTTCCTCCGTTTTCCCGCTTCCGCACCCGCCCTCCCGGCGACCTCGCTGAGCTTCGCCGAGGCCGACGCCGTCTCGGGCCGCCTGGCCCGCGCGCTGGCCGGCCAGGGGGTGCGCCCCGGCGACCGGGTGGCCGTCATGCTGGACAACGAGCCGTGGTGGCCGTTGAGCTGGTTCGCCGTGCTGAAGGCGGGGGCGGTCACCGTCCCCGTGAACGTGCGGTACCAGGCCGCCGACCTGGAGCACGTCCTGCGCGACTCCGGTGCGGTCGCCACCCTGACCGGCGCTGAGCACGCCGCGCGCGTGCCGGGCGTGGTGCACCTCGTGGACGAGCTGACCGACGGCCCGCCTCTCGACATATCCCTCAGCGCGGACAATGTCGCCAATTTTCAGTACACGTCGGGGACGACGGGGTTCCCCAAAGCCTGCCTGCTCACCCACGACTACTGGGTCAGGACCGCCCGCGTCGTCGCCGACCTCGTCCGCCTGCGCGACGACGACGTCCTGCTGATCGCCCAGGCGTACTCGTACATGGACCCCCAGTGGACCACCCTGGTCTGCCTGCTCGGCGGCATCCCGCAGGTGGTGCTCCCCCGCTTCTCCGCCTCGGGCTTCTGGCCCGCCGTCCGGGAGCACGGCGCGACCCTCACGTACGTACTGGGCACCATGCCCCTGCTGATGCACAAGCAGCCGCCGAGCCCCCTCGACCGCGACAACCGGATGCGGCTCGTGCTCTGCTCGGGCATCGCCCCCGGCCTGCACCGCGCGTTCGAGGAGCGCTGGGGCGCGCCCTGGCGCGAGCTGTACGGCTCCACCGAGAGCGGCTGCGACCTGATGGCCGACCCGGACGCCGACGACACCGTCGGCACCGGCGCCCTGGGCACGCCGCCGCCCGGCAAGGAGGTCCGGCTCGACGAGGAGACGGGCGAGATCCTGGTCCGCGGCACGCCCATGATGACCGGCTACTGGAACCACCCCGAGGCCACCGCGCACGCCTTCCGCGGCGGCTGGTACCACACCGGCGACCTCGGCGTCCGCGACGCGCGAGGCCGCATCCGGCACGCCGGGCGGCTCAAGGACATGGTCCGCAGGGGCGGTGAGAACATCTCGTGCGCCGAGGTCGAGAGCGTGCTCGCCGGGCATCCCGCGGTCCTGTCCGCGGCCCTGGTGCCCATCCCCGACGACCTCTTCGGCGAGCTGCCCAAGGCGTTCCTCCAGCTCCGCCCCGGTCACGCCGCCGACGCCGGCACGGCCGCCGCCGTCATCGCCCACGCCAGGGAACGCCTGGCCCGTTTCAAGGTGCCGGCGTACGTGGAGTTCGTGGAGTCGTTCACGCTCACCCCGTCCGCGCGCATCGAGAAGCGTCACCTGCTCCGCCCCGGCCGCGACCAGCGCGCCGCCCCCGCCATCCCCACGGAGGACCCGGCATGATCGACGTGACCGTACGCGACGAGGTGGCCCTGATCACCCTCGCCCGCCCCGAGAAGCTGAACGCCCTGACCGCCGGCATGCGCAAGGAGCTGGCCGCGGCCGTCCGCGCGCACGGCCGCACCGCCAGGGGCATCGTGGTGACCGGCGCCGGCCGGGCGTTCTCGGCGGGCGAGGACATCGCCGAGGCGGCGGGCAAGCCGCTGGAGGCGGAGGTCGAGCTGTTCCACGACATGACCAGGGCCGTGCTGGAGACCCGGGTGCCGGTGGTCGCCGCGGTCAACGGCCTGGCCGTCGGCGGCGCCGCCGAGTGGACGCTCTGCTTCGACAGCCGTATCGGCGCCCCCGCCGCCGAGTACTTCTTCCCCGAGAACCACCTCGGCCTGTCGATCTCGAACGCCGCGAGCCACCTGCTGCTCCGGCTGGCCGGCGGCCGGGCGCTGCGGCTGGTGCTGGACTCGGCCCGGCTGAGCGCCGCCGACGCGCTGGCGGCCGGGCTGCTGGACGAGCTCGTGCCCGCCGAGGAGCTGGTGGAGACGGCGGTCGCGCGGGTGCGCCACTGGACCCGGCCGGGCACCGCCACCGCCGTGCACCTGGGACTGCTGCGCCCGCCGCCGGCCGAGGTCGAGCGCGCCTTCGCGGCCGAGACCGTGGCCGCCCGGCAGGTGGAGCAGTCGGGCCTGGCCCAGGCCGGCATGACCCGCTTCCTGACCCGCCGAACCCCCTGACCCGCCGGCTCTCGCCTTCGGGAGGGTGGGTGGTCAGGCGATGACGATGGCGGCGATGATCAGGGCGACCGCGACCACGAGGACGGCGATCGAGTCGTAGGACCAGGTGACCTTGGCCGGGGCCGCCGGTTCCGCGCGGCGGTGGGCGGCCTCGGCGCGGTCGCGGATCTGGTCGCCCACGAAGTCGGCGTGGGTCTTGCCGGTGAACGCCTCGGCGGCGGCCTGCTCGGCCCTGCTGACCGTGGCCTCGACCCGAAACCGGCCGCCCCGCTGGGGCTTGGGCACGCCGCGCCGCTGCGCCTTGGATCGCTCTCTGGCGCTGCTCATGGGCGTCCACAACCGCAGCACCTGCTCGTCGGCGCCCTCGCCGCCGTAACGGACGGCGATGGAGTGGGTGACCGTCACCTCGCCCACGGACGCCCACGGCAGGAACGTCGTGCGCAGCGGGTTGCGGGCCAGCAGCCCCTCCTCGCCGACCACGGTGGCGGGCCGGACCGCGATCGCGTAGACGAGCGCCGTCATCGCCCCGAGCACGGCCAGCGCCACCATGGACGGCTTGCCGTTGTAGTGGGCCGTCAGGTCCCACACGTTGAACGCCACGAAGACCAGCCAGGCGCAGCCCAGCACGAACCCGGTCTTGGACCGGTAGGTGTGTTTCACGGCTGCCACTTGATCTGCGCGAACCCCGGCTTGATCACGCCGTTGATCAGCGCCAGCCGCTCGTCGAACGGGAGGAAGGCCGACTTCATCGCGTTGACCGTGAACCACTGCAGGTCGTCCCAGCCGTAGCCGAACGCCTCGACCAGCTTGGCGAACTCGAGGGACACGCTCGTCGAGCTCATCAGCCGGTTGTCGGTGTTGACGGTGACCCGGAAGTGCAGCCTGCGCAGCAGCCCGATGGGATGCTCGGCGATCGAGTCGGCGGCCCCGGTCTGGAGGTTGGACGTGGGGCACATCTCCAGCGGGATGCGCTTGTCGCGCACGTACGCCGCCAGCCGCCCCAGCTTGGCCGACCCGTCGCCGGCCACGGTGATGTCGTCGATGATGCGGACGCCGTGGCCCAGCCGGTCGGCGCCGCACCACTGGATGGCCTGCCAGATCGACGGCAGCCCGAACGCCTCGCCGGCGTGGATCGTGAAGTGCGCGTTCTCCCGCTGAAGGTATTCGAACGCGTCGAGATGCCGGGTGGGCGGGTAGCCGGCCTCGGCCCCGGCGATGTCGAACCCCACGACGCCGACGTCGCGATAACGCACGGCCAGCTCGGCGATCTCCATCGAGCGGGCCATGTGGCGCATCGCGGTCAGCAGCGTGCCGACCCGGATGCCGCGGCCCTGCGAGCCCAGCGTGAACCCTTCGAGCACCGCCTCCACCACCTGGTCGAGGCTCAGCCCCATGGTGGTGTGCTGCTCGGGGGCGAAGCGCACCTCGGCGTAGACCACGCCGTCGTCGGCGAGGTCGCGGGCGCACTCGGCGGCCACCCGGACCAGGGATTCGCGGGTCTGCATGACCGCGACCGTGTGGTCGAAGGTCTCCAGGTAGCGCTCCAGCGAGCCGGAGTCGGCGGCCTCCTCGAACCAGAGGCGCAGATTGTCGGGGTCGGTGGAGGGCAGCCGCCCGTAGTCGATCTCCCGTGCGAGCTCGACGATCGTCTCGGCGCGCAGCCCGCCGTCGAGGTGATCGTGCAACAACACCTTGGGAGCCAGCCGGATCTTGTCAAGCGTGGGGCTCATCTGGCCATGATATGAGCACACTCCTCCGCCGCCGCACACGTCGCGCCCGCCTGTGGACAACCCTTCCGGCACAGCCGTAAGGCACGCCCGCGAGGCAGGCACGTGAGGCGCGCCCGGCCGGTCGCGGCCGGTCAGTCGCGGCCGGCGCTCTCCGGCGTGAAGGCGGGCAGGCACACGGCGACGTACTCGGCGCCGTCGGGGCCCACGCTGTAGCGCACCTTCTCCCCCGGCGACGTCACCACCGACTGGCCCGCGCCGACCTCGACCGTGCCACCGTCGTGCTCGACGAGCAGGCTGCCGCGCAGGACGACGGTGTACTCGGTGAACGACGGGGTCTGGGCGGGCTCGGCCCAGCCGGGCGGGGCGGTCATGTGGGCGATCGAGACCTGCTCGTCGCCGCTGTTGACGCGCCCCACGTGCTCGTCGATGATCTTGCCGCCGGGGACGGGGATGCGGGTCGGGCCCTCGATCTTTCTCACCACGGGCTCAGTGTGCCACGTCGAGCACCAGCCGGCTCGGCGCGGACTGCTCCTTCACCCGGAAGCCCGCCCGGCGGGCGAGCGCCAGGCCGACGCCCACGCGCCCCTCGAAGTCGCCGGTCCTGACGACGTGGGAGACGTTCCTGAGGCCGGCCCGATAGACGGGCCCGCCCTTCCAGGTGGGGTAGCCGTCGTCGTCGTGCGCGTTGGTCGGGAAGAGGGTGAGCTGCAGGTACGCGCCGCCGTGGACGCCCATGGGCTCGCCGGAGCCGTCCTGGAGGAATTCGTCCACCCATTTCACCTTGTATCCGGGGATGTCGCCCTTGAGGTCGATCACCACCCGGTCGTAGCCGTCGTGGGTCGCGTACCGGACGCCGGTCACCACGGCCGGGTCGAGGCCGTCGCGCTCGACGTCCACCTCGGTGGTGCTGGTGGGGACGTCCGAGGGGGTGCTGCGGGGCGTGGCGGTGCCGGGACCGGTGTCCGCGGGGGTGTCCAGCCGGGCGGTCTGCGAGGAGGTGCCGCACGCGGTCAGCACGGCGAGGCAGGCGAGCGGGACGGCGAGGCGAAGGCGCGACGACCGCTCGCCGGCCGGGGATGACGGGCGCATGCCCGGTAGATGCCCAGCCCACGGGCCTGCAAGCGGCTTGGCGGCGGATCGGCCCGGGTTTCCCGGGCACTTCCGCGGAGCCGGGACTGCCTCTACGCTGATCAACCTCCAAGGAGTCATACAAGTGAGCAAATCCCACGACTTATCGGCTTTTCTGACGTCTTATGGGCCTTCTTTCGCTCGGACGGCCTACCTGCTGACGGGCGACGCGGACAAGGCCCGCGAGCTGGCCACCGCGGCCCTCGTCGCGTCCTGCCGCCGGTGGTCCGCGATCCGCTACCACCGCCCGGCCGACGCGGTGCTGCGCGAGCTGTACGGACGGTTCCTGGGCGCGACAGGCGCGCCCTGGCCGGTCCCGGAGGGCCAACTCCTCGCCGGGCTCGCCCCGCGGACTCGCGCGGCCGTCGTCGTCACCTTCCACGACGGGCTGAGCCTGCCGCACGCGGCCCAGGTCACGGGCCTGTGGATCGGCGCGCTGGACGACGAGCTGCGACGGGCCCGCACCCAGCTCCGAGCCTCCCACCCGCCCCTGTGCGAGAACCCCGCGGACCTGACGGAGGACCCCGCGGACCCGTCCGAGAACCCGACGGACCCGACGTCCGCCACCCCCTGGACGCTCGGCCCCGCTCCCGAGCCCGCCGCCCCGGCGGCGGGCCACCACGACGCCGCCCCCGGGGATCCGGCCCTGCGGGCCGCCCTGCTCGGCCTGGCCGCCGGGATGCCGCGCGCCGGACACGCCGACCTCGCCGAGACCGTCCTGCGCCGGATCACGGCGCGGCGCCGGCTCCGGGCGTCGGTGTGGACGCTCGCCTCCCTCGGCCTGGTCGCCGCGATGGTCGCGGCGACCGCCGCGGGGCTGTCCGCGCTGGCCGCCCGCATGGACGAGGCGACGGACCGCTCCCCCGTCGGCCCCGGGACGCGGGCCCCCGCCCAGGAGATCCGCGACCCGCTGCCCGCCGCGCTCCCCGACCCGGTCCGCTTCGCCTACACGGGCTACTGCCGCGACGCCGACGCCGACGCCCGCCACCCGCAGCCCTGCGGCCAGTGGGTGCTCACGACCCGCTCGGGCGCGGAGTGGCGGCTGCCGGACGCGCGGGCCGGCTACGACCCGGCCACCGGCGAGTACATGCCGCTGGCCCTCAGCCAGGACGGCCACCGGCTCCTCTACCAGAACCCGCAGGGCCGTTACCTGGTCCACGACCTGCCCACGGGCGTGGTCAAGCGCATCGACGCCACGGCCGGGGACGGCGAGGCGCACATCAGCTCGTCCCCGGACGGCCGCTACTTCGCGCTGTCCTTCGGCGACGCGGACGACAGCGCGGTGCTCGACTTCCGCACGGGCACGACCCGCACGGTCCGCGGCGCGGACGTCGAGATCCTGGCCGTCCACGACGACGGCACGCGCGTGGTCGCCGAACGCCGGGACACCACCGCCGTCCCCGGCCACGCCTCCGTCAGCACGCTGAGGCTGGACGGCGCGGGCGCCCGCACGAAGGGCTTCCGGATCGACCCCGCCCTCATCGAGCACGGCGCCGCGCTCGCCCCCGACGGCCGCTCCCTGGCCCTGGTGACGGCCGACGACCGGCTGGTCACCATGGACGCCCACACCGGCCGCGTCACCGGCCCCCGCCCCCGCCTGGACGTCGACGGCCTCGAAGTGATCAGGGTGGAGCGCTGGCTGAGCCGCGACAAGGTCCTCGTGCGCCTGTGGGACGAGGAGGACGTCTACCTGGTCCAGGTGGACGTCCGCACCGGCGAGAGCGCCGACCTCGGCGACTCGGCGACGGAGTGGATCGACTACTCCGACCCGCTCGGCGCCCTGGAGAAATGAGGAAGGCCGGAGAAATGAGGAAGAGGGCCCCGCCCCCGGCGGAACCCTCTTCCGATCACAGGGAGGTCAGACGGCCTCGAAGACCTTCACGTCCTCCGCCTCGACCGCGGCGGCCTTGCGCGAGCGCAGCCCGGTGGCCGAGATCACCAGCCCGACCAGGGCCAGCACCACCGCGACCATGATCGCCGAGCGCAGCGCGCCGATCGACAGCGTCTCGCCGCCGGAGGTCAGCACGGCGGTCACCACGGCCAGCACGATCGCGCCGCCGACCTGGCCGGAGGTGTTGAGCAGCCCGGAGGCCAGGCCCTGCTCGTCGTCGTCCACGCCGTTGGTGGCCTGGATGTTCAGCGAGGGGAAGGACAGGGCGAACGCGATGCCCAGCAGGACCATGCCGGGGAGCACCATGCCGCCCAGGCTCGGCGTCTCGTCGATGCCCAGGAAGATCGCGTAACCGCCGGCCAGGGCCGCGGCGCCGATGACGATCAGCTTGCCGGTGCCGAACCTGTCGGCGAAGTCGCCCATCTTGGTCGAGCTGACCGCGACGAGCAGGCCCGCGGGCAGGAATGCCATGGCCGTGCCGAGGGCCGACCAGTGGAGCAGGTTCTGGAAGTACTG
Source organism: Nonomuraea sp. NPDC001636 (assembly GCF_040298265.1). Lineage (NCBI taxonomy): Bacteria > Bacillati > Actinomycetota > Actinomycetes > Streptosporangiales > Streptosporangiaceae > Nonomuraea > Nonomuraea sp. NPDC001636. Next base: position 124,762 of record NZ_JBEOZT010000026.1, read on the forward strand.
CATGGCCACGAACTGGAAGGCCACGTACGAGCCCATGAGGATGAGCAGCCCCAGGTTGGCCCGGACGATGTGGCCCGAGCGCAGGATGCCGAGCCGCACCAGCGGGTGCTTCATCCGCAGCTCGGTGAGGACGAACAGGCCGAGCAGCACCGCGACGGCCACCAGCGAGCCGATCGTCTGGAACGAGGCCCATCCGGCCTCGGGAGCCTGCACGACGGTGAAGACCAGCAGCAACATGGAGGCGGTGATCAGCACGGCGCCGACGAGGTCGTGGCCGCCCTCGGCGCGCTCCTCCCGGCCCTTCGGCAGCACCTTCAACGCGGCGATCAGCGCGATGATCGCGACAGGCACCGGCATGAGGAGCGTCCACCGCCAGCCGATCTCGGTCAGCAGGCCGGAGAGCACGAGGCCGAGCGAGTAGCCGCTCGCGCCGCAGGCGGTGAAGATGCTCAGTGCCTTGTTGCGCTCCGGGCCCTCGGGAAACGTGGTGGTGATGATCGACAAGGCGGCGGGCGCGGTGAACGCGGCGGCCACACCCTTGACGAACCGGGCGGCGATCAGCAGGCCCCCGTCGTCCACGACACCACCCAGCAACGACGCGACGGCGAAGACGCCCAGAGCGACCAGGAACACCCTGCGCCGCCCGAGCAGGTCGGCGGTCCTGCCCCCGAGCAACAGAAGACCGCCATAGCCGAGCACGTAGCCGCTGACCACCCACTGCAGGGAAGAGGTACTGAGGCCCAGATCGTGCTGGATGGCCGGCAGGGCGACACCGACCATGGAGACGTCAAGGGCGTCAAGGAAGATCACTGCACAGAGCACGGCGAGCGCGCCCCAACGGGATGAGGAAGAGGACATGAGTCAGAACAATACATGCACCAGCATCTAATGCAAGCGCATTTAATGCCGTTGCATGAATCTTCCCGAGATGGTAACCTCCGCGACATGGACGAGGAGTTCGTGGTCGAGACCTGGCATTACGTCCTGGCCAAACACGCGAAGGCCATGTGCGCGCTGGAGCGGGAGCTGGGCGAGCGGCACGGGCTCGGGCCCAGCGAGTTCGAGGTGCTCGACCGGATCGTCCACCACGACAGGAAACTGCGCATCCAGGAGCTCTGCGAAGAGGTCCACCTGAGCCAGAGCGCCCTGTCCAGGGTCGTGGCCAGGCTGGAGAAGAGCGGGTTCGTCACCCGCGGCACGTGCGACTCCGACCGCCGGGGCGTGTTCGTCTGCATCACCGACGAGGGGCGCGCCCGGTACACCGAGGCGCTGCCCACGCAGCGCGCCGTGCTCGCGGGCGTCTTCACCGACGTGCCCGAGGTCCCCGCCGTCACCGCCTGAAAGCGGCGGCGGCCGTCCCCGGGCAGGGGTCCGGCCACCGCGCACGAGTGCTTCCGGTGGTCAGCCGATGCGGTCGATGACCAGGGGCAGCAGCTCGCGCCCCGACTCGGCGACCTCGTAGCCGCCGTCCAGCGCGTCCAGCGCCCGCTCGAACCTGGCCGTCTCGTCCGCGTGCAGCGTCAGCAGCGGCTGGCCCTCGCGCACCAGGTCGCCGGGCTTGGCGTGCAGCACGATCCCGGCCCCGAACGACACCGGGTCCTCCTTGCGCGCCCGTCCGGCGCCGAGCCGCCAGGCGGCCAGCCCCACGGCGTACGCGTCGAGGTGGGCCAGCACGCCGGACGACGGCGCCGCCACCGTCATGCTCTCGGCCGCCCGCGGCAGGACCGCGTCGGGGTTGCCGCCCTGGGCCGAGATCATCCGCCGCCACGCGTCCATGGCCGAGCCGTCGCGCAGCGCGTCGGCCGGGTCCTTGCCGGAGACCCCGGCCGCCGCCAGCATCTCGCGCGCCAGCCGTACGGTCAGCTCGACCACGTCGGACGGCCCGCCGCCGGCCAGCACCTCGATCGACTCCTCGACCTCCAGCGCGTTGCCCACGGCCCGGCCGAGCGGCCGGTCCATGGCCGTCAGCAGGGCGACCGTGCGCACGCCCGCGTCGCTCCCGAGCGCGACCATGGTCTCGGCCAGCTCGCGGGCGCTCTCGGTCGTCTTCATGAACGCCCCGGAGCCCACCTTCACGTCGAGCACCAGCGAGCCGGTGCCCTCGGCGATCTTCTTCGACATGATCGACGAGGCGATCAGCGGGATCGACTCGACGGTGCCGGTGACGTCGCGCAGCGCGTAGAGCTTCTTGTCGGCCGGGGCCAGCCCGGAGCCCGCCGCGCAGACCACCGCGCCGGCCGTGCGCAGGACGTGCAGCATCTGATCGTTGGAGAGCGAGGCCAGCCAGCCCGGGATGGACTCCAGCTTGTCCAGGGTGCCGCCGGTGTGCCCGAGCCCGCGCCCGGACAGCTGCGGCACGTACGCCCCGCACGCCGCCACCAGGGGCGCCAGCGGCAGCGTGATCTTGTCGCCGACGCCGCCCGTGGAGTGCTTGTCGGCCGTGGGCCGGTCGAGCATCGACCAGTCCATGCGCTCGCCCGACCGGATCATGGCCTGCGTCCAGTCGGCGACCTCGCGCCGGTTCATGCCGTTGAGCAGGATGGCCATGGCCAGGGCGGACATCTGCTCGTCGGCCACGTCACCGCGGGTGTAGGCGGCGATCACCCAGTCGATCTGGGCGGTGGTGAGCTCGCCGCCGTCGCGCTTGGCGCGGATGACCTCGATGGCGTCCATGGTCACGAGCTCCTGCTGAGGTCGTCGGGGCCGAACGCGTACGGCAGGATCTGCGCCATGCGCTTGGGGCCGTCGACGGTCTCGACCAGCAGGTTCTCACCGCCGAACTCGTACAGCAGCTGACGGCAGCGCCCGCACGGCATGAGCAGCTCGCCGTGGCCGTCCACGCAGGTGAAGGCCACCAGCCGGCCGCCGCCCGACATCTGCAGCGCCGACACCAGGCCGCACTCGGCGCACAGGCCGAGCCCGTACGAGGCGTTCTCGACGTTGCAGCCGGTGACGATCCGGCCGTCGTCGACGACCGCCGCCGCCCCCACCGGGAACTTGGAGTACGGCGCGTAGGCGTTGCGCATGGCCGTGGCGGCCTCGGCGCGCAGGCCGTCCCAATCGATGTTCAATGGTTATCCCCCCGACGGAAGCGTACGCCGTCGGCCTTGGGCATCCGCAGACGCTGCGAGGCGACCAGGAGCACGAGCAGCGTGAGCACGTGTGGCGTGATGAAGACGAACTCGCCCGGCAGCGTCTCCACGGTCCGCCAGAGCCAGTACAGCAGGAGCGCGCCGACCGCCGCGGCGGCGATCACGGTGTAGTCCTTGACGCCCCTGGCCACGATCTCGGCCGGCTGGCTCGGCGCGACCAGCCTGCGGATCTGCAGCGCGATGTAGACCACCAGCAGCAGCGCGCCGAACAGGAAGAACGTGGTGACCGCGTTGGCCTCGCCGGAGCTGCGCAGCTGCAGGCCGCTGGCGTAGCCGAACAGGGACGAACCGGCCGCGAGCCCGCCGGGCCGCCAGTTGCCGAAGATCATGGCGGCCAGGCCGATGAAGCCGCGTCCCTGTGTCTGGCCCTCGACGTACTTGTTGGAGACGAAGACCAGGAACACGCCGCCGAGCCCGGCGAACGCGCCGGAGACGACGACCGCGAGGTACTTGATCCGGTAGACGTTCACGCCCAACGACTCGGCCGCCCACGGGTTCTCCCCCGCCGACCGCAGCCGCAGGCCGAACGACGTGCGCCAGAGCACCAGGTACGTCACCGGCAGCAGCAGCACCGCCAGGATGATCAGCGCGTTCACGTCGTGGGTGAGCCCGCGCAGGATGCCGGCCAGGTCGGAGAGCAGGAACCAGTGGGTGCTCTCCAGCTTGCCGAGCAGGTCGGGGCCGTCGGACAGAACGGGCAGGCTCACCTCGGGCGCACCCGAGCTGATCGCCGGCGAGGTGGTGATGCCGGCGCCCTTCGCGCTGGCCGAGGTGCCCTCGCCGTAGAGGACCTCGGACAGGAAGCGGGTGATGCCGGGGCCGAGCAGGTTGATGGCGACGCCGCTGATGATGTGGTCGACGCCGAACGTGACGGTCGCGATCGCGTGGATGAGCCCGCCGAGCGCGCCGCCGAGCAGCCCGGCGACCAGCGCGGCCACGGCGCCCCACTGGTATCCGGCCCAGCCGGCGAACCAGGTGCCGAGCACCATCATGCCTTCGAGGCCGATGTTGACCACGCCGGCCCGCTCGGCCCACAGGCCGCCGAGACCGGCCAGGCCGATCGGCACCGCGAGCAGCAGCGCCGCGTTGAACGTGCCGGAGGAGGTCAGGTCGTCCTGGCCGGAGATGATCCGCACCAGCGACAGCAGCAGGATGAGCGCGGCGACGCCGAGCAGCGCCAGATGGTATTTGCCGACCCTGCTCATGCTGCCACCTCAACCGGTCTGTTCGTGTCGAGCTGCCGGGCGGCCCGCTGCTCCTCAAGCCGCATGGCGATGCGGTTGGTCACCTCGTTCGCGATGACCACCAGCAGGACGATGACGCCCTGGATGATCGTGATGACCGACGACGGCACGTCCGCGATCTGCAGCGCGCCCTGCGCCCGGTCGAGGAAGGCGAACAGCAGCGCGGCGATCGCGATGCCGACGGGCTTGTTCCTGCCCAGCAGCGCCACCGCGATGCCGAGGAAGCCGAGGCCGGCGGTGAAGTTGGAGTTGAAGGCGCCCTTGTCGCCGAGGATCTCGGGCAGGCCGATGAGTCCCGCGATCGCGCCGGACAGCACCATGGCCGCGATGACCATCTTCTTCGGGTTGACGCCCGAGGCGAAGGCGGCCGGGCCGTTGAGCCCGCTGGCCTTGACGTTGAAGCCGAAGCGGGTGCGCTCCAGCACGACCCAGACCACCAGGCCGAGCACGACGGCCACGAGCAGGAAGCCCCACACGCCGCCGCCGCGGGTGGGGGCCAGCAGCCCGAACCAGTCGAAGACGAAGTTCAGGTTGGGGAACATGGCCGACTCGGGCAGCTGCGGCGTGGTCGTGGTGAGCTGGCCGGCCGCCCGCTGGCCCGCGAACGGGCCGCGGACCAGGTAGGAGGCCAGGGCGATCGCGATGTAGTTGAGCATGATCGTGGAGATCACCTCGTTCACGCCGCGGGTCACCTTCATCACCGCGGGGATCAGCGCGTACGCGCCGCCCACGACGGCCGCGACCACGATGATCACCAGGATCTGGATCGGCTTCGGCGCGGTGAACGTCGAGCCGACGTAGGCCGCGCAGATGGCCGCGATGCGGTACTGGCCCTCGACGCCGATGTTGAACAGGTTCATGCGGAAGCCGACGGCCACCGCGAGACCCGCGATGAACAGCGGCACCGCCCGGTTGAGGAACGCCGCGATGCCGTTGGACACCGAGCGCGCGGTCTCGCCGAAGTCGAAGAAGGCGGCGAACGCGTCGATCGGGCTGGCGCCCGCCGCGATGATGGCCACGCTGGAGATCGCGATCGCCAGGATGATGGCGACGACGGCGCCTGCGACGGTGAGCAGCGCCCGGTTGAGCCCGGCGGGCATCACGTCTCCTCAGTGCCGGCGATGGCGCCGGTCATGTAACCGCCAAGCCGCTCGGGCGTGACGTCGGAAGGATCGAGTTCGGCCACGAGCCGGCCGCGCAGGATGACCCTGATCGTGTCGGACAGGCCGATCAGCTCGTCGAGGTCGGCCGAGATCAGCAGCACGGCCAGGCCGGCGGCGCGCGCGTTGCGCAGGTGGTCCCAGATGGCGGCCTGGGCGCCGACGTCCACGCCGCGGGTGGGGTGGGCGGCGATGAGGAACGAGGGCTCGCCGCTCATCTCGCGTCCGACGATCAGCTTCTGCTGGTTGCCGCCGGACAGGGCCAGGGCCAGGGTGTCCACGCTGGGGGTGCGCACGTCGTACTCCTTGACGATGCGCTCGGTGTCGGCCTTGGAGGCGCGGCGGTCGACCCAGATGCCGCTGCGCGCCGGGGGCCTGGTCTGGTGGCCGAGCACCCGGTTCTCCCACAGGGACGCCTCCAGCAGCAGGCCCTGCCGGTGGCGGTCCTCGGGGATGTAGCCGATGCCGGCCTCCCTGCGCTTCAGCGTGGACCAGGCGCTGATGTCCACGCCGCCGAGGGTGATCGTGCCGTGGGCGGGACGCATGCCCATGATCGCCTCGATCAGCTCGGACTGCCCGTTGCCCTCGACGCCGGCGATGCCCAGGATCTGGCCCGCGTGGATGTCGAAGGAGACGTCGTCGAGGATCAGGCGCTTGCCCTCTTCGCGCAGCTTGTCGACGTACAGGTCGACGGAGGTGCCCCTGGGGACGGGACGGAAGCCGTCGGCCTCCATCGTCAGCCGCGACACGCTCAGCGTGACGCTCTCGCGCACGGTGGACTCGCGGGTCTCCGGCGTGGGCAGCTCGCTGCCGACCATCAGCTCGGCGAGCCGGCGGGCGGTCACCTCGGCGGGGTTGACGCTGGCGACGGTGGTGCCGCGGCGGATCACGGTGATCGCGTCGGCGATGTTCAGCACCTCGTCGAGCTTGTGCGAGATGAAGATGACGGTCAGGCCCTCGGCCTTGAGCTCGCGCAGGTTCTCGAACAGCTCCTCGACCTCCTGCGGCACGAGGACCGCCGTCGGCTCGTCGAGGATGAGGATGCGGGCGCCGCGGTAGAGGACCTTGAGGATCTCCACCCGCTGGCGGTCGCCGACGCCGAGGTCCTCCACCAGCGCGTCGGGGTCGACGCGCAGGCCGTGGCTGCTGGCCAGCTCGGCGATGCGGGCCCGCGCCCTGCCGGTGTCGAGCACGCCGGCTTTGGTGGGCTCGGCGCCGAGGACGATGTTCTCCAGCACGGTGAAGTTGTCGGCCAGCATGAAGTGCTGGTGGACCATGCCGATGCCGACGTCGATGGCGTCGCTGGGGGTGCGGAAGCTGACCTCCCGGCCGTTGACCCTGATCGTGCCCTCGTCCGGCTTCTGCATGCCGTAGAGGATCTTCATCAGGGTCGACTTGCCCGCGCCGTTCTCCCCGACGATCGCGTGGACCGTGCCGGGTTCGACGGTGATGCGGATGTCGTGGTTGGCGACGACGCCGGGGAAGCGCTTGGTGATGCCCTCCAGCTCTACGGCGGGTTGCACCGCGGCGAGGGTGTCCGAGCTCATTTCGCCTCTCCTAGAGCATGGGGGGCGGACGGGGCGGATAGCCAGAAGGCCCGAAGTGGGGACTCCGGGCCCTCGGTCGTCCGTTCCTACCCAGATTACGGCTTGGACGGAACCGTGATTTTGCCGTCGACGATGTCCTTCTTGGCAGCGTCGAGCTTGTCCTTGATGTCGTCGATCTCGCCACCGGTGGTGGACAGGCCCACACCGTCGACCTTGAGGTCGTAGACGGTGTTGCTGCCGCCCTTGGTGCCGCCCTGGACAGCCTTGACGAACTCGAACACGCCGACGTCCACGCGCTTGATCATCGACGTCATGATGACCGACTGCAGGTCGGCCTCCTTGACCGTCTGGCGCTGGTCGGAGTCGACGCCGATGGCCTTCTTCTTGGCCGCGGCCGCCGCCTGGAACACGCCGAGGCCGGAGTCGCCGGCGGCGTGGTAGACGATGTCCGCGCCGTCCTGGTACATCTTCTCGGCCGCGACCTTGCCCTTGTCGGGGGCCTTGAAGCCGGAGAAGTCACCGTCGGGGGTGAGGTACTTGATGTCGATCTTGATGTCCGACTTGACGGACTTGGCGCCCATCACGAAGCCCGCCTGGAACTTCTTGATCAGGTCGTTCTCGACGCCGCCCACGAAGCCGACGTGGCCGGCCTCCGACTTGGTCGCCGCGGCGACGCCCGCCAGGTAGGAGCCCTGCTCCTCGGCGAACAGCAGGCCGGTCACGTTCGGGCCGTTGGAGGCCGAGTCGACGACCGCGAACTGCACGTCGGGGTACTCGGCGGCGGTCTTCTTGATGTCGTCGCCGTAGGCGAAGCCGACGCCGATGATGGGGTTGTAGCCCGCGTCCGCGAGCTGGCGCAGCAGGTCGCCGCGGTTGGAGCCGTCGGCGGCCGGGCTGAGCTCCTTGATGTCGGCGCCCAGCTCGGTCTTGGCCTTCTCCAGGCCGGCGTAGGCGGCGTCGTTGAACGACTTGTCGCCACGGCCACCGACGTCGAACGCCAGGCCGACCTTCAGGCCGCCCTTGGGGGCCTCGCTGCTGGCGCCGGAGCTCGGCTGCGTGCTCGCCGAGGTGCCTCCGCCCTCACCGCCACAGGCCGCGACTGCCATGAGCATGACGCCGGCTACCGAGCCGACGGCAATCCTGCTGAATCGCTTGCCGAGCAAGGCGACTCCCTTCCATTTCCTCGCCGTCGAACTTCATCGCAGGCGCGAAGAAACGTACGGCACCTGCACGGAAGATAGTTGCTTGACCAGGGCAGACCAAACCGGCACACAGGGTCGCAACCGCTCCGTTATCGACATCAAGCGCGTCCGTGACCTGAATCTGGGTTCAGGCACTTGGGACGGCCCTCGGAAGTTTTTGCCCAAGTTTGGTATGTAAGGGGCCCTTGCCGAGCGGTCGATCATGGCAGAGATTCCGATCAACGGTGGAAATTTCGTATCGGAGCCCCGTATGCAGCCTTGGAAGACACTGGCCGTACCGCTGGTCGCGATCCTCGCCGTGACCTTGAGCGGGCCCACCCCGGCGACGGCCGCCACCCCTACCCTCAAGATCGAGAACAACGCCACCCAGCCCGTCTTCTCCCGCGCCGACGCCGTCAAGCAGACGGTCTTCGTCGAGGTGGCCGGGACCGACAGCGACGACGACGGGCAGCCCGACCGCGTCGCCATGGACATCCTGCGCCCCAAGGAGACCGACCAGGGCCTCAAGGTCCCGGTGATCATGGAGGCCAGCCCCTACTACGCCCCCGGCAACGACGTGCCCAACCACCCGGTGGACGTCGACGCGAACGGCAACCCCCTGCCCACCCTGAAGTCCCTCTCCAACAAGCTCGCCGGCGAGCCCTTCGACGGCTACTACGACAACTACTTCGTGCCCCGCGGCTACGCCATCGCCCTGGTCGAGAACGTCGGCAGCGCCCGCGCCACCGGCTGCCCGTCCACCGGCGACCGGAACGAGACCGCCGGCCCGAAGGCCGCCATCGACTGGCTGAACGGCCGCGCCCGCGGCTTCGACGCCGACGGCAACGAGGTCAGCGCCACCTGGTCCACCGGCAAGGTCGGCATGATCGGCGTCTCCTACAACGGCACCCTGCCCAACGCCGTCGCCTCGACCGGCGTCGAGGGACTGAAGACGATCGTGCCGATCGCCGCCATCTCCAGCTGGTACGACTACTACCGGGCCAACGGCGGCGTCCTGGCCCCCGGCGGCTACCAGGGCGAGGACCTGGACGTCCTGGCCAAGTTCGTGCTCACCAGGGACCGGGGCTTCGAGGTCTGCGGCGCCAAGATGGACGCCCTGACCGCGAGCCAGGACCGGATCACCGGCGACTACGGCCCCCTCTGGGACGCCCGCAACTACCTCAACGACGTGGACAAGGTGAAGGCCAGCGTCTTCCTCGTGCACGGGCTCAACGACTGGAACGTCAAGACCAAGCAGTTCGCCCAATGGTGGTACGCCCTGGCCCAGCGGCACGTGCCGCGCAAGATCTGGCTGCACCAGGGCACCCACATGAACCCCTTCAACCTGCGCACCGCCGAGTGGCTGCGCCAGTTGCACGGCTGGTTCGACTACTGGCTGCAGGGCATCGACTCGGGCATCATGCGCGAGCCGCAGGCCGACGTGGAGATCGGCGTCGGCGAGTGGCAGCAGCACGCCTCCTGGCCGCTGCCCGGGGCCACCACGGTCGCCCTCCATCCGGCCGCCGGCGAACGGCTCGGCCTGCTGCCCCGGCCGCTGTCGCCCGCGGAGTCCTTCGTGGACCAGAGCGCGCGGACGGCCGAGCAGTTGGTGGAGGCGACCGGGCCGGACCCGAACCGGCTGGCGTACCGGACCGGCGAGCTGCCCGCCGACGTGCGCATCTCCGGCACGCCGACGGTCTCGGTGCGGGCCTCGTTCAAGGACGGCGCCTCGCCGTACCTGACGGCGTTGCTGGTGGACTACGGCACCGACGTGCGCCCGGACGGCACCCTGCTGTCGACCGGCCAGAGCTACTGCTACGGCGAGGGCGTCCCGGGTGACACGGGCTGCACGACGCTCAGGCGGCTCGGCACGGCGACGACCGCGTACAAGATCGTCTCCAGGGGGTGGCTCGACGTGCGCAACCGCCACCGCGCCGACCGCACGCAGCCGCTGCGCCCCGGCAAGGAGTACACCTTCACCTGGGACTTCCAGCCCAAGGACTACCTGTTCAAGAAGGGCCACCGGCTGGGCCTGGTGATCATCTCGACCGACCGCGACTACACCCTGCGCTATCCGGCGGGCACCCGGGTCACCGTGTCGCCGGGGCACTCGTCCCTGCGGCTGCCGGTGGTGTTCGGCAGGCTCGGCTGACATGCCGACGGCCCGCCGCGCGACGCGGCGGGCCGTCGGAGCGGCGCTCAGGCCATGGCGTTGCTGATGGAGTCGATCGGGCCGACGTCCCACAGCGCGGTCAGCGCGGTGGCGGCCATCACCCGCACGCCCATCGCGATCGCCTTCTCGTCGACGTCGAAGGTGCCCTGGTGGATGTCGTACGTGACGCCGTCGGGCGAGCGCGTGCCGAGCCGGGCGAAGGCGCCGGGGATCGACTCCAGGTACCAGGCGAAGTCCTCGCCGCCGAGCGACTGCTGGGTGGGCACCACCGCGCCCGCGCCGAGGGCCCGCTCGGCCGCCTCGGCCAGCATCTCGACGCTGACCTCGTCGTTGACGACCGGCGGCACGCCGCGCGTGTAGTCCATGACGGCCTCGACGCCGTACGCGCCGGCGACGGACTCCAGCAGGGCCTTGATCAGGTCGGGGGCGGCGTGCCAGGCGTTCTCGTCGAGGCAGCGGATCGTGCCCTCGGCGATGCCGTCGTCGGGGATGGCGTTGGCCGCCGAGCCCGCCTCGACCCGGCCCCAGACGAGGCTGAGCGAGGAGCGCGGGTCGATCCGGCGGGAGAGCGCGGCGGGCAGCTCGGTGAGGATCTTGGCCAGGGCGAAGACCAGGTCGGCCGTCAGATGGGGACGGGCGGTGTGGCCGCCGGGACCGGAGACCCTGACCACGATCTTGTCGCAGGCCGAGGTGATCGGGCCGCTCCGGAGACCGAGCTGGCCGACGTCGACGCGCGGGTCGCAGTGGAGGCCGAAGATGCGGTCGACGCCGCTGATGCCGCCGTGGGCCATGACCTCAAGGGCGCCGCCGGGCAGCTCCTCGGCGGGCTGGAAGATCAGCCGGACCCGGCCGGGCAGCAGCCCGGCGGCGGCCTGCTGGGCCAGGAAGAGCGAGGTGCCGAGCAGAACGGTGGTGTGCACGTCGTGCCCGCAGGCGTGGCACGCGCCGGGGACGGTGGAGCGGTAGGACACGTCCTTCTCGTCCTGCAGCGGCAGCGCGTCGATGTCGGCCCGCAGCGCGACGGTCGGCCCGTCGCCGCTGCCCACGTCGCAGATGAGACCGGTGCCGCGCGGCAGCACCGACGGCGTCAGCCCCGCGGCGGTCAGCCGGTCGGCGATGCGCTGGGTCGTGCGGTATTCGGCGAAGGCAAGCTCAGGATGCATGTGAAGGTCGCGACGGAACGCCACCAGCTCCTGCTCGATCTCCGCCAGGAACGCGTCCAGCTCTCCCCGCAGCTCACGTCCCCGCATATGTCACCATCCATCCCGTCGAGGCCGCGCGTCCCACGCACGGACGGCGGCTCATAACGCTCTCGAAAAAGTCCATCCTGCGGCAGCCACCTGGTTGAGGCGGCCGTTCGGCGAATCAAAAGCCACACCCGTAGGTTTCGGTGCGAGATCGTCAGCACGGGCTTCGCGTTCATCGGTCGCAGCAGCCCGGGTACACGACGGTAAGCCGCGAGCCCGGTGGCGATGCTTCTGACTTTATCGCCCCCGTGCGCCTTCGCGCCGACAGATACACCAAAAGTTGGCCGACGGCATGCCCGTAACCGCAGGTGGTCACGTTCCGCACATGCCTACCTGATCCGGAAAATAGTCACAAGGGATCATTAGATGGTGACCCGATGTCGCCACTTCCAAACGTGCTCACCGATTTCGAATCCTGTCACCTTCTGTCATGGTCATGACACTTTGGCGCTTGCTGCATTTGTGAAGAATGCGTGTTTCACTCGCTATATGATCACTAATATCCCGTTCGGGGAGAAGTATGCCGGGTTGAGCATCTTCGAGCCGAGCGAGGGGACCCTGGTGGTCGTACCCTCGCTCTCCCTGCCGCAGGACGAGCTGCGCCGCATCACGGCAGCCCGGTCGTACGAGGAGCGCCTGCTCTTCCTCCTCCTGACGCTCCGGGAACCCGGGGTCAAGGTGATCTACCTCTCCTCCGCGCCGATCGATCCCGACATCATCGACTACTACCTCGGCTTCCTCCCCGACCCGGACGACGCCGCCAAGCGCCTGGAGCTCATCAGTCTCGACGAGCCCTGGTCGCAACCCCTCACCCGGACGCTGCTGCGCCGACCCGACGTCCTCGACCGGTTACGGTCGGCGATCGACGCCGACACCTGGCTGGTGCCGTTCGTCCTCAGCGAGACCGAGGAGGAGCTGGCCGCGTCACTCAACGTCCCCATCTACGGCCCCGCCACCGCGCTGGCCTACTACGGCTCCAAGAGCGGCGCCCGCGAGGTCGGCCACGAGGCCGGCGTGCCCATGGCGCGCGGTTTCGGCGACGTGCACAGCATCATCGCGATCGACGAGGCCATCGACTCGCTGCCGGGCGAACGCGTGATCGTCAAGCTCAACGACGGCTACTCGGGCCTGGGCAACGCCATCGTCGACAAGGCCGACCGCTCGCTCACCCGATTCTCGGCGGCCGGGGAGACCTGGACGAGCTTCACGACGAAGATCAGGGAGCGCGGCGCGGTGGTGGAGGAGTTCATCGAACATCGCCCGCTCTACTACCCGAGCGCCCTGGCCCGAATCACGCCCGGCGGGCACGCGGCCGTGCTGGCCACGCACGACCAGGTGCTCGGCGGCCCCAACAACGACGTCTACCAGGGCTGCACGTTCCCCGCCGCCCCCGAGTACCGGCACGAGGTGGGCGAGTCGGCCGAGCGCATCGCCGCCATCCTGGCCGAACGGGGTGTGGTCGGCCTGTTCGGCATGGACTTCTTCGCCCTCAAGGCCGACGCCGGCTACGCCGCGCTGCTGTGCGAGATCAACCTGCGGATCGGCGGCACGACGCACCCGTACGGCGCGGTGGTGCTGACGACCGGGGCCAGGTACGACCCGGCCACCGGCCTCCTGATGGCCGGGGACCAGCCCAAGTACTACACCGCGACCGACAACTGCTCCTCCTCCTGCCTGCGCGGCCGCACGCCGGGCGAGGTCATGCGCACCGCCCGGCGGCTCGGGATCGGCTTCGACGCCGAACGGCGCACGGGCAACGTCTTCCACCTGCTCGGCGCCATCCCCGAGTACGGCAAGCTGGGCTTCACCTCCATCGGCGACTCGCGCGAGGAGGCCGACGAGCTGCACGCGCTCACCCGCCGCCTTCTCTGCGACGCCTGATCCCCGCCTCCCGCAGTCCGCGCCACCCGATCACCGCCAGCACCGCACCGAGGATCACGTTGACCCCGATCAGGATCCCGTGCACGACGTAGAAGCCGGTGGGATGCCCGTCGGCCAAGTTAAACCCGAGGTTGATCCACTCGACGATCATGAACACGCCGAGGATGACGAGGAAACCGGCGATCTTTGGTGACATGGTCATCTCTCCAGTATCGAAGGCGGATCATCCGGGGAATGTGTCGCCACATGGGCATTCACACGGAGCTACGCTGAGACCGCCATGTGGACGAAATTTGTGCCGGTTACGGCACTTCTCGCCGCGGTCACGCTCACGAGCGGGACCGCATCCGCCGCCCCGGCGACACCCGTCGGCGGTGACGCGCTGGGAAGCCGTGGGCTGGTGCAACCCCAAGGCGTCAAGGCGCCCCCCAAGAGCAAGGCTACTTCCTACGTCATCGCGGACGTGGAGACGGGTCAGGTGCTCGCCGCGAAGGACGCGCACGGCCGCTACCTGCCGGCGAGCACGCTCAAGACGCTCACCGCGCTGACGCTGCTGCCGAAGCTCGACAAGAACCGCAGGGTCCGGCCCAGCCAGAACGCCTGCAACCAGGAGGGCACGGCGGTCGGGCTGACGCCCAAGATGACGTACAAGGTCGACGACCTGTTCCGGGCGCTGATGATGTCCTCCGGCAACGACGCGGCCATGGCCCTGGCCGAGACGAACGGCGGCGTGGCCCAGACCATGCGCGACATGAACGCCGAGGCCAAGCGGCTGCAGGCGTACGACACGGTGGCCAAGACCCCGAGCGGCCTGGACAAACCCGGGCAGAGCAGCTCGGCGTACGACTTGGCGCTCATCGCCCGCGCCGGCCTCGCGAATCCCGATTTCCGGCGATATATCAGTACAAAGGTTGCCAAGTTTCCGGCGCCCAAGGACTACTACGAGATCAGCAACCACAACAAGCTGCTCTGGCGCTACCAGGGCATGATCGGCGTCAAGAACGGCTGGACGTCCAAGGCGCAGGGCAGCTTCGTCGGCGCGGCCACCCGCGGCGGCCACACGATCCTCGTCACGATCATGCGGCACGAAGGCTACTTCTGGGACGAGGTGGCCCAACTGCTCGACTGGGGCTTCTCGGTCAGGGGGAAGGCGACCCCCGTCGGGCAGCTCGTCGAGCCGGTGCCCGCGCAGGTGCGGGCCGCGCCGCAGGCGCCGGTGTCGCGGGTGACGCCGGCCGCCCAGCCGCCGCTGCTGGACACGGCGGCCTCCAAGCAGACCGACTCCACCCGGACGGTCGGCTCGGCCGTCATCGGCGGCGGCCTGCTGTTCGGCCTGGTCTGGCTCGGCTTCGGCATCCGCCGCAAGCGCAACAGGTCCCGCCTCTGACGACGGAGAGCGCGTCAGGACCGGGTCAGGGCTCCGAGGTCGGGTGCGGGGTCGTGCCCCTGCACTCGGGGCCGGCCGCCTGGCGCGGATCGGCCGCCGGCACCTCCAGCGGGTCGCCGATCGACGGGATCGGCGACGGGGACGGCGGCGGGCACAATCCCGTGGTGGACGTCCACGCGGCGGCCAGCAGCACGAGCCGGGCCGAGAAGTTCATCCACACCAGCAACCCCACGATGGCGGCGAACGCGCCGTAGACGGGGTTGCTGAGCGTGGTGCTGAGCAGCAGGCTCGCCACCTGCTTGAGCAGCCCGAACCCGATCGCGCCGAGCAGCGCGCCCCTGACGATGACCTTGAACGGCTCGGCCGGCTTGGCGACCCAGCCGAGCAGGATCACGAACAGCACCCAGTCGGCCACGACGCTCGCCACCAGCACGAAGATCCGGAACGCCTCGGTGCTGAGCAGCGAGTTGTCGCCGAAGACGTGGTCGAGCACCTTGTCCGTGACCGTGGTCGCGGCCCCGGACACCAGCGTGGACACGACCAGCGTCGCCCCGAGCAGGATGACCGAGACCAGGTCGCGCAGCTTGCCCAGGAAGTAGTTCGGGGGCGGCACGGTGGTCATCGACATCTCGCGCAGCGCCGCGCGCAGCGCGTCCATCGCGCCGAGCCCGGCGTACAGGAGGCCGAGGAGGCCGATGATGCCCGCCGTCGTCCTGGCGCCGGCGATCTGCTCCAGGTTGAGGTCGGTCGCCATGCCGGGGAGCCGTTCGTTGATGGCGGTCTCCAGCGCCTTCCTGGTGGCGCTGCTGGCGTCGAGGGTGTAGCCGAGCACCGCGTACCCGAGCGCGAGCAGCGGGAAGAAGGACAGGAACGAGAAGTAGGTGACCGAGCCGGCCAGCCGGTCGCCTCCCTGGAGCTGGTAGCGGCGCACGGCTCTGACCAGGTGGTCGATCCACAGCCTGCGGACCCGCCAGTGGTCGAGCGTCGTCCGGCCCCAGGCGCGCAGTGACGCGATCCGCTCGTTCAGACTCGCCATCACGCCCTCACCCCCGCCCGCCGGAGGCGAACGATCACCTCGTCACGGCGTCGGCCGATTCTGCCAGTGACGCGAGGACCGCCGCCAGGTCCTGGTGGAGCATCTGCCCATCTCGCTTGACGACACGCCCGCCGACCAGCACGGTTTCCACGACACCGGGGTCGGCGTTGAGCACGACGGCGCCGATCGGGTCGTGCGCCGCCGCCATGCCGAGGGTGTCCGTGCGCAGCAGTTGCAGGTCGGCCTGCTTGCCCGGCCGCAGCGAGCCGACGACGTCGCCCAGGCCCACCACCTCGGCGCCCTCGATGGTGGCCATGCGCAGCACGTCGCGGGTGGTGAAGCCGGTGCCGCCGCCGTCCGGCCGGCCGCGCTCCAGCAGGTACGCCGCCCGCATCAGGCTGAACATGTCGCCCGGCGCGCAGCTCACCGTGTCGATGCCGAGACCGGTCGGGGCGCCCGCCGCCCTGGCCCGCCCGGTGACCGGGTAACCGAGGCCGAGCGTCATCTCGTCGACCGGCGAGACCGACACGCTGCCGCCGCAGGCCGCGACGCGCTTGAGGTCGTCGTCGGTGTAGCTGTTGGCGTGTACGTACGTGGTCCGCGGCCCAAGCAGGCCGTTCGCCTCCATGAACGCCAGGCCGCGGGCGGCGCTGTCCGGGCCGCCGACGCCCATGTGCACGGTGACCGGCAGGTCGAGCTCGCGGGCCAGCCGCCATTCGGCCAGCGCGTGCTCCTCCGTCACGATCTCCGGCCCGAGCGCGGCGACGACCATGGTGACCAGGCCGCCGCCCGCGCCGAAGTGCTCCTCGTGCACCCGCAGCCCCTCGCGGACGAGCCCGCCCGGCTCGCCCCCGTGGCACCAGCCGAGCACGGCCCTGATCCCCGACTCGCGCAACGCCCGCACGGTGGCCTCGGTGTGGGCGGGCGAGAGCTGGATGTGGGACCAGTCGAGCAGCGTGGTGATGCCGGTGTCGAGGCATTCCAGCGCGCCGGCGAGGTTGCCCGCGTGGACGTCTGCCGGGCGGTGGGCGGGGGCCAGCTCGCCGAGCACGCGGCTCAGGTAGCCGTCGAAGGCGACGTCGGGGGCGACCGCCCTGATGCCGGCCTGCCAGGTGTGCCGGTGGGTGTCGACGAACCCGGGCAGCACGATCCGCCCGGTCGCGTCGATCACCTCGGCGCCGGGGACGTCGGGCAGGCCGGGGCCCACCTCGGCGAGCACGCCGTCCTCGATGCGCACGTCGACCTGGCCGAGCACCACGGGCTCGGGCTCGGTGTCGATCACGGTGCCGTTCTTGATCAGCAGAGTCTTTGTCATGGCGAAAAGCTTAATGAGAAGCTTTTCAAAAAGCAATCTGTCGATGGGTATCCTCGATGGCGTGAAACCGGATGAGATCGACGCGATGGTGCCGCGCTGGGTGGAGTCCGGGCTGTCGTCGTCGCTGATCGCCGGTCTGGAGCTGAGCAAGCGCCTGTCCCGGCTGCACCTGGTCTTCGAGCAGGCGATCAAGGCGGAGCTGGCCGAGCTGGGGCTGACCTACGCCGAGTTCGACGTGCTGGCCGCGCTCGCCCGCACACCGGCGCCGCACCGGATGAAGCCGAGCGAGCTGTCCAAGGCGCTGCTGCTCACCTCGGGAGGCACCAGCAACGTGCTCCAGCGCCTGACGGCGGCGGGCTACGTCGAGCGGGAGGCCAACGCGGGCGACGCGCGCAGCCGGTGGGTGCAGCTCACGGCCGAGGGGCGCCGGGTGGCCCTGGCGGCCCTCGACGCCTCTTCGCGGGCGCACGAGGAGGTGCTGGCCGGGGTGCCGGAGCAGGACGTCAGAGCCGCCGCCGACGCCCTGCGCGAGGTGCTCGCCCTCGTCGGCCGCCGCCGCTTCCGCTAGCCCGCCGGCCCGCGCGCAGATGCGCCCGCCGGGCCGCCGGACGCGCCCGTCAGTTCGCACGCAGGGCGTGGCGGTCGGCCCATGAGCGGATCGCCGCCGCGATGGCCTCCGGCTGGTCCTCCGGGGCGTGGTGACCCGCCGGGCCCAGGTGCTCGATCTCCAGGGCCGAGATGGTGCGGGCGCACCAGTCGAGCACGTCGCCCTGGATCATCAGGGTCGGCGAGGAGTCGAAGGTGAGCAGCAGCTTGGGCACCTCGTCGCTGTTGGCCAGCCACTTGTCGTAGCGCTCGACGGCCTCGGCCACGTCGGCCGGGTCGCCGTCGAGCGGGATCGAGCGCGCCCACTGCAGCAGCGGCCGGCGGCTCTCCCTGGTCGCGTACGCCTCCAGGTACGGCCGCAGCTCCTCCTCGCCCAGCGGGTTCAGCACCCCGCCCGTGTACGCCGTCCGCACCAGGAAGTCGTCGTCGAGCACCAGGCGCTCCCCCGCCTCGCTCCTGATCAGCTCGCTGCGGGCGCGCGGCCCGTCGCCCAGCTCGCTCCAGCTCATCGGCCGCACGATGGTCTCGAAGAAGGCCACCCCGCGCACCCGGTCCGGATGCCGCGCCGCCCAGTCGAAGGCCAGCGCGCCGCCCCAGTCGTGGCCGACCAGCACGACCTCCTCCAGGCCGAGCTCGTCGAACCAGGCGTCGAGGTAGCGGGCGTGGTCGGTGAAGCGGTAGGCGAGGTCGGGCCGCCCCGAGCGGCCCATGCCGATCAGGTCGGGCGCGAGCAACCGGCCGGCCCCCACCCCGGGCAGCACGTTGCGCCACAGGTGGGAGGAGTTGGGGTTGCCGTGCAGGAAGACGATCGGCGCGCCCTCCCCCCGGTCCTCGTAGTACATGGTCGAGTCCAGCACCTCGGCAACAGGCATGACACGCCTCTTTCGTTTGTCACACTAACGTTTATGACACTAACGAACATACATCGTTAGTGCGACTAACGCAACGGGATAGGATCACCGGCATGAGCCACGACATGTCCGACGCGGCCGACCGGGCCGCCCCCGACCGCCTGCGCGGCCTGCCGAGCCGGCTGCTGGCCCACGTCGCGATGCAGGCCGACCGGCTGGTCAGCGACCGGCTCGCGGGCGCCGACGCGCGCAAGTGGCACTACGCGGTGCTCGTCGCGCTGCGCGAGTCCGGCCCGGCCAGCCAGGCCGAGCTGAGCCGGCTCACCGGCATCTACCGCAGCGACATGGTCGCGCTGCTCAACGAGCTGGCCGAGCGCGGCCTCGTCGAGCGCGCGCCCGACCCCGCCGACCGCCGGCGCAACGTCATCTCCATGACCGAGCGCGGCCGCGACCGGCTCACCCGGCTGGACGGACTGGTGGACGACGTGCAGGACGAGCTGCTGGCGCCCCTGACCGGCCCCGAGCGCGACCAGCTCGTCGGGCTGCTCGGACGGCTGCGCGACCACCACGCCCGATCACCCCAATAGTGGGCAAACCCTGGTGAAAGCCGAGGCGTGGGAGCTTGCCGACATACCTCCTGACCAGGGGGAACGCATGGCAGGGCCGCTCCGCTGACCCTAGCCTGTGCTGTGTTGGGACCAAGCCAGGAGGCGTCACGCCCATGACCGAAATCAGCACCGGGCAGATGGTGCGACTCCAGCGCGAACGAAGGGGCATGAGCACGACCGCGCTGGCGACCCAGTCCGGCTGCACCACCCGGCACATCGAACTGATCGAACACGGAAAACGCACCCCCTCGCTGCCCCTTCTCCGCGAGATCGCCAAGGTGCTCGGCGTACGCACCGCCGTGCTCCTGGGCGAGACCCCCCGCGACTCCCACGAGCCCAGCAGGCCGCAGATCCGCGACATCGAGCGCGCCCTGTTCGCCTGCCGCGCCGGCGAGCCCGACCTCGAACCGCCCGACGCCGAGCAGCTGACCGAACGCGTGGCGGCGGCGCGCAACGCCTGGTTCACCTCGGCCCGCCGGTACTCGATCCTGATGGCCGCGCTGCCCTCGCTGGTCGCCGACGCCGAGAGCCTGGCGGCCGAGCGCACCCCCGCGGCCTACCGGACGGCGACGGACGCGTACATGCTGGCCAGGGGGGTGCTCAAGCACCTGCAACGGGTGGATCTCGCGCACCTGGCCGCCGACCGGGCCATGCGTTACGCCGAGGAGTCGGCCGACCCGCTGATGCTCGCCTGGGCCCACTGGAACCTCGGCCAGTCGATGCTCTCCGACGACATGCACCAGATCGCCCACGACGTGGCCCGGCGCGGCATCGAGATCCTCGAACCCCACGTGGCCGACGGCGACGTACGGCACATCAAGGCGCTCGGCGCGCTGCACCTGCTGGCCGCCGTCAGCGCGGCCAGGGGCGGCGACGACGAGCAGGCCAGGGAGACCGTGCGCGGCACCGCCGCCCGGCTCGCCGACCGCGCCGACGACCACTCCGACGCCTACGACCTGGCCTTCTTCGGCCCCACCAACGTCGCCATCCACATGGCCGGCATCGAGCACGACGCCGGCCGCCCCGAGGCCGTGCTGCGGCTGGCCGACGACATCGACATCCGCAGGACCCCGTCCATCGAGCGGCGCACCACGCATCTGTGCCACGTCGCCCGCGCCTGCGAAGACCTGGGCGACGACGCCGCGAGCCTGGTCTACCTGCTGCGGATCGAGCGCGAGAGCCCCGAGGAGCTCGACCACAAGCTGCTGCTGCGGGAGATGGTGCGCTCGCTGGCGCGCCGCGCGCGGCCATCGTGGGCGCCGGAGGTGCGTTTCCTCGCCGAACGCCACAACATCGACGTGTGAGGCCGCCCCCCGAACTCTGAGTTCGCTCCGGCCGAACGGGGAGATCTGTCGCCGCGGTTCGTCACCGAGCGGGTCCGGAGTGGCACTGTGCGTCCATGACCACAACGCCGAGTGCTGACGTCGTCATGGAACGCCTGCTGGAAGAGGCCATGCGCGAGTTCCCCGGCTGGGCGTTCAGCCGGGGACGGTCGGGATGGACCGCCGTGTCGGGCGGTGTGCGGCTGACCGGCCGGAGCCTGGCCGCGCTCCGCGCCCGCCTGCGCGTACGCCCACTCGACCGGCGCCTGTGACGAGCAGAAGAAGGGCGGCAGGCCCGCCGCCCTTCCCGCGTCACACCTTGGGCAGGAAGCCCACCCGGTCGCGGACCTCGGCCATCGTCCGCCGCGCCACGGCGGCGGCGCGCTCGGCGCCGACGGCCAGCAGGCGGTCGAGCTCGACCTCGTCGGCCAGCAGCTTCTCCGTGCGCTCGCGGATCGGCGTGAACGTCTCCACGACCGCCTCGGCGACGTCCTTCTTGAACGTGCCGTAGCCCTGGCCCTCGTAGCGGGCGACCAGGTCGGGGATGGGCGTGCCGGTCAGCGCCGACTGGATGCGCAGCAGGTTGGAGATGCCCGGCTTGTTCTCCTCGTCGAACAGCACCTCCGAGCCCGTGTCGGTCACCGCGCGCATGACCTTCTTGCGCAGCGGCCCCGGCTGCTCCAGCACGTCGAGGATGCCCGCCGGGCTGGAGGACGACTTCGACATCTTCGCCGTCGGGTCCTGGAGGTCGGTGATCTTCTCGACCTCCTTGAGGATGTACGGGTCGGGCAGCGTGAACGTGTCGCCGAAGCGGTGGTTGAAGCGCTGGCCCAGGTCGCGGGTGAGCTCCAGGTGCTGCTTCTGGTCGGCCCCCACCGGGACGGCGTTGGCCTGGTAGAGCAGGATGTCGGCGGCCTGCAGGATCGGGTAGGTGAACAGCCCGACGCTGGCCGCGCTCTCGCCGAACTTGGCCGACTTGTCCTTGAACTGCGTCATCCGGGCAGCCTCGCCCATGCCGGTGAGGCAGATCAGGATCCAGGCGAGCTCGGTGTGCTCGCGCACGTGCGACTGCACGAAGACGGTCGAGCGCTCGGCGTCGAGGCCGGCGGCGAAGAGCTGCGCGGCGGCCACCCGGCTGCGCCTGCGCAGGGCGGCGGGCTCAGTCGGCACGGTGATCGCGTGCAGATCGACCACGCAGTAGAAGGCGTCGTGGGTCTCCTGCATGGTGACCCACTGACGGACCGCACCCAGGTAGTTGCCCAGGTGGAAGGAGTCCGCGGTGGGCTGGATGCCGGAGAGAACACGAGGTCTGGCCATAGCTGGCAATTGTGTCAGGAATCCTGGTCGGGCGGCGACTCGGCGGCGGCCCGGCGTTTCACCCGCACCCGCGCGATCCGGCGCCCGTCCAGCTCGGTGACGGTCAGCTCGAAGCCCTGGATCTCCACCTGCTCGCCGGCGGCGGGCACGTGCCCCAGCATGGCCATCACGAACCCGCCCAGCGTCTCGTAGGGGCCGTCGGGCAGCCGTACGCCGGTCTCGGTGGCGAAGTCGTTGAGGTTGGTCAGGCCGTCGATCTCGATCTCGCCGGCGGGCAGGACGACGACGTCCTCCTCGACGTCGTACTCGTCCCTGATGTCGCCGATCAGCTCCTCGACCAGGTCCTCCATGGTGACGATGCCGGCGGTGCCGCCGTACTCGTCGACCACGATGGCCAGGTGCTGCCCCTCGTCGCGCATCTCGTTCAGGGTGCTCAGCAGGCGCTTGGAGGCGGGCACGAACTTGGCGGGCCGGATCGGCACGACCGCGCTGATGGGCTCCGTACGCCCGATCAGCTGGGGGTCGAGCAGGTCGCGCACGTGCACGAAACCGATGACCTCGTCGTATGAGTCGCGGTACACGGGGAAGCGGGAGTGCGGGAGCGCGGCGGCCAGGTTCGCGGCCTCGGCCAGCGGCGTCTCGGCGTCCATGAACTCGACCTCGGTGCGGGGCAGCATGACCTCGCGGAGCTGGCGCTTGCCGGCGGCGAACACCTCGGCGATGAGCTTGCGCTCGTCGGCGGTGAGCTCGGCGTGCCCGACGACCATGTCGCGCAGTTCCTCGGTGGTGACCTCCTCGCGGTCGGCCTCCGGGTTGCCGCCGAGCAGCCGGACGACCAGGTCGGTCGACTTCGACAACATCCAGATGATCGGACGCGACAGGGCGGCGATCCGGTCGAGGAAGGGCGCGACGAACAACGACAGCCCTTCGGTGCGCTGCAGGGCCAGCCGCTTGGGGGCCAGCTCGCCGAGCACCAGGGAGACGTACGAGATGGCCAGCGTCACCAGCACGAGCCCGAGCACGGGCGCGACCGCGTGCGGCACCCCCCAGCGTTCGAGCACCGGGACGAGCTCCATCCCGAGCCGGTCGGCGCCGAAGGCGGCCGAGAGCATCGTGGCGACGGTCACCCCGATCTGCACCGCCGACAGGAAGCGGTTGGGGTCGCGGGCCAGCTTGGCCACGCGCTCGCCCCGCCGGCCGCGCTCGGCGAGCTTGCGGACCTGGCTCTCGCGCAGGGAGACCATCGCGATCTCCGCGCCCGCGAAGAACCCGCCGACCAGGATGAAGAGCAGGACCAGGGCGATGTTCGCCGCGAGGGTGTCAAACATGGTGGTTGGCAGCGTACTCGGCGGGTTTCCCGCGTATGCTGAACGGCAAGCCGTACAAAATCAAACATATGTAAACAGGAGTACACATGAGGCTGTTGGTCACCGGAGGCGCCGGGTACGTCGGCAGCGTCGTCGCCGCGCAGCTCGTCGAGGCGGGGCACGAGGTGACCGTGCTCGACGACCTGTCCACGGGCCACGAGGACGCGGTGCCCGAGGGCGCCCGGTTCGTGCGTGAGTCGATCACGAACGCCCACGACGCGCTCGACGGCATGGACGCCGTGCTGCACTTCGCGGCCAAGTCCCTGGTGGGCGAGTCGGTGGAGAAGCCGGGCCTTTACTGGGCGAGCAACCTCGGCGGCACGCTGGCCCTGCTCGACGCGATGCGCGACAAGGGCGTGCGCCGAATCGTCTTCTCCTCCACGGCGGCCACGTACGGCGAGCCCGAGCGCTCCCCCATCGAGGAGGACGACCCGACGCGCCCGACCAACCCCTACGGCGCCTCGAAGCTGGCCGTGGACACCGCCCTGAGCGCCTACGCGGGCGTCCGCGGGCTCGGCGCGGTGAGCCTGCGCTACTTCAACGTGGCCGGCGCCCACGGCCGCTTCCGCGAGCGCCACACGATCGAGACCCACCTCATCCCGAACGTGCTCAAGGTGGCCACCGGCGAGCGCGACTCGGTGAGCGTCTTCGGCACCGACTACCCCACCGCCGACGGCACCTGCGTGCGCGACTACGTCCACGTGGGCGACCTGGCGCGGGCGCACCTGCTGGCGCTGGAGGCGGTCGCGGAGGGCGAGCACAAGATCTACAACCTGGGCAGCGGCACCGGGTTCAGCGTGCAGGAGGTGATCTCGGTCTGCCGCGAGGTCACCGGCCACGAGATCCCGGTCGTCGTCGGCGACCGGCGGCCCGGCGACCCGGCCGTCCTGGTGGCCTCGTCCGCGCGGATCCAGCGCGACCTGGGCTGGAAGGCGGAGCGGGCGGCGCTGCGCGACATCGTCTCCGACGCGTGGACGGCACTTTCCTGGAACGCCTGATGTGAGCGGCGTTTATATGCTGTGATACCGAAATGTGAGGAGCTTTTCACCAAGGGTCACGAAGCTGCTCTTTGGTGCCCTCATCCTGCTGGGCAGCCTCGCCGCGGCGGCCGGGGTGATCTACGCGACCTCCCAGCCCGCGCCGGCCGCCCAGCCCGTCCCCACCTGTCCGGGGGCGGACGAAACGGACGATTCCCGGCACCAGTAGCCTGTTCCGCCGTGTCACTCCTCCCCGAGAGCGGGCCCGTGCGCGCGCTCACGTACGCCACACTCCTGCGCTCCCTCGGCCGCGGCCTGTTCGTCACGGTGAGCGTGCTGTTCTTCAAACTGTCGGTCGGCCTGTCGGACGGCGAGATCGGGCTGGGGATGACGATCGCCGCGGCCGTCGGGCTCGCCGCCGGATTGCCCGCCGGGCGGCTGTCCGACGTGGTCGGCCCGCGCGGGGTGGCGATGGCCTTCGCCGCCGCGGGCGGCCTGCTGGTGCCGGTGTACGCGCTGGTGTCGGGGTTCGCCGGGTTCGTCGTGGTGGTCACCCTGGTGACGTTCGCCGAGGCCGGTGAGGGCACCGCGCGGGCGGCGCTGGTCGGGGGCGCGGTGCCGGCGGCCGACCGGGTGCGGGTGCGCGCGTACCTGCGGGCCGTGACCAACGTCGGCTGGTCGGTCGGCGGGCTCGGGGCGGGCGCGGCGCTGCACTTCGACAGCCGTCCCATGTACCTGGGGATGATCTTCGGGTGCGCGCTCTGCTACCTCGGCAGCGCGGCGCTGACGTTCCGCGTGCCGCCCGTCGCGCCGGTCCGGCGCAAGGCGGGCGAACCGGTCTGGATCGTGCTGCGCGACCGGCCGTACGCGGTGCTGGCGCTGCTCAACGCGGTGCTGTTCATGCAGAACGGGCTGCTCACCATCGCGATCCCGCTCTGGGTGGCCGGCCGGACCTCGGCGCCCACGTGGACGGTGGCGGCCGTCGCCATGATCAACACCGTCACCGTCACCGTTCTTCAGATGCGGCTCAGCCGCGGCACCGACGACGCGGCCGGCGCGGCCCGCGCCCAGCGCCGCTCGGGCGTGTTCCTGCTGCTGGCCTGCGTGCTGCTGGCCCTGGCCGCCGGACAGCCGGCCTGGGTGGCGGTGGTCGCCCTGTTCGGCGGCGCGCTGCTGCACGTCTTCGGGGAGCTGCTGCAGGCCGCCGGCTCGTGGGGGTTGTCGTACGAGCTGGCCCCGCCGCACGCCATCGGCCAGTACCAGGGCCTGTACGGCATGGGCCAGCAGGTGTCCAACATCGTCGTGCCCGCCGTCATGACCACGGTCATCGTCGGCTGGGGGCTGCCGGGCTGGCTGCTGTTCGGCGGGGTCTTCCTGGCCGCCGGGCTCGCCGTGCCGCCGGTGACCCGCTGGGCCGAGCGCACCCGCGGGGCCGCGCTCCCCCGCACGACGGCGGACGCGCGCCCCCGCTGAGCCGGGACGCGCGTCCGAGGTGTCGCGCCGGGCTCAGATGAGGCCGAGCTCGCGGACGGCGTCGCGCTCCTCGGTCAGCTCGCGCACGCTGGCGTCGATGCGCTCGCGGGAGAAGGAGTCGATCTCCAGGCCCTGGATGATCTCGTACCGGCCGTCGACCGAACGCACCGGGAAGGACGAGATGAGCCCCTCGGGCACGCCGTACGAGCCGTCGGAGACGACGGCGGCCGAGGTCCACTCGGTGCCGTTGACCCAGTCGTGGACGTGGTCGATCGCGGCGTTGGCGGCCGAGGCGGCCGAGGAGGCGCCACGGGCCTCGATGATGGCGGCGCCGCGCTTGGCGACCGTCGGGATGAACGTCTCGCGCAGCCACTCGCCCTCGACCTGCTCGGCCGCGATCTTGCCGCCGACCTCGGCGTGGAACAGGTCGGGGTACTGGGTGGCGGAGTGGTTGCCCCAGATGGTCATCTTCTTGATCTCGGTGACCGGGACCTGGAGCTTGGCGGCGAGCTGGGACAGCGCGCGGTTGTGGTCGAGGCGGGTCATCGCGGTGAAACGCTCGGCCGGGACGTCGGGCGCGTGCTGCTGGGCGATGAGCGCGTTGGTGTTGGCCGGGTTGCCCACGACCAGGACGCGGATGTCGTCGGCGGCGTGCTCGTTGATCGCCTTGCCCTGGGGGCCGAAGATGCCGCCGTTGGCGCCGAGCAGGTCGCCGCGCTCCATGCCGGCCTTGCGCGGCATGGCGCCGACCAGCAGGGCGACGTTGGCGCCGGCGAAGGCCACGTTGGCGTCGTCGGTGATCTCGATGCCGGACAGCAGCGGGAACGCGCAGTCGTCGAGCTCCATGGCGGTGCCCTCGGCCGCCTTCACCGCCTGCGGGATCTCCAGCAGGCTCAGCTTGACCGGGACGTCAGCGCCGAGCAGCTGTCCCGACGCGATGCGGAACAGCAGTGCGTAGCCGATCTGACCGGCGGCCCCGGTGACGGTTACCTTGACGGGCGTGGCCATGGCCTTCCCCTAACTCACTGGATGAATTCGTTGGACTTTCGGATGTTACCGCTCGTCATCCGCAGGGCTCCATCGCGGGCACCTTCAGCTCGGGCTGGAAGTCGACCTTGTCGAAGTGGCTGTTCAGGAGCTTCTTGATGGTGCCCGTGCGGTAGAGGTCGGCGATGACGCCCTTGACCGCGGTGCAGGTCTTGGCGTCGCCGTCGCGGATGCCGACCGCGTACCGCTCGTTGTCCAGCTTGGCACCGATGATCTTGAAGCGCATGTTCTCCCGGCTGGCGAACCCGGCCAGGATCAGGTCCTCGCCGGGCACCGCGTCGACCTTGCCGTTCCTGAGCAGGTCCATGCAGGCCGCGTAGTCGCCGGCGGTCACGGGCTCGACCTTCACCCGGTCCTGCACCTCGCCGACCGTCGGGGTGTCGAGCGCGCAGATCTTCTTGCCCTTGAGGTCGTCCAGCGAGTCGATGCCGGTGCCGGCGCGGACCAGCACGTCGCGGTGGGCCACGTAGTACGGCCCGGCGAACCTGGTCTCGCTCTTGTCCACCGAGTACGTGGCGACGACCAGGTCGACCCTGCCCTCGGCCAGCGCGGCCGCCCGGTCGTTCCGGCCGACCCGGGTGAACACCGTCTCCTCGGCCCCGAGCGCGGCGGCCACGAGCTTGGCCACCTCGACGTCGAACCCGCTGAAGTCGTCGCCGTTCTGCAGGCCGACGCCCGGCAGGTCGCCCTTGACGCCGACGATGATCTTTCCGGTCTGGGCCACCTTGTCCACCACCGAGGCGAACGTGGGGGGCCGCGGGTTCTTCTTCCCCGTCGGCGCGGGGGTCACGACCTCGCCCTTGAACGCCAGCGGCGACCAGCCGTTCGCCATCGCCGCGACGGCCACGACCGCCAGCATGACGAGCGCGGCGGCGAGCGCGAGCCACACCTTGAGCCGCCGCCGGCCGCCGGACGGCACGGGCTCGTCAAGGGGCCGCGCCGCCGGGCCCTGACCTTGGCCCTGACCCTGGCCTTGGCCGGACTGCACGGTCTCCACACGCCCGGAGACACCGGTCCCGGTGCCGGTCGTGTGCGGAGTGCCGGGGCCGGTCCCGGTCGGGTGTGCGGAGCCGGTGC
This sequence comes from Nonomuraea sp. NPDC001636, assembly GCF_040298265.1. Classification (NCBI taxonomy): domain Bacteria; kingdom Bacillati; phylum Actinomycetota; class Actinomycetes; order Streptosporangiales; family Streptosporangiaceae; genus Nonomuraea; species Nonomuraea sp. NPDC001636. The sequence continues at coordinate 152,730 of NZ_JBEOZT010000026.1, forward strand.
CGGTCGTGGTCGGGCGGGCGGGGGCGGGGCCCGGGGCCGTGCCGGACGAGTGGCCGGTGGGGTGGCCGGTGGCCTGCGTGGCGGGCCGGTCGGTGATGGACGTGGCCGACACCCGCATGAACGGCGTCGTGTCGTCGCCGGCCACCTGCACGCCCCTGGTGAGCACCGCCGTCGAGGCCCCGGCCGCCGTGCCGGTCTGCCCGAGCAGGCGCAGCAGGAGCTGGTCGGCCGAGGGACGCTCGTCGGGCGACTTGGCCAGCGCCGAACGCACCACGCCCCGCAGCGGCTCGTGCATCATCTCCACGTCGACCTCGTGGTTCAGGATGCGGTTGAGCACCACGGCGATCGACTTGCCCTCGAAGGCCGCCTTCCCGGTGGCGGCGAAGGCCATGGTCGCGCCCCAGGCGAACACGTCCGTGAAGGGCCCGATGTCGTCGCCGGCGATCTGCTCGGGCGCCATGTAGGCGGGCGTGCCGATCGCGCGGCTGGTGATCGTGCCGGTCGAGTCGATGATGCGGGCGATGCCGAAGTCGACCACGCGCGGCCCGTCGGCGGCGATGAGCACGTTGTCGGGCTTGAAGTCCCGGTGGACGATCGAGGCATGGTGGATGGCGGTGAGCGCGGTGGCCGTGCCGATGGCCAGCCGGTCGAGCACCGTGCCGCTGAGCGGGCCGTCGGTCTCGACGATGTCGCGCAGCGCCCGCCCGTCGATGTACTCGCTGGCGATGTACGGCGTGTCGCCGTCGAGGTCGGCCTCCATCACCCGCGCGGTGCAGAAGGAGGCCACCCGCTGGGCCGCCTTCAGCTCCCTGGCGAAGCGCGACCTGGCGATCGTGTCACCGCTGAACTTCACGTGCAGCAGCTTGATCGCGGCCCGTTCGCCCTGCTCGTTGACGCCCAGGTAGACGATCCCCTGGCCGCCCTCGCCGATCCGTCCGGACAGCCGGAACGATCCCAGCAGCGCTGGATCGCCGGCCACCAGCGGCGCGATCTGCGGCATTCGTCTTTCCCCACGTTCACTGAACCCCAACCACGCAAACTTTACGACGCTCAGCAACTTCCCAGGGATCCGTTAACCGTTCGTGACTCACCGGTTTTTGCACAAAGCCCGTACACAGCGTCCATTCGGACCCTGTAACAGCGGTCTTGACTGGTTGGTCGCAGATCACGGATCGGGTCTTCGACGACCTCCTCGCGCGCCGCGGACATCAGGCTGCAATCAGGAAATCCTCCTTCCAACCTGGCGTCCTAACTCTGCCGATCGCTACGGTTGATCAACAGGAGAGAGCGCATTCCCGGTCGCGTCCGAGGAGACCACGTGGACGGAGTGGCGTCCCGCGCCGGCGACGATCGCGCGCCGCGCGGCACGAGCGGGTCACCGGCAGTCCAGGTCCACCGCGTGGTACAGGTCGCCTCCGGTCTCCGGCCGCACGGCGACGCTCCCCCACCAGCGATCGACCTCCAGCACCACATGGGGACCCGTGGAGGCGGCGGCCGCGCAGTCCGTGACGACCAGGCCGAGGCTCAGCGACACGCCCTGCCCGGCGGGGATCGTCAGGGGCAGGGCGCGCCCGTCCTCCCCCCGCGCCGACGTCATCGTCAGCCCCGCGCCCGCTGACCGGGCCCGGCGAAGGCGTGCCTGACGCGGCCTTCGGTCAGGACGACCGGCACGTCATCCTGACCTGGCCGAACGGGGTGGACCTGGTGGACGCCGTCACCGGGGCCCGGAGGCGGCTGCCCGGCGTCGGCCGCGTGATCGGCGTCGTGCCCGGCAAGGTGGTGGCCACCACCGGCCGGCGGGCCCTGGAGGGCGCCCCCGACACCGAGCTGGTCACGCTCGACGCGCGGGGGGCCGTACGCACCAGGACGCCCTTCGACCCGGCGCTGCAGGCGCTGCTCACCCCCGACGGCGAGCGCCTGGTCCTCGTCTCGGACAACGAGGTGCTGACCATGGATCCGCGCACCGGCGGCCGGGTGCGGGCGCGCGCGACGCTGGGCGGACCGGGCGCCGAGGCCGAGCTGGTGCGGTGGACGGAGGACGGCCGCCTGCTGGTCATGCTCGGCTGGGACGATCCCGTCCTGTACCTCGTGGACCTGGAGACGGGGAAGAGCCGCCAGGTGAAGAACGTCCCCTCCCGCCTGGGCGAGGTCGTCGTCGGCAGGCTGGCGTGACGCGCCGCCGGAGGCTTCCCTGGCGGGCGGGGGCCGCCGCCCTGACCGTGGTTCTGGCCGCCGCGTGGGTCGCCGCGCCCCTGCCGGCGGAGCCCGGCGTGCGGTTCGTCCGCTCCCAGCCGGTCACGACGAGCAAGACGGCCGAGAAGCCGGCGAAGCCCGCGAAGCGCACGAAGTACGCCAGCCCGATCCGCTACGCGTACGCGCCGAGCTGCGACGACCCCGGCGCGTGCGCGCACATGATCCTCGTCGGGGACGGCGCGGAGCGCGGGCGCCTGCCGTACAGCTTCGACGAGACGATGTTCGCCCTCAGCCGGGACGGCCGGCGTGCCGCCTTCCTGAGGGACAGCGACAACACCTACGTCGTGGCCGACCTGCGGACGGGAGTCGTCGAACGGCTCCCCGTCAGGCAGCCGCGCGGGACCGTCACGGCGTTGTTCGGAGCTCAGCCGCCGCTGTTCTCCCTGGACGGCCGCCACGTGCTCGTCCAGCCCGACCGGCTGACCAAGGACACCGACGTGGTGCTGGAGACGCCCGTGATCGTGGACGTCGCGCGCGGCACGGCCATCCGCCTCCCGGACCGCGGGCAGGTCGCCGGATGGACGTCGGAAGGTCTCGTCATGAAGAGCGGCGAGCCCTCCCGCCGCTCCCCGGGCCACCTCAGGTCGGTGCGGTTCGCCGTCTACTCGCCCAAGGGCGACCTGCTGCGCAGATACACCATGCCGGGCAACGTGGAGTGGACCATCGAGCCGTCCCCCTCCGGCCGCCTGATCGCGTCACGGCACCGGGAACTCACCCCCGGCGGCGTGCTCCAGCAGGGCGTCGCCCTGTTCGACACGGAGACGGGTGAGCACGTGCGCACGGTCACGCCGCGACTGGCCACCGGCTGGTGGCTCGCCTCCCTGCTGCGCTGGGAGGACGAGGACACCCTCACGGTCAGGGCTGACGGCCCGCTGGGCGAGACCTCCTACCTGGTGCTGGACCTGCGCACCGCGGCCATCCGCCCGATCGACGTCACCGGCGAGGTGGCCGACCTCATGCTGCGGCCCGCCGAGCTGAGCGTGGTGCTCGGGCGCGTCCGTCAGTAGGGCAGGCTCCAGGTGGTGAAGGACTTGCGCAGGTACGGGTTCTTGAACTTCGGGTACGCGACCGTGCTGACGTCACCGTCCGAGGTGTAGCGCATGTCCGGGTTGTTCTTGAGCCAGTCGAGCCAGGCCGCCGAGCAGAACTGCGCGCAGTCGCCCTTCTTCTCCATGACCCGGATGCGCGGGATGCCGCCCGGGTCGAACGCCTTGCTGAACGGCGACGGCGCGGGCGTGTACCCGGCCAAGAAGGCGCCGGCGTGGTTGTAGAGCTTGCCGTGCAGCGCCCATTCCTTCTTGCGCGGCTGGTTGCCGTACGGCAGGGCGATGGAGTTGGGCTTGACCTTGGTCAGGTCGTCGATCTGCTTGGCGATGCCGCCGATCTGGTCCTCCACCTCCTTCTCCGAGCGTCCGTGCAGGTTGACGTGGTCACGGGTGTGGTTGCCGATGTCGAAGCCGTTGTCCTTGAGCCAGCCCAGCGTCTGGGCCTGCTCCTCACGCACGGTCTTGCCGAACATGTCGCGGGTGACGTAGAAGGTGGCGGCCGGCCGGAAACCCGGGTGCTTGGCGGCCACCTCGCGCAGGATCGCCACGGCGGTGTCCGGCTGCGGGACGCCCATCTCGTTCAGCGTGAGCTGCGAGGGCGAGGAGTCGTCGAACGTCAGGACCACGGGATGCTTGCCCGCCGGGACGTTGATCTTCCCGGTCACCATCTCCGACGCGCTGATCGGGACGTAGTCCTCCTTGACCAGCCGTTCGAGGTCCGAGCGGAACTGCTGCGGCGTCCTGTCGTCGGTGGTGGCCGGGTTCTTGATGATCCGGTGGAACATCAGCACCGGGATCTGGCCCAGCTCGTTCGCCTTCACCTTGCGCGCCAGCGCGATCTTGGCCGCCTTGCTCTGCTTCAGCCTGGCCGCGGCCTCGGCCTTGCTGTCAGTGATCTTGGCAGTGTCGGGCGGCGAGTCGCACCCGGTCAGGACGACGGCGGCCGCAAGGAGCCCCGCTCCTGTCAAAATACCCAGTCGCATCCGAACCCCCCGAGACGCGTACGACTGTTACAGGTTGGGCCTTACCCAGATGATCAACTGCGCCACGCCGCGACCTCGTCAAAGAAGGGTCAGGGATTGCGAAAAGCGTCATCCCGTGCCGAGGCCGAGCCGGCCGGCGCCCCGGGCCGTCAGCTGCGATCTCCAGGACGGGAACGCGTCACAGATTCGTCCTGAGTTCCGGAAAACACGACACAGGGTGTCGGGTTTCCGGTCGAGCATTGTTCCACCGGCCGGCGCCGACCGCGGGCCGGTACGTACGTACAGACAAGGACCTCAATGCGCGAAACCCCGCAGGAGCTCGCAGAGCTCCAGGCGCTCCTCGACGCCTCGCTCTCCCGCTCCACCTCGCACCTGCGCTCGATCGTCACCGAGCGCACCCTGAACGCCGAGCAGCTCACCGGGATCCTGACCGGCATGCGCGTCCTCGCCGTGTCCACCGTGACGGCGAAGGGCGAGCCGCGGATCAGCGGCGCCGACGGCCACTTCCTGCACGGCAAGTGGCACTTCGGCACGGCCCGCGACGCCGCCAAGGCGCGCCACCTCGCCGCCCGCCCGGCGGCCAGCATCGCCCACATGCGCGGGGAGGACCTGGGCGTGTTCACCCACGGCAGGGTGGAGATCCTCAACCCGCAGGACGGCGAGCCGGCCGCCGACTGGCCGGCCCTCCTGGACTACTTCAAGGACTTCTACGGCGCGGACGCCTTCGACTGGGAGAACGACGTGGTCTACTACCGGCTGCACCCGAGCTGGATGACCGTCTACGCCCCCGACCTGGCCAAGCTCACGCCCTGACCGTCCACGCCCCCGCCCTGGGCCGAGCTCACGCCCTGACCGCCGGCGCGGCTTCGCGGCCGCGTCACAGGTAGAGCCGCAGCAGGTCCTCCTCGCTCTCGCGGCGGACGATGACCCGCGCCTCCCCGTCGCGCACCGCGACCACCGGCGGCCTGGGCACGTGGTTGTAGTTGCTGGCCATCGAGCGCTGGTAGGCGCCCGACACCGGGACGGCGAGCAGGTCGCCGGGCCGCACGTCGCCGGGCAGCGCGATGTCCCTGACCAGCACGTCCCCGCTCTCGCAGTGCTTGCCGACCACGGTGAACGCGCTCGTGGGGGCGTCGGAGGAGCGGTTGGCCAGGGTGGCGGTGTAGGCGGCGCCGTACATGCCGGGGCGGGGGTTGTCGCTCATGCCGCCGTTCACGCTCACGTACCGGCCCTTGATCGTGCCGATCTCGTACAGGGCGACCGTGGACGGCCCGGCGATCGACCTGCCGGGCTCGACGGCCAGGTGCAGGCCCGCGGTCTCCTTCCTGAGCACGGCGAGCAGCTCGGCGGGCGTGGGCGGGGTGGGGTCGTCCGGCGTGTAGCCGATGCCGAGGCCGCCGCCCAGGTCGAGCCTGGTGACGCCGGTCTCGGCGGCGAAGGCGCCCATCCTGGCGGCGGCGGTGCCGAAGCCGTCCAGCTCGAAGATCTGCGAGCCGATGTGGGAGTGCAGGCCGTACAGCTCCAGCGCGGGCTCGGCGGTCACCTGCGCCACCGCGAGCGCGGCGGCGCCGGCGCTCAGCGAGAAGCCGAACTTGGAGTCCTCGCCGCCGGTGGCGATGAAGGCGTGGGTGTGCGGGTCCACGCCCGGCGTCACCCTGATCATCACCCGCTGCCGGACGCCCAGGGAGGCGGCGATCTCGGCGAGCCTGGCGATCTCGGCGAAGGAGTCGACGACCACGCAGCCGATGCCCCAGGCCACGGCCCGGCGCAGTTCGTCGGCCGACTTGTTGTTGCCGTGGAAGACGACCCGCTCCGGCGGCATCCCGCCGGCCATGGCCACGGCCAGCTCGCCGCCCGTGCAGACGTCGAGGGACAGGCCCAGCCGGTCCAGCCAGCGCACCACCTCGGGGCAGAGGAACGCCTTGCCGCCGTAGTGCACGTCGCCGTCGGGCAGCGCGTCCAGCCAGGCGCGGGCGCGGGCGGTGAAGTCGGCCTCGTCCAGCACGTACGCGGGCGTGCCGTGCTCCCGGGCCAGTTCGACCGCGCCGATCCCGCCGAGCCGCAGCTCCCCGTCGTGCCATGTGGCGGTCTGGGGCCAGATGTCCAAACTCATGAAGGGCGAGCGTAAACAACTGCGAGGGCACGCGGGGTCGAGCATCGACGGATTCGTTGCTGAGGGTCGCATGCCTTCACGAGGCTTGGTGCCGCCTGACGGCCTGGCCACGATGACATGCCATGCGAACACACCTGGTCATCGCCCTGGTGGCGGCCTGCGCGCTCGGCGCGGGATGCGGGAGGTCCACCTCGGGTACGGCGGCCGCCCCCACGCCGCCCTCCTCGGCCGGCAAGAGCGCCAAGGACCTCGTCCCGGAATCCGTACGGAAGTCCGGCGAGCTCCGCATGGCGACCTCGGAAGGCTATCCCCCGATGGAGATGTACAAGCCGGGCACCCAGGAGATGACCGGCGTCGACGCCGACCTGGCCGTGGCGGTCGGCGAGCGGCTCGGGCTGAAGACCCGGATCATCAACGCCTCCTTCGACGGTCTCATCCCCGGCCTGCAGGGCGGCCGGTGGGACATCGCCATGGCCGCGCTCAGCGACCTCGAACAGCGCCGCAAGGCCGTCGACTTCGTCGACTACTTCAACGCCGGCGGCTCGATCATGGTCAAGAAGGGCAACCCCGAGGGCATCAAGACCCTTGAGGACCTGTGCGGCAAGAAGGTCGTCCTGGCCAAGGGCAGCTCCAACCTGGAGATCGGCAAGCGCCAGAACGAGAAGTGCGCCCAGAAGATGGAGATCATGCAGAGCGAGGACGCCCCCACCGGCCTGCTCACCATCGACTCCGGCCGTACCGTCGCCACGATCGTCGACTCCCCCGTGGCCGCCATGTACGCCAAGGAGACCGGCAAGTACGAGGTCCTGGCCGAGCAGTACGACGCCGGCCCCTGGGGCATCGCGATCGACAAGAAGCAGACCGGCCTGCGCGACGCCGTCGCCAAGGCGCTCCAGGAGCTGATCGACAGCGGCGAGTACGGCAAGATCCTGGAGAAGTACGGCACGACGGCCAACGCCGTGTCCAAGGTCACGATCAACACCGGCGCATGATGGAACTCCCGATCGAGGCGGTGAAGCCGCCCAGGCCCGGGCGGCTCGTCGCGGCGGTGGTCGCGGCGCTGGTGATGGCGTGGCTGGCCTACACCGTCATCGTCAACCCCAACCTCCACTGGGACGTCATCGCCGAGTTCCTGCTGGACGGCCGGGTGCTCGGCGGCCTGTGGATCACGATCGCGCTCACCGCGCTGTCCATGGTCATCGGCGTCGCCCTCGGCGTGGCCGCCGCCGTCATGCAGCTGTCGGACAGCCCGGTGCTGCGCGGCGCGGCCGGCCTCTACACCTGGTTCTTCCGGGGCACGCCGCTGCTGGTGCAGCTCATCTTCTGGTTCAACATCGGCCTGGTCTTCCCCGAGATCGGGCTCGGCGTGCCGTTCGGCGGGCCGATGTTCCTCCAGTGGCCGGCCAACGAGCTGATCACGCCGTTCACGGCGGCGCTGCTCGGGCTGACCATCAACGAGGGCGCGTACATGGCCGAGATCGTCCGCGCGGGCATCCGTTCGGTGGATCCCGGGCAGCGGGAGGCCGCCGAGTCGCTGGGCATGACGCACCGGCAGATCCTGCGCAGGGTCGTGCTGCCGCAGGCGATGCGGGTGATCATCCCGCCGACCGGCAACCAGTTCATCTCCATGCTGAAGACCACCTCGATGGTCTCGGTCATCTCCGGCGCGGAGCTGCTGACCGTCTCCCAGCGCATCTACCTGGACAACTTCGAGGTGATCGCGCTGCTGGTGGTCGCCTCCACCTGGTACCTGCTGCTCACCACCGTGGCCACCTTCGGCCAGCGCTCCCTGGAGAGGAGGTTCAGCCGTGGCCACTAGCATGGTGAAGATCGAATCGGTCCGGAAGCGCTTCGGCCAGCTGGAGGTGCTGAAGGGCGTCAGCCTCGACGTGCCGACCGGCGCGGTGGTCTGCGTCGTGGGCCCGTCCGGGTCCGGCAAGTCGACGCTGTTGCGCTGCGTCAACCGGCTGGAGACGATCGACGCGGGCCGGGTGTGGGTCGACGGCGAGCTCATGGGCTTCAGCGAGCAGGGCGGCAAGCTGCACCTGCTGCGGCCCGGCGAGCTGTGCCGCCAGCGCCAGGAGATCGGCATGGTCTTCCAGCGCTTCCACCTGTTCCCGCACATGACCGCGCTGGAGAACGTCATGGAGGGCCCGTGCACGGTCAAGCGCCTGCCGAAGGCGAAGGCGGCCGAGCGCGCGATGACGCTGCTCGACCGGGTGGGGCTGGCCGACCGGGCCGGCCACTACCCCAGGCAGCTGTCGGGCGGCCAGCAGCAGCGGGTCGCGATCGCGCGCAGCCTGGCCATGGACCCCAAGCTCATGCTGTTCGACGAGCCGACCAGCGCGCTCGACCCCGAGCTGGTGCAGGAGGTATTGCAGGTCATGCGCGACCTGGCGGCCAGCGGGATGACGATGATCGTGGTGACCCACGAGATGGGCTTCGCCAGGGAGGCGGGCGACCACCTGGTGTTCATCGACGACGGCGTGATCGTGGAGGAGGGGCCGCCGCGCGAGGTGCTGTCCGCGCCGCGTCACGAGCGCACCCGCGCCTTCCTCGGGCAGGTGCTGTGAACGGCTCGCTTCTCAGGGAGGGTTCGGCCACGTGAGCCTCGACATGCTGATCAGCGGTGGCCTCGTGGCCGACGGGACGGGCGCGCCGCTGCGCCGGGCCGACGTCGGCGTCCGCGGTGACCGCCTCGTCCTGCTGCCCGGGGGCGGCCCGTCCGACGGCGGTGGAGGGCGGGTGATCGACGCCGCCGGGCTGGTGGTCGCGCCCGGGTTCATCGACGTGCACACCCACTCCGACGCGGTCACCCTGCTCGGGGAGGCGGGCCGGGAGCTGGCCGCCGCGCCCGTGCTCATGGGCGTCACGGTGGAGATCTGCGGCAACTGCGGGTCGAGCCTGTTCCCTGCGCTGCCCGAGCGGGTGCCGGCGCTGCGCCGGTCGAGCAGGGCCGGTTTCGGCGGCGACATCCCGATTTTTGAGGACTACGACGGGTTCGTCGCGGCGCACGAGCGGGCCCCCCGGTCGAACCACCTGACCTCCCTCGTCGGCCACGGCACGCTGCGGGCCGGCGTGCTCGGCTACGAGGACCGCCCGGCCACCCCCGCCGAGCTCGCCACCATGTGCGCGCTGCTCGACGAGGCGCTGGCGGCCGGCGCCGCCGGGCTGTCCACCGGCCTCATCTACACCCCCGGCACGTACGGCGACACCGCCGAGGTGGTCGCGCTGGCCCGCGTCGCGGCCCGGCACGGCAAGCCGTACGTCACCCACCTGCGGGACGAGATGTCGCGCGTGGAGGAGGCGCTGGCGGAGGCCGTCGAGATCGCCCGCAGGAGCGGGGCCGCGCTGCACGTCAGCCACCACAAGACGGCCGGGAAGCACGCCTGGGGCAAGACCCTGCGCACGCTCCCCCGCATCGCCGCGCTGCGCGCCCAGGGCATGGACCTGACCTGCGACGTCTACCCCTACACCGAGGGCAGCACGTCGCTGTCGGCGATGTTCCCCCCGTGGGCCAACGACGGCGGCACCGAGGCGCTGCTCGACCGGCTGCGCGACCCCGGCCAGCGCGACCGGATGCGCGCGGCCATCGAGGACGGCGTGCCGGGCTGGGAGAACACCGTCGGCAACGGCGGCTGGGACCGCATTTCGGTCGCCTGCGCCACCCGTCATCCCGAGGCCGAGGGCCGCACGATCGCCGAGCTGGGCGGCGACCCGGTGGACGCGGCGGCCGAGCTGCTGCTCGCCGAGGACGGCGAGGTGACCATCATCAGCCACTCCATGCGCGAGGACGACGTCCAGCGGGTCCTGGCGAGCGAGTTCGCCATGATCGGCTCGGACGGCGTGCCCAAGCCGGGCCATCCGCACCCGCGCTTGGCCGGCACCTTCCCCAGGGTGCTCGGCCGCTACTCCCGCGACCAGGGGCTGTTCCCGGTGGAGACCGCCGTCCACAAGATGACCGGTATGGCGGCCGACCGGTTCGGGCTGACGGGCCGGGGCGTCGTGCGCGACGGAGCGCACGCCGACCTGGTGCTCTTCGACCCCGCCACGGTGGCCGACGGCGCGACCTACGCCGACCCGCTGCTGCCCCCCGTCGGCATCAGGGCCGTCGTGGTGGCCGGACGGCTCGCCGTGCAGGACAACAGGCTCACCGAGGACAGACCAGGAAGGATCATCGGGCGGTGAACGACATCACGCTCGCCGTCGCGACGCGGAATCTGGTGACGGGCGAGTTCCACGGCGTCAACGAGGACGCCGAGCTGCCGCTGGCCAGCGTCGGCAAGCTGCTGCTGCTGGCCGAGGTGGCGATGAGCGTCGAGGGCGGCATCCTGGCTCCCGACACGCCCGTGACGCTGCACGACGACGACTACTGCGGCGGCTCAGGGCTGCTCACGTCGCTGTCCGCGCGCGTCTGGACGATCGGCGACCTCGCCCTGCTGACCGCCGCCGTCAGCGACAACACCGCCACGAACGCGCTGCTGCGCACGATCGGCCTGGACCGGGTCAACGCCGCCGCCGCGGCCCTCGGGCTGTCGCGGACCAGGCTGCTCGACCGCATCAGGGAACCGCGCACCCCGCAGGACCCGCCGACGTTCGCGATCGGCACCGCGGCCGAGCTGTCCGGCCTGGCCGCTCAGCTTGCCGGTCCGGGCGGCTGGCAGGCGCTCATGCGCGGCTGGATGCGCCAGAACACCGACCACGGGCTCGTTCCCGCCCTGGTCAGGCACGATCCCGAGGGCGACTGGCTGGCCAACAAGACCGGCACCGACGAGGGCGTCCGGTCCGACGTCGGCATCATGGACGGCCGCATCGCCTACGCCGTCCTGGCCCACGGCCCCGCGGGCAGCGAGCACGACCTGACCTCCGCCGTACGGCGGGCCGGCCTGGACGTCGCCGCCCGCCTCAGCGCAGCGACGGCTCCAGCGAGTTCCTGAGCTGGGCCGAGGCCGTACGCAAGTAGGCCAGGAACGACCGGGCGGCCGGGTTGGGATTGGTCGGCCGCCTGGCCACGCCGATCCTGCGGAACAGGTTCGGCGTGGTCAGCCGGCAGGTGTGCAGCCCGGTCGCGCCCTGCAGGCCGAGGCTCGGCACCAGCGCCACGCCGAGCCCGGCCCGTACCAGGCCGATCGTCACCTCGTAGTGGTCGCTGCGGCAGCGGATCCGCGGCGAGAAGCCCTCCAGCATGCTGGCCCGTTCCAGGATCGACACCGGGTGCTCGGCGCCGAACGTGGTGATCCACGGCTCCTCGGCCAGGTCCGCCAGCCGCACCTTGGGCCGCTGGGCGGCGGCGTGGCCGGTCGGCAGGACCAGCAGCTGCGGCTCGTCGAACAGGTGGACGACCTCCACCCCTTCCGGGCACTGCCACGGGTCCAGCGCGTGCTCGAAGACCACCAGCACGTCGAGCGCGCCGCGCTCCAGATCGGGCAGCAGCTCGTACGGCTGGCCCTCCACCAGGTCGAGCGCCACCTTGGGATACCGGGAGGCGAACCGCGACAACGCCAGCGGCAGCAGCCGGTACCCGGCGGAGGCGAAGAAGCCGATGCGCAGCTCGCCGGCGTCCACCCTGGCCTGGGCGAGCAGGTCCTTCTCGGCCGCCTCGATGATGTCGACGACCTCCTGGGCGCGGATGGCCAGGCGGCGTCCCGCCTCGGTCAGCCGCAGGCTCTGGGCGTTGCGCTCGACCAGCCCGACCCCCGCCTCCTGCTCCAGCCGGGACAGCTGGTGGGACACGGCGGACGGCGACAACTTCAGCACCCTGGCCGCACCGGCGATACTGCCCGTCCTGAACACCTCAAGCAGGACACGCAGCCGGTTACTACTCAACACGGGACCAAGAGTACGAGCTCCCCCACCTCGCCCCGCGCATAAGATGCTCCCGGTGCTCGACTCCACCCACCTGCCGCCGGTCGAGCTGCGTACCGGGCGCCTCCTGCTGCGGCCCTGGCGCCCCTCCGACCGCGAGCCCTTCGCGGAGCTCAACGCCGACCGCGTGAGCGGGTGAGCCGGCCTCGGCCCGCGGACGGCCCCGGGCATGCGAAACGGCCCCTACCGTGCGACGAAGCCGCAGGTAGAGGCCGTTTTCTCTCAAGCAGACATCTTCTTCTTGAGGTTCTCGTCCAGGGCGGCCAGGAAGTCCTGGGTGGTGAGCCACTTGGCGTCGCCGCCGACCAGCATGGCGAGGTCCTTGGTCATCTGACCGCCCTCGACGGTCTCGATGCAGACCTGCTCCAGCTTGTTGGCGAAGTCGGTCACGGCGGGGGTGTTGTCCAGCTTGCCGCGGTGGGCCAGGCCACGCGTCCACGCGAAGATCGAGGCGATCGGGTTCGTGGAGGTGGGGTTGCCCTTCTGGTGCTCGCGGTAGTGGCGGGTCACGGTGCCGTGGGCGGCCTCGGCCTCGACGGTCTGGCCGTCGGGGGTCATGAGGACGGAGGTCATCAGGCCGAGCGAGCCGAAGCCCTGGGCGACGGTGTCGGACTGCACGTCGCCGTCGTAGTTCTTGGCGGCCCAGACATAGCCGCCCTCCCACTTGAGCGCCGCGGCGACCATGTCGTCGATGAGGCGGTGCTCGTAGGTGAGCCCGGCCTTCTCGAAGTCGGCCTTGAACTCGGTCTCGAAGACCTCGGCGAAGATGTCCTTGAAGCGGCCGTCGTACGCCTTGAGGATGGTGTTCTTCGTCGACAGGTAGACCGGGTAGTTGCGGGCCAGGCCGTAGCGCATGGAGGCGCGGGCGAAGTCGCGGATCGACTCGTCGAGGTTGTACATCGCCATGGCGACGCCGCCGCCCGGGAAGTCGTACACGTCGAGCTCGATCGGCTCGGAGCCGTCCTTCGGCGTGTACGTGAGGGTCAGGGTGCCCTCGCCGGGGATGACCAGGTCGGTGGCGCGGTACTGGTCGCCGAAGGCGTGACGGCCGACGACGATCGGCTTGGTCCAGCCGGGCACGAGCCGCGGCACGTTCGACATGATGATCGGCTCACGGAAGATCACGCCGCCGAGGATGTTGCGGATGGTCCCGTTGGGGGACTTCCACATCTTCTTGAGCCCGAACTCCTCGACCCGCGCCTCGTCGGGGGTGATGGTGGCGCACTTCACACCGACGCCGTACTTCTTGATGGCGTTGGCGGCGTCGATGGTGACCTGGTCGTCCGTCGAGTCCCGGTACTCGATCCCCAGGTCGTAGTACTTCAGGTCGACGTCGAGGTAGGGAAGGATCAGCTGGTCCTTGATGAACTGCCAGATGATCCGGGTCATCTCGTCGCCGTCGAGCTCGACGACCGGACCCTCCACCTTGATCTTGGGCATGCGAATGGTTCCCCTTCAATGAATGGATGCGTTGAGGCTATCGGACCGTCCCGTCAACCGGCCAAAAGGGACAGGAGCCAGGCCTTGAACTCGTTGTTGTACAGCGCGAGCGAGGTCAGGGCCATGAGGAAGCCGAACGCGATCAGCGTGACGACGTCCGTCTTCTTGTCGCGGACGGCCAGTTGCCCGTCGAACCCGGCGAACCGGAGCGCTGCGGCGACCATCAGCACACCGCCCAGCGCGAACCCGCCCCAGCGCGGGTCCACCAACAGGATCACGAGCACGGCGGCGACCGCTCCCGCCACGATCAGCGGGAACGGTCCCCAGCGTTCACGTTCGTTCTCTCGGCTCAACGCTCTTCTATTGGCTTCCACTTCTGATCGCGCTCGCCAATGTATTCACTGTCGGGCCGGATCAGCCTGTTGTCGGCATGCTGCTCGATCACGTGCGCGGTCCAGCCGGACATGCGGCTGATCGAGAAGACGGGGGTGAACAGGTCCGTCGGAATGCCAAGGTAGTGGTAGACCGACGCCGCGTAGAAATCGACGTTCGGATAGAGGCCCTTCGTCTCGAAGACGACCTCCTCCATCTCCTTCGACATCCGGTAGTAGGTGTCGTCGCCGGCGGCCTCGGCCAGCTCGGCGGACATGCGGCGCAGGTGCGTCGCGCGCGGGTCCTCGGTCTTGTAGACGCGGTGGCCGAAGCCCATGATCTTCTCGCCCGCGGCGAGCTTGTCGCGCACGGCCTGGGCCACCCCGCCCGGCGGGATCGACTCCAGGGTCTTCATGACCTGCTCGTTCGCGCCGCCGTGCAGCGGGCCCTTGAGCGTGCCGATGGCCGCGACGATGGCCGAGTGCATGTCCGACAGGGTCGCGGCGCAGACGCGGGCGGCGAACGTCGAGGCGTTCATCGTGTGGTCGGCGTGCAGCACCAGGCACTCGTCGAAGATCTCGACCGCACGCCGCTCGGGGGCGCGTCCGGTGACCTGGAGCAGGAAGTTGCCGGCGATGCTGAGCTCGGGGTCGGCCTCGGGGGCCGCGCCGCCGGTGCGTGCGGCGTGGTAGCGGGCGACCAGCACGGGCTGCTGCGCGGTCAGGCGGGCCGCCTTGCGCAGGTTCGCGTCGGGGGCGGTGGAGTCCTTGTCGGGGTCGTCGGCGCCGGAGAGCGAGACGAGGGAGCGGAGCGCCTCCATGGGTTTCTGCTTCTCGGCGATCTCCGCCACGTTGGCGGCGACCAGCGCGCCGAGCTCCCTGCCCTGGGCCAGGTCGGCGCCGTACGCCTCCAGCTGGCCCCGGTCGGGCAGCCTGCCGCGCTGCAGCAGGTACGCGGTCTCCTCGAACGTCGCTCGGCCGGCCAGGTCGTGGATGTCGTATCCACGGTAGAAGAGGCGACCGGCCTTGCCGTCGATGTCACTCAGCGCTGTGGACGCGGCGACGACATCGGCCAGGCCTTTCGTGGGCTTGTCCGCCATGAGTGTTTCCTCCGCTTATCTTCCTCCGAAGTCTACCCGTGAGCAGGTAAAACCGTTCGCAGAGGTCCAGACCAATTTCACGGGGGATTCTCCTTTCGGCAAAGGAGATTCCGCATCCCCTCGGTTGGGTAAGCCGGAGCTGTAGTAATAGTTACGGCGGGCTACCTGGGGAGGAACTGCCGTGGAGGGGCCGTTCATACGCATCGAGGACACCGGCGACGTGGTCCCGTTGCGCCCCGAGATCACGACGGTCGGGAGAGGCCGGGGTGTTGACATCCGGCTCACCGACCCCAGTGTGTCTCGACTCCATGCCGAGTTCGTCAGACGAGGACCCTACCTGTACGTCGTTGATCTGGGCCTGTCCCGCAACGGCACACGGGTGAACGGCAGGCCGATCGCCCGGAGGGTCCTTGACGACGGAGACGTCGTCTCGTTCGGCGCGGCGCGGGGTCGCATCGGTGGAGTCCCCCGTGAGGACTTCACCCCCGAGGTCGAGCTGCGTAGGGCGGCGGCGCCCGAGCTGACCAGGCGCGAGGTCGATGTGCTGACCTCGCTCTGCAGGCCGGCGCTGTCCGACGAGGCGTTCGTCGCTCCGGCGACGGCGCGCGAGATCGCCGACGACCTGGTCGTGACCGAAGCCGCGGTCAAGCAACACCTGCTGCGGCTGTACCAGAAGTTCAGGATTCCTGAGGGCACCAACCGCCGCACGCGCCTCGCCAACGAGGTCGTCGCGCTCGGGCTGGTGCGCCCGACCCCTGTGGTGCCACCACAGCGGTCGGCGGGCGCCGCGGCTGAGCAGCAGCCGTCGGCGGCCGGTAGGAGGGCTTCCTAGAGGGAGCCAGATCGCGACCGGGGCTTCGGCGAGGGGTTCCGGCAGCGTCGGAACCATCGAGAGATCACCGCGTTCATCCCTGCTGGGCGCGGAACGGGCGACGGCGGGCGACCGCGGGCCGCCAGGCCGGTGGCGCGCGCCGTGCTCGTCGCCGGTCCGGGAACGTGCCGGCGACGCGCGCTGTTGAGCCATGCGCTCGTCGCCGGAGGTCAGCGTTCCTTCACCGGTGTCCTTCAGATCACCCGGAAACCGTGGCTGGGCTTGCTGGTCCTGTTGGCCCGGTCGACGGCGACCGCGTAGTAGTGGTCGCCGCGCTTGCCGTCGGGGTCCGTCCAGCGGATCTGGCGGTCGGCGGGCACGACCGCGACCAGGTTGCGCGCGTCGGCGAAGGCGTTCTGGCCGGCCTCGTCCGGGAAGCGGAAGATGGCGAACTGGAACGGCTCGTCCCGGCCGGTGGCCACCACGCGCACCTCGACGCCGCCGGTGCGGCGCAGCGCGTACGCCACCACCGGGCGGCGCGGCGGCTCGCCGTTCGCCAGGCGGGGCAGCACGGGCGCGAGCGCGGGCCGCTGGTAGTGGTCGTTGACGGCGGTCGTGATGGAGGCCAGCCGGTCCACCTTGACGTCGTTGGCGTTGTACCAGATGTCGCCGCCGACCTCGGGGTGGGCGCGGTTGAGCGTCAGGTGCCTGGACAGCTCGTCCGGCTTCTGCCACTCGGCGGCCTGGGCCGGGTCGCCCGCCTTGTACGCCGCCTGCCCGATCCACAGCAGCGTGTTCGTGCCCGCGGCCACGTCCGACCACCACGGGACGAGCTTGGAGTAGTCGGCCGGCGGCTGCCCGATGTACCAGTAGAGCTGCGGCGCGATGTAGTCCAGCCAGCCCTTCTTGACCCAGCCGCGGGTGTCGGCGTGCAGGTTGTCGTAGGACTGGCCGCCGTTGGTCTCGGAGCCGAGCGGGTCGGTGCCCTTGTTGCGCCAGATGCCCGACGGGCTGATGCCCCAGGCGATCTCCGGCTTGGCCTGCAGGACGCGCTGCTGCATCTCGCTGACCATGAGGTCGACGTTGTTGCGCCGCCAGGAGGCCAGGTCGGGGAAGCCGGCGCCGTACTTGGCGAACGTGGCGCTGTCGTCGAAAGCAGTGGTGTTGGTCGGGTAGAAGTAGTCGTCGAAGTGCAGGCCGTCGATGTCGTAGCGGGTGATCGCGTCCATCATCGCGTCCTGGCAGAACTTGCGGACCTCGGGCATGCCCGGGTTGTAGTAGAGCTTGCCGCCGAACGGCAGGATCCAGTCAGGGTGCTTGCGGCCGGGGTGATCGGGGTGCAGCTTGCTCGGGTCGGGCTGCATCGACACGCGGTAGGGGTTGAACCAGGCGTGGAAGGCCAGGCCGCGCTTGTGGGTCTCCTCCACGGCGAACCCGAGCGGGTCGTAGCCGGGGTCCTGGCCCTGGGTGCCGGTCAGGTACTGCGACCAGGGCTCGAACGGCGACGGCCAGAACGCGTCGGCGGTCGGCCTGATCTGCACGAACACGGAGTTGAGCTTGCGCTGCACGGCCACGTCGAGCCAGGCGAGGTATTCGGCCTTCTGCTCGTCGGCGCTCAGCCCGGACTTCGAGGGCCAGTTGATGTTGACGACGGAAGCGATCCACATGCCGCGCATCTGACGCAGCGGGGGGACGTAGTCTGCCTGGGCGAAGGCCGGCAGCGGCACGGCGGACGCGGCGGCGGCGAGAGCGAGACCCTTCAGGAGAGTCCTTCTGCTGGGCATGGGGGGTGGCCTCTCGACAATGGTTGTGTCGAGGGCGACGATGACAGAAAATTACCTTCAGATCAACAACCGTGAAGGAAAATGCCGCATGAGCGCAGAGCTGGTCCGACTTGCGATGACGGTGCTCCAGCCGGGGTTCGAAGGGACGTCGCCTCCCGACTGGCTGCGCCGCGCGCTGGGCGAGGGCCTGGGCGGCGTCATCCTGTTCGCCCGCAACTCCATCGGCGAGCAGCTCGTCCGTTCGGTGCGCGCCGAGAACCCCGGCGCGATCGTCGCGATCGACGAGGAGGGCGGCGCGGTCACCCGGCTCGAAGTGCTCGCCGGCAGCTCCTTCCCCGGCAACCGGGCGCTGGGCGTGGCCGACGACGTCGAGCTGACCGAGCGGGTCGGCCGGCAGATCGGCCGGATGCTCGCCGAACTCGACATCTCCCTCGACTACGCCCCCTCCGCCGACGTGAACGCCAACCCGGAGAACCCGGTCATCGGCGTGCGCTCGTTCGGGCCCGACCCCGAGCTGGTCGCCCGGCACACCGTCGCGTACGTGGCCGGGGTGCAGGGCGCGGGCGTGGCCGCCTGCGCCAAGCACTTCCCCGGGCACGGCGACACCACCACCGACTCCCACCTGGCGCTGCCCACCGTGCACGCCTCGCGGGCGGTGCTCGACGAGCGCGACCTGCCGCCGTTCCGGGCCGCCATCGCGCACGGGGTGCGCTCGATCATGTCCGGCCACCTGCTCGTGCCCGCGCTCGACCCGTCGATGCCGGCCACGCTCAGCCACAGCGCCCTGACCGACCTGCTCAGGGGCGAGCTCGGCTTCGACGGCGTGGTGGTCACCGACGCGATCGAGATGCAGGCCGTGGCCGCCATGTTCGGCCCCGGCGAGATCGCGGTGCGCGCGCTGGCCGCCGGCGCCGACACCATCTGCGCCGGCCGGGCCGACGAGCGCAGCCTGCACGAGATGCGCGACGCCGTCGTCGAGGCGGTGCGCACGGGCCGGCTGGCGGAGGAGCGGCTGGCCGAGGCGGCCGGCCGGGTGCTCGCCCTGTCCAGCTGGTACGCCGAGCGGTCCGAGCTGCGCGAGAAGGCCCGCGCCGACATCGACGAAGGCGTCGGCCTGGAGGCCGCCAGGGCCGCGCTGACCACCACCGGCACCGCCGTGCTCGACCGGGGTCCGCTGGTCGTGGAGGTCAACACCCGGCTCAACCAGGCGGTCGACCCCGCCACGCCGACCGGCATCGCGGCCGCGCTGGCCGCCCGGCTGCCGAACACCGCCAGGGTGCGCCTCGACCGCGACGGCGAGCTGCCCGCCTTCGACGACCGTCCCGTGGTGCTCGTGGTGCACGACGCGGCCCGGCACCCGTGGGTGCGCGAGGCGCTGGCGCGGGCGCTGGCCGTCCGGCCCGACGCGATCGTGGTGGACACCGGCATCAGCGACGCGCCCGTCGGGGCCGCCCACCTCGCCACGCACGGCATCTCCCGCGTCTCCGCGCAGGCGGCGGCCGAATGGCTGACCCGTTGAACACCGAGCCCGCGAACCCGGTCGCCACCGTGCGGGCGGTGCTGCCGTCGCTGACCCCGGCGGCCCAGGCCATCGGGCGCATCATCCTGGACGACCCGGGGCTGGTCGTGCGGAGCACGATCACCGAGTTCAGCGCGGTGTCGGGCACCAGCGAGGCGACGATCGTGCGCACCGCGCGGGCGCTCGGCTTCGCCGGATACTCGCAGATGCGCTTCGCGCTGGCCGCCGCCGTGGCCAAGCAGCCCGAACGCCTGGTGCCCGGCGACCTGGCCCCCGACGACCCGCTGACCGACGTGATCGCCAAGGTGGCGCGGGCGGAGTCCGACGCGCTGGCGGACACGGCCGCGCAGCTCGACCCCGACCAGCTCGGCGAGGTCGTCCAGGCCATCGCGATGGCCCGGCGGGTGGACGTCTACGGCGTGGCGGCCTCCGGGCTGGTGGCCGCCGACATGTCGCAGAAGCTGCTGCGCATCGGCCTGTCCAGCCACCCGTTCAGCGACGCCCACCTGGCCCTGACCAGCGCGGCGCTGCTGCGGGACGGCGACGTCGCGGTGGCCATCAGCTGCAGCGGCGAGACGCCGGACGTGCTGGTCCCGGCCCGTACGGCGGCCGAGGCGGGGGCGCTGATCGTGGCCATCACCAACAACCCGCGCTCGTCGCTGGCCGACCTGGCCAGCCACACGCTGGTGTCGGCCGGCCGGGAGACCGCCTTCCGGCCCGGCGCGCTGGCCAGCCGGATCAGCCAGCTGCTGATCGTCGACTGCATCTTCGTCGGCCTGGCCCAGCGCACCTACGACCGGGCCGAGGCGGCGATCCGGGCCACCCGCGACGCGACCGACCGCTACCGCAACCGGTGACGGACGACCGGCGACCGGCGACCGGCGTGGCGTACCCCAGCTCCAGGACGCGCGGGGTGAGCGTGAGCAGCCGTCCATGGTGATCCTTGACAGAAGCCGACAAGGGCGTAGTTTCCGCCATATGGAGCTGTTCGGACAGGGGATACCTGTGCGCATGGCGAACACCTAGGAGCAGCCGTGCGTCGCATGCGGCAGCGTGTGGCGATCTCGCGGGCCGTGGCCTGCGAGCCGCAGGTCCTGCTCGTGGACGAGCCGTTCGCCGCCGTGGACGCGCAGACCAGGGCCGGCCTGGAGGACCTGATCCTGCGGCTCCGGCGGGACCTGGCGGTGACCACGCTGTTCGTAGGAGGGGCACGATGAGCGCAGTGCGGGCGGCGGCGTTCGAGGTGCTGCGGCGGTACGGCCTGACGACGATCTTCGCCAACCCCGGCTCGACCGAGGTGTCGCTGCTGACCGGCCTGCCGGACGACCTCCGCTTCGTGCTCGCGCTGCACGAGGGCTCGGTCGTCGGCATGGCCACCGGCTGGGCCATCGGGCACGCCGAGCCCGCGCTGGCCGTGCTGCACACCACGGCCGGGCTGGGCAACGCGGTGGGCGCCCTCGCCACGGCCCGGGTGAACCGGGCGCCCCTGGTCGTCCTGGTGGGGCAGCAGGACCGGCGGCACCTGGCGCTGGAGCCGTTCCTCGCCGGACGGCTGGCCGGGCTGGCCGGCGACTACCCGGTGTGGACCGACCAGCCGGTGCGGGCGCAGGACGTGCCGGGCGCGCTGGCCAGGGCCTTTCACGAGGCGGTCACGCACCGGGGCCCCGCCCTGGTCGTGGTGCCGATGGACGACTGGGAGGCGCCCTTCGCCGGCGAGACCCCGGCGGCCCCGGCCCGGGTGCTGCGGCCCGCCGCCGTGCCCGACGCCGGCCTGGCGCCGCTGGTCGAGTTGCTGGCCGGGGCGCGGTCCCCGGCGATCGTGGCGGGGGCGGGGGCGGACTGGGGGCCGCTGGTGCGGTTGGCCGAGCGGCTGGCGTGCCCGGTGTTCCAGGAGTCGTTCGGGGCGCTGGCGGGGTTCCCGCAGGACCATCCGCAGTACGCGGGGGTGCTGCCGGCCGACCGGGAGCGGCTGCGGGCCGTGCTCGCGCCGCACGACGTCGTGCTGGCCGTGGGGGCGCCGGTGTTCCGGCAGTACCCGTACGCGCCGGGGCCGCTGGTCGAGCCGGGGACGGCGGTCGCCGTGGTCACCGACGACCCGGCCGAGGCGCACCGGAGCCCGGCCGACCTGGCCGTCCTGGCCCCGCCCGGGGTCGTCTGCGAGCGGCTGGCGGCCCTGCTGCCGGCCCGTCCCGCCACCGCGCTGGCCGGTCCGCCGGCCCCGGCTCCTGAGGCGCCCGGCGGGGAGCCGTTGCGGCCCGCGTACGTGCTGCGCGAGCTGGCCCGGCGGCTGCCCCGCGACGTCGTGCTGCTGGAGGAGACCCCGTCGTCCCGTCCCGACCTGCACCGGCTGGTCCCGGCCAGGAACCCGCTGGGCTTCGTCTCGGCGGCCATGGGCGGGCTCGGGTTCGCCGTGCCGGCCGCGGTCGGCCTGCGCATGGCGCTGCCCGGACGCCCGGTGGTGGCGGTCGTGGGCGACGGCTCGGCGCTGTACGGCGTGCACGCCCTGTGGAGCGCCGCCCACTACCGGGTGGGCGCGCTGTTCGTCGTGCTCGCCAACGGCCGCTACGCGGTCATGGACCGGCTGGCCGACCGGCAGGGCGGCAAGGCCCCCTGGCCGCCGTTCGCGGAGGTGGACATGGCCGCGCTGGCCAGGTCGCTGGGCTGCCCCGCCCGGCGGGTGGACAGCCCCGGCGAGCTGGCGGCCGTGCTGGACGAGGTGATCCCGTCGCTGGCCGCCCGCGAGGAGCCCCTGCTGCTCGACGTCACCGTGGCCGTGGACCAGGACTTCCGGCCGTGAGCCGGGTCACCAGGCCGGAGGGCGGCGACCGTCGTCGGCCGCCGGGTCGAAGCAGAGCTCGGGGGTGGCGTCGGGCTTGAAGACCTCGTCCAGGGCCCACCGCTCGTACGGGCGGGCGCACGGCGGCGCGCCGGCGATCGCCAGCTCGCGGGCGTCGAGGTCCATGACGACGGAGTAGACCGTGTGGCACTCCTCGGCCGGGCCGGCGTCGGGGTCGAGGTGGCGGCAGACGCCGTCGGGGAAGGAGTAGTGGTCGCGCAGGGCCGCGACGACGTGTTCGAGACCGACCCCGCGCTCGGCGGCGGTGTCCTCCAGCAGGTGGCGCACGCGTTCGGGACGCAGCAGGGTCAGGCCGGACCTGGCCGCCTTCATGTCCTCCAGCGGCAGCTCGGCCTCGAAGTGGTTGGCGTGGGTGAGCAGGCCGTCGCGCGGCAGCAGCGCGCCGAACGCGCCCGGAGCCACCTCCAGGTCGATGGCCTCGCCGCCGGCGTCGGCGATGAGCAGGTTGCCCGAGGAGACGCGCGGCACGTCGAGCACCTTGCGGTGGGCCCGGCTCATGCGGTCGGACTGCAGCACCCCGCGCAGCAGGAAGTGGTACGGGACCCCCGCCCCGGCCTGGTCGCGGTCGGACTGCAGGCGGTTGGCGCACACCCCGAGCCCCGCCGAGTTGAGCCCCGACTTGGCGAGCATGCCGGCCTCGGCCAGCGTGAGCACCGCGAACCCCTCGGTGTCGCGGGTGGCCAGCAGGAAGGTGACCGCGCCCTGCTCGGGATGCCAGTCCCAGTTCTGGGCGAGCAGGGTGTGGCCGTCGCGGGTGTACTTGGGCAGGACGGCCAGCGCGGTGCAGCCGTCGTCGTGGTAGCCGGTGCCGTCGAGCAGCTCGGTACGGGCGTTGAGGGCGGCGATGTGCTCGACCGGCTGCCCCGCGCCCGCCGCCAGGCCCGCCAGCATGGCGGCGATGCTCGGGTCGTACGCCCTGGCCACGTCGAGGAAGGTCTGGCCCCAGCGCAGCACGTCGGCCGAGGAGAGCCCGGACTTGTCGCGGAACCGCCGCAGGTAGGTCTCGACGCTCCGCGCGACCAGGTCGGCGGTGCGGCGGCCGACCTCGGCCCCCATCTCCTCGTAGGTGCCCTCGACAGCGATGAGCGGGGTTTCCATGAATCGGCCTTCCGTGATGGGGGTGGGGCTCGCTCTTCTTCCCATTCCCCCCATCACGGCTTCATCCCCGGATCACTCAGGAACGCTCGGCGGCCTCCACGACGTTGGACAGCAGCAGCGCGCGGGTCATCGGCCCGACCCCGCCCGGGTTGGGGGTGAGGAAGCCGGCGACCTCCTCGACGTCGGGGGCCACGTCACCGGCGATCTTGCCGTGGACCCGGGAGACGCCCACGTCGAGGACGGCCGCGCCGGGCTTGACCATGTCGCGCGTGATGAGCTCGGGCACGCCGGCCGCGGCCACGACGATGTCGGCGCGGCGCACGTGGGCGGCCAGATCCTGGGTGCCGGTGTGGCAGAGGGTCACCGTGGCGTTCTCGCTGCGGCGGGTCAGCAGCAGGCCGAGCGAGCGGCCGACGGTGATGCCGCGGCCCACCACGACGACGTCGGCGCCCTTGATCGGCACGTCGTACTCCTGGAGCAGCAGCACGATGCCGTGGGGCGTGCAGGGCAGGGGCGCGTCGACCATGTGGACGAGGCGGCCGAGGTTGACCGGGTGGAGGCCGTCGGCGTCTTTGGCCGGGTCCATGCGCTCCAGCAGCGCCATCGTGTCGATCTGCTTGGGCAGCGGGAGCTGAACGATGTAGCCGGTGCAGGCCGGGGACGCGTTGAGCTCGTCGACGGCCGCCTCGACGTCCTTCTGGGTGGCGGTGGCCGGGAGGTCGACGCGGATGGAGGCGATGCCGACCTCGGCGCAGTCGCGGTGCTTGCCCGCGACGTAGATCTGGCTGCCCGGGTCGTCGCCCACCAGGACGGTGCCCAGGCCGGGCGTGATGCCGCGGTCCTTGAGCGCGGCCACCCGGGTCGCGAGGTCTGCCTTGATCCTGGCGGCTGTCGCCTTGCCGTCGAGTTTCACTGCGCTCATGCCGTCAATCCTTCCATGACTGCTCGGCTTCCCGGCACCGGCCGCGCGTCCGTCCACAGTTTTTCCACAGATGGGAGGCAGGCGGCGTTCGTTGTCCACAGGGAACCGATGACATCGTTGTCATCGATCAAGGAAAGGCATATCGTGTCGGGCGCCGGCATCCCGTCCTACGGAGGTTCCCCTTGCGCGCCCGCTTCCCCCTGCCACGCCTCGGCGGCCTCCGCCGGCCCGGCCAGCCCGTACCCGGATGACCTGCGTGCTCGCCGTCGACATCGGCGGCACCAAGCTCGCCGCCGCGCTGGTCGACGAGGCCGGCTCGCTGCTGCGCTCCGCCGCGCGGCCCACGCCGCGCGCCGACGTCATGTCCGCGCTGGCGGCCCTCGTCGCGGAGGTGACCGGCGGGGGCCCGGCACCGCACGCCGTCGGCGTCGGCTGCGCGGGCCCGCTCGACCTCACCACGGGCACGGTGAGCCCGGTGAACATGCCGAGCTGGCGCGGCTTCCCGCTGCGCGAGGAGCTGCGGCGGCTGACCGGCCTGCCCGTGGTGCTGGCCGGCGACGCCCAGTGCATGGCGCTGGGCGAACACTGGCTGGGCGCCGGGCAGGGCAGCACGTCGCTGCTCGGGGTCGTCGTGTCCACCGGCATCGGCGGCGGCCTGGTGATCGACGGCGCGCCGCTGCTCGGCCCGGCGGGCAACGCGGGGCACGTCGGCCACATGAGCGTCGATCCCGGCGGCGAGCGCTGCGAGTGCGGCGGCCGGGGCTGCGTCGAGCGCTACTCCAGCGGCCCCAATCTGGCCCGCTGGGCCCTGGAGAACGGCTGGGCGCCCGCGGGCGACCGCGACGCCAGGGCGCTGGCCGCCGACGCGTCCGCCGGGCATCCGGTGGCGCTGGCGGCCTTCGAGCGCGGCGCCCGCGCGCTGGCCGGCCTGATCGCTTCCACGGCGGCCGCGGTCGAGCTCGACACCGTGGTCATCGGCGGCGGCGTGTCGGCGGCCGGCGCGGTGTTGTTCGGGCCGCTGGAGCGGGCGCTCGACGACGTCGCGGGGCTGGCGTTCGTCCGGGCGGTCCGGGTGCGGCCGACCACGCTGGGCGTGCGCGCGGGCCTGGCCGGGGCCGCCCGGCTGGCCTGGCGCCTGTCCGGCTAGGCCGTGTTTCATAAGGCCTTGAGCCACTGGTCGATCGCGGCGATGATGACGACGGCTTCGTAGCGTACGGCGAGCTTGTCGTAGCGGGTTGCCATGCCGCGGTTGCCTTTAAGCAGGTTGATGCCGCACTCCACGGCATGGCGCAGCCGGTAGAACGCAGGGTCCAAGGCAGGCGGCCGGCCTCCCTTCGACCCCTTGGCTCGTCGGTGGGCGTCCTGGTCGGCCTTGCTCGGAATGCACGCCTTGATCCCACGCCGGCGCAGATGAGTGCGGTTGGCCTTGCTGGTGTAGGCCTTGTCGGCCAGGACCAGGTCCGGGCGGGTCCTGGGCGGCCACCGCCGATGCGGCCTACCCGGATCTTGCCCAGCACCGGGATGAACTGCGGGCTGTCGCCCCGCTGACCGGCGGTCACCACCGCAGCCAG